>NZ_SPPZ01000045.1 GCF_004570525.1 Streptococcus sp. WM07 | reverse complement strand
GCATTTAAATCATTGAATGAAGTCATTGATCAGTTGCAAGAAGTTATCCAAAGCTTATCAACTACTCGCTTACGATCGATTGTCCATAGAGAATGGATATCTGCTAATTTTGATTCTGAATGAGTATTACAAAAAATTACACGAATGTTCATATATGTTCATTAAGTTTATGAAAATATATGAAAAAGGCCCCGAAGGACCTAATCAAGTTAGTCAGATTCAGATGAGGATAACTCCTTCTCGATTTCTTTCGCTTCCACAGCCTCCTTCACCAAACGGTAAATCACTGCAAAGATAGGCGTGAAGAAAATCATCCCAACTAGACCAAAAAGATTTCCACCGATCAAAGCTGCTGCCAAGGTAAAAAGACTCGGTAAGCCAACCTGGGAACCCACAACGCGTGGATAAATCAAGTTCCCTTCTACTAATTGAACCAATTGGAAAACTACAATCGACAATAAAGCCTGCAAAGGACTGATAGTAAAGATAAATACAGCACCCAAAGCACAAGCTGTGAAAGGACCAATATAAGGGATAAAGGACAAGACACCTGCTAGAACAGCAGTCATGGAAGCAAATGGTAAACCAGCTAAGCTGTAGGCTGCAAAAACTAGAAAACCAATGATAAAAGCTTCAATCAACTGTCCCATCAAGAAACCATCGTAAGTCTCCACCATAACTGTACCGACATAACGCAAGCGATCTCCAACTTTCTTGGGAAGACTCACATCTAAGATCCGATTGGTAATCGAAGCCAAATGTTCCTTACTTCCTAACATAGCAAACATCAGAAAGAGCGCCATCATAACCGTAAAAACATTTCCTACAATCCCGCTTAAGTTCCCCGTCAAGTTTGCCAAAATCTGAGCACCTTTATTAAGAATGCCACTATCTGTAAGGTATTTGTAGATATCCTGAAGCTGATCTGTATTCACCAATCCCGTTGAAGCTAACCAAGATCCAATCTGTGGAATCACTTGTTGAAGCGTGTGGGTCAAACTGTTCACAGAGCTTGCCAAAGTTGGCACAATAATAGCCACTACACCCGAGAAAATCGCTAGAAACAGAAGCAAGACCGAGGTAATCGAAAGTGGCCGTAAAAGACCCGGTGCCACCTTCCAATCCCGTAACTTCCCTTCGATTTTTTTCATAGGTACATTAAAGACAAAAGCCAAAGCTGCCCCAATAATAATAGGAGAAAAAACTCCCAATAAATAGTGAAAGCCCTGCACAATATTCGCAACATAGAGAACTAAAGCTAGACTAATCGCTGCAAAAACAATAGCTGCGAAAACTACTTTATTTTTTTCAATCATTTTTTTCATAACTCATCCATTATAGCAGACCAGACTGACCTTGCCAAGTTCTTCAGCGAGGCAAATAAGGTTGCAAAGCCTTGACCAAACAAGCATAGCCGGTTACTGTCAAATGCAAACCATCGGTTGTAAAACTTTTCTTCAATTGCCCTTGCTCATCCATCAATGCACTCGCCACATCTACATAGTTCACCTGAGGAAAACGTTGGGCCAGAAGCTCATAAGCCTGATTCATCTTCTGAATTTCTGGATTGCTTCGAGTATAGAGTTTACTTTTAGTCTCCTCGCTTTCAAAAACTGGTAAAACAGAAAGCAAGGTAATCTCCACCAAAGGATAATCGTGTTGTAAAAGGTAGAACAGCTGCTCAAGATTCGCCAGGGTCTGATCAAGGGGGACTTCCTTTCCCAAATCATTAGTCCCAATTAACAGGACAATCTGTTCTAAATTTTGACCAAAAAAATGAAGAGTCCGATGCTCCAACAATTGGGAACTCTGATAGCCCCGAACTCCACGATTGACAACCATCTTATTCGTTAAAAGCAATTCTTGGAGGGGAAAATATTCAACAATCGAGTCCCCAGCAAAAATAATTTCTGGCTCTCGTAAGCAAAGGGCATTGAGTTCGCGATACTTGTCCTGTACCTTACTCTGCTCCTGTAAGAGCCACGATTCTAATAATTGAACAGCCATCATAAATCCTTTCTCAAAAAAGGTATTTGGTCTGATCTTAGCATCTAGGCTAAGAACTGATCCAAATACCCACTTCACTATGCACGCTTCGCTTTCTTTTCTAGCCGACAATGAGCATTGAGCGAAATCAAATCTTCAACAGGTAAGGAATCTAGATCATAGACCACTCGACCATCTTCTAGTAGAACTAAGGAATGGTACTGCTGCAAAAAGTCTCCACACTCCTCACACCAGAGCTGATCCTCATCTTCCCAAAAAGCGGCCATCGTTATCCCTTCTTGCCTCTCTTTGGAATAAAGTGCTCGATACTCCTGAATTTTTTCTTCATAGTATGCAAGAGCCTGTGTATATTTTTCGAAAACTTTCTGCGAGATACGATCTTCCTGCCAATCGTTCAAAAGCCACCAGGGCTCACAATCACCATATAATTCTACTACTTGGTACATAAGCTGATTCCCCTTATTAGAAGATATTATATAAAATTTCCCTTGATAAAGAAAGTATTAAAACTCAAAAAAGACTGAGACAATCTTCTCAGCCTTCCTATTTTATGTAGAGAAACGTTCCTGACACAGTAGTTGAAAGAGCTTTTTCTTCCCTGTTCAGGTTCCAAAAACACCTTCAGAAACTGTGCAGAGGTGAGAGAGAAACGGTCTTTTTCCAGACCGTTTCAACTTACAACTTGAAATAGGAAGTTGTAACAAACAAGATTTCCTAGTCTTGTTCGCTCCTACTCTCTAACATACTTATTAATCAACAGTCAACGCTTCTTCAACTGTTTCTTTTTCAACTTCAAGCTCAGGAGCCATCAATTCTTCAATGGTTTCCACTTCATTCACAGCTTTTGGTTCCAAGTTGCGGTAACGAGCCATACCTGTACCAGCAGGAATAATCTTACCGATGATAACATTTTCCTTAAGTCCAAGGAGATGGTCTTTCTTACCACGGATAGCCGCGTCTGTAAGGACACGAGTTGTCTCCTGGAAGGATGCCGCAGAAAGGAAGGAATTGGTTTCCAAGGAAGCCTTGGTAATTCCCATCAAGACTGGACGAGCTGTCGCAGGGACACCACCGGAGATCAAGACATCGCGGTTGGCATCCGTAAAGTCTGTGATATCCATAAGGGTTCCCATGAGGAGATCCGTGTCACCTGGATCCATAACGCGTACTTTACGGATCATTTGACGAACCATAACCTCAATGTGCTTATCTCCAATCTCTACCCCTTGGCTACGATAAACTTTTTGAACCTCAGCCAATAGATAGGTTTCAACAGAAAGAACATCACGAACAGCTAGCAAGTGTTTTGGTTGAATAGAACCTTCCGTCAACGCTGCACCGCGTGCTACTTGGTCACCCACTTCAACCTTCATACGAGCTGTAAATGGTACCACATATTCACCCTTACCAAGCTCTCCTTCAACAAAGACTTTCTTCGTCCGCGTTGAAGCATCTTCCTCAATAGCTACAACTTCACCCTTAACTTCAGTGATAACGGCTTCCCCTTTTGGATTCCGTGCCTCAAAGATTTCTTGGACACGAGGAAGACCCTGAGTAATATCGGTATTCGAAGCAACTCCTCCCGTGTGGAAGGTACGCATGGTCAACTGGGTACCTGGCTCACCGATCGATTGAGCGGCGATGGTACCAACTGCCTCACCGACTTCAACTGCGTCTCCAGTAGCCAAGTTGATACCATAACAATGACGACAAACACCATGACGAGTATTACATGTGAAGACAGAACGGATAGTGACTTCTTCTACACCAGCAGCAATAATCGTACGAGCCATATCTTCTGTAATCAAGACATCTGGCCCTGCCAAGACTTCCCCTGTTGCAGGATGCTTGATTGTTTTCTTCGTATAACGACCTGCCAAGCGTTCTTCCAAGGCCTCAATCATTTCCTTGCCATCTGTGATAGAGCGAATCAAGAGACCACGGTCGGTTCCACAGTCATCTTCACGAATAATTACATCTTGAGCAACGTCAACCAAACGACGAGTCAAATAACCTGAATCGGCCGTTTTCAAGGCCGTATCCGTCATACCTTTACGAGCACCGTGAGTGGAGAAGAACATCTCCAAAACAGACAAACCTTCGCGGAAATTCGACAAGATTGGCAACTCCATGATACGTCCATTCGGAGCAGCCATCAAACCACGCATTCCGGCCAACTGGGAGAAGTTGGAAATGTTACCACGAGCACCAGAATCCATCATCATAACGATTGGGTTCTTCGGATCTTGACTAGCTGTCAAGGCATTTTCCAAGCGCTCTTTAGCAGCACGCCATTCTCCTGTAACCGCATTATACCGTTCATCATCGGTAATCATACCACGACGGAATTGTTTCGAGATTTGCTCAACACGTTCATGAGAGGATTCGATAATCTCTTCCTTGTTCGCAATGACTGGGATATCGGCAATTCCCACTGTCAAACCAGCCAAGGTTGAATGATAGTAACCCAAATCCTTCAAACGGTCTAAGAGTGCTGACGTTTCAGTTGTCCGGAACCGTTTAAAGATCTCAGCGATGATGTTTCCAAGATTTTTCTTCTTAAATGGTACATTCAATTCTAAACCTACTAAAACAGTGTGAATATCCTGACCAGCTTCCAAGAAGTACTTATCCGGTACACCATTGACCAAGTTATCATTGGTTGGTTCTTGAAGGTATGGCAACTCCATTGGCATAATGGCATTAAACAAGATTTTACCAACCGTTGTAATCATGATCTTACCTTGTTGGCTATCTGTCCAAGGTTTATCTAATTTATCCGTCGCAATTCCGACACGAGTGTGTACGTGAACAAGACCATTGCGCCATGCCATAATAGCTTCATCCGCGTCTTTAAAGACCATACCTTCGCCTTCACGTCCAGCTTCTTCCATGGTTAAGTAATAGTTCCCCAAAACCATGTCCTGAGATGGAGTAACAACCGGCTTCCCGTCTTTTGGATTCAAAATGTGCTCTGCAGCCAACATCAAAATACGAGCTTCTGCTTGAGCTTCTTCCGATAGCGGAACGTGAATCGCCATTTGGTCCCCGTCAAAGTCGGCATTGTAGGCCTCACAGACAAGTGGGTGAAGGCGAATCGCCTTACCGTCAATTAGAACTGGCTCAAAGGCCTGAATTCCCAAACGGTGAAGGGTAGGTGCGCGGTTAAGCAGAACTGGGTGTTCTTTGATGACTTCCTCTAAAATATCCCAGATACGCTCATCACCACGTTCAACCAACTTCTTAGCCGCCTTAACGTTTTGCACGATATCACGAGCAACAATTTCCCGCATAACAAACGGCTTGAAAAGCTCAATCGCCATTTCACGTGGAACACCACATTGGTACATTTTCAAGGTCGGACCAACTGCGATAACCGAACGACCAGAGAAATCTACCCGTTTACCAAGCAAGTTTTGACGGAAGCGTCCTTGTTTTCCTTTCAACATGTGACTCAAGGATTTCAATGGTCGACTTCCTGGACCTGTAATTGGACGACCACGACGACCATTGTCAATCAAGGCATCAACCGCTTCTTGCAACATTCGTTTTTCATTTTGAACAATGATTCCTGGTGCGTTCAACTCTAAGAGACGTGCCAAGCGGTTGTTCCGGTTGATAACCCGACGGTAAAGGTCGTTCAGGTCAGAGGCTGCAAAACGCCCACCATCCAATTGAACCATTGGACGAAGATCTGGTGGGATAACCGGAAGGATGTTTAGAATCATCCATTCCGGCTTATTCCCAGACTTATGGAAGGCATCCAATACGTCCAAACGACGAACAGCCTTGACACGTTTTTGACCTGTTGCAGACTTAAGTTCTGCTTTCAACTCTTTAATTTCAGCTTCCAAATTTACTTGTTTCAACAAGTCTTGGATTGCTTCTGCTCCCATTTTTGCGACAAAGGAACCTGAACCATAGCGACGAAGATTTTCCCGGTACTCACGCTCAGTCATGATAGACTTGTGCTCCAATGGCGTATCTTTTGGATCAATCACCACATAGGCTGCAAAGTAAATCACTTCCTCCAAGGCACGCGGGCTCATATCCAAGGTCAAGCCCATTCGACTTGGGATTCCTTTGAAATACCAGATATGAGATACAGGGGCTTTCAACTCGATATGCCCCATACGTTCCCGACGCACACGTGCTTGGGTTACTTCAACTCCACAGCGGTCACAGATGATGCCCTTGTAACGGAGGCGCTTGTATTTCCCACAGGCACACTCCCAATCCTTGGTTGGTCCAAAGATAACCTCATCAAAAAGTCCTTCTCTTTCCGGCTTCAGAGTCCGATAATTAATGGTTTCTGGCTTTTTGACTTCTCCGTAAGACCATGAACGGACCTTACTTGGAGAGGCGAGTGTGATTTGCATACTTTTAAAACGATTTACATCAACCACTCTATCTTACCTTTCTTTTTGGTTCACTTATTTTGATTCATCTGCATCGAAAGCTTCTTTGGCTTCCCGTGCAGCTTTTTCACGTGCTTTTTCCAAATCATCTACATGGATGATGCCATCATCTTCCCCTTCATCCAAATCACGCAATTCAACTTCTTGATCATCTTCATCAAGAACGCGCATATCTAGACCAAGTGATTGCAATTCTTTAACAAGAACGCGGAAGGATTCTGGAACACCTGGTTTTGGAATTGGATCTCCCTTAGTAATGGCTTCATAAGCCTTAAGACGTCCATTCACATCATCTGATTTGTAGGTCAAAATTTCTTGAAGGACATTGGAAGCGCCATAAGCTTCAAGAGCCCAAACCTCCATCTCACCAAACCGTTGTCCACCAAATTGAGCTTTACCACCCAATGGCTGTTGTGTAACCATCGAATATGGTCCAACAGAACGTGCATGAAGTTTATCATCAACCATGTGGTGAAGCTTGATCATATACATGACCCCTACAGAAACACGATTGTCAAATGGTTCACCTGTACGACCATCGTAAAGAATAGTCTTGGCATCTGAATCCATACCAGCTTCACGAACGGTATCCCACAAATCTCGTGAACTTGCACCATCAAAGACTGGTGTTGCAATATGGATTCCCAAATTGCGAGCTGCCATTCCCAAGTGCAATTCCATAACCTGACCAATATTCATCCGTGATGGTACCCCAAGAGGGTTCAACATGATATCCACTGGAGTTCCATCTGGCAAGTACGGCATATCTTCCACAGGTACAATACGAGATACAACCCCTTTGTTTCCGTGGCGTCCGGCCATCTTGTCCCCTACTTTAATTTTCCGTTTTTGTGCAATGTAGACACGAACCAGCATGTTCACACCTGATTGCAATTCATCGCCATTGGCACGGGTAAAGATTTTCACATCACGAACAACTCCATCAGCACCGTGTGGAACACGAAGAGAAGTATCACGAACCTCACGTGACTTGTCTCCAAAGATGGCATGTAGAAGGCGCTCCTCTGCTGAAAGGTCTTTTTCTCCTTTTGGAGTAACCTTACCAACCAGGATATCTCCTTCTTTAACCTCTGCCCCGATGCGAACAATTCCCATTTCATCCAAATGGCTTAGAGCGTCTGGTCCTACGTTTGGAATTTCACGTGTGATTTCTTCAGGGCCTAACTTGGTATCACGAGTTTCTGATTCGTATTCTTCCAAATGTACGGATGTATAAACATCGTCTTTGACCAAGCGTTCACTCATGATAACCGCATCCTCAAAGTTATAACCTTCCCAGGTCATGTAGGCTACGATAGGGTTTTGTCCGAGGGCAATTTCTCCATTTTCCATGGATGGTCCATCAGCGATGAAATCACCTTTCTCAACCTTATCACCCAACTTAACCAAGGTACGTTGGTTGTAGGCAGTACCAGAGTTAGAACGACGGAATTTTGTAACTTTATAGATATCAAGAGAACCATCTTCACGACGGACTTCAACACGATCAGCATCAGCATAAGTAACAGTTCCGTCATAGTTAGCAATAACAGCCGCTCCTGAATCATGAGCTACTTGATATTCCATACCAGTACCAACATAAGGAGCTTTCGGATCAATCAATGGCACAGCCTGACGTTGCATGTTGGCTCCCATCAAGGCACGGTTGGAGTCATCGTTCTCCAAGAATGGAATACATGCCGTCGCCACCGCAACTACCTGCTTCGGTGAAACGTCCATAAAGTCTACAGAACTAGCTGCATACTCCTGGTTATTCCCACGATGACGTCCCATCACGATATCTGTAGTGAAATGACCCTCCGCATCCAATGGGGAATTGGATTGAGCCACGATGTACTCATCTTCTTCATCGGCAGTCAACCAAACAATCTCATTGGTTACCAAACCTTTTTCACGGTCAACACGACGGTATGGAGTTTGAATGAAACCATACTTATTCAAGTGTCCATAGGAAGCTAAGTTGTTAATCAAACCGATGTTTGGTCCCTCAGGTGTTTCGATTGGACACATACGACCATAATGTGTCGCGTGTACGTCCCGTACCTCATAACCCGCACGATCCCGTGTCAAACCACCAGGCCCCAATGCAGACAAACGACGTTTGTGAGAGAGCTCTGATAAAGGATTGTGTTGGTCCATGAACTGAGACAACTGAGACGAACCAAAGAATTCTTTAATCGCAGCGGTCACAGGACGAATATTAATAATCTGCTGTGGTGTAAGAGCTTCATTGTCTTGAACACTCATCCGCTCACGAACATTTCGCTCCATCCGAGACAAACCAAGACGTACCTGGTTGGCAAGCAACTCACCTACTGTCCGAATCCGACGATTTCCAAGATGGTCAATATCATCGACACGTCCCATTCCCTCAGCAAGGTTCAAGAAATAGCTCATCTCAGCCAAAATATCCGCTGGTGTTACTGTACGAACCTTCTCATCTGGATTTCCATTCCCAATAATCGTCACTACACGATCTGGATCTATTGGTGAAACCACCTTAAATTTCTGAAGAACAACTGGCTCCGTCAAGACAGCTGAATCATTTGGGATATAAACAATTTTATGAAGATCACCATCCAACTGAGGTGTTAGCTCCTCAATCAGATCACGTGTCATCACCGTACCTGCTTCAACTAGAATTTCACCTGTATCTGCATCTACCAATGGCTCTGCCAATGTTTGGTTCAAAAGACGTGTTTTAACGTTAAGTTTTTTGTTGATTTTATAACGACCAACTGCTGCCAAATCATAACGACGTGGATCAAAGAAACGAGCAATCAAAAGACTACGAGAGGATTCTGCCGTCTTTGGCTCACCTGGACGAAGGCGCTCGTAAATTTCTTTTAAAGCCTCATCTGTCCGTGAATCCATTGGATTCTTATGGACATCTTTTTCCAAGCTATTGCGAACCAAAGGACCATCGCCAAAAATATCGATGATTTCATCATCCCCAGAGAAACCTAATGCACGTACCAACGTTGTAAATGGAATTTTCCGCGTCCGATCAATCCGCGTATAAGCAATATCCTTCGAATCTGTTTCTAGTTCTAACCAAGCACCACGGTTAGGAATTACAGTCGAACCATATCCAACTTTACCATTTTTGTCGACCTTATCATTGAAGTAAACACCTGGTGAACGTACCAACTGGGAAACGATAATCCGTTCAGCACCGTTGATAATGAAGGTTCCCATTTCAGTCATCATCGGGAAATCTCCGAAGAAGACTTCTTGAGTCTTAATTTCTCCAGTTTCCTTGTTTACAAGACGGAAGGTCACAAAAATAGGAGCTGAAAGGTTCGCATCGTGTGAACGTGCTTCTTCAAGTGTATATTTGGGCTCCCGTAATTCATATCCCACAAACTCTAATTCCATGGTATCTGTAAAGTTTGAAATAGGAAGTACATCTTCAAAAACTTCTTTCAAACCATGGTCCAGGAATTCTTTAAATGAGTCTGTTTGGATTTCAATCAAATTTGGTAAATCAAGAACTTCTTTGATTCTTGAAAAACTACGACGTGTACGGTGTTTCCCGTACTGAACTTCATGTCCTGCCAAGTTGTTAACTCCTTCTTTTTATTGAACACTGACTTGTGTCAAGCCGGTTCCCCCATTGCCCTTTTTAATTTTTAGAAAATTTAAAAATAGATTACATTTTTAAAAAAGACTAAAATTAGACACAAAAAGAGCAGCTAAATCGACTCTTTTTCGGAATGATTTAACTGCTGTAGGCCTTCTACTGGACAATATTTCAATAGAAAGCAAACGACAACTTAATTTACATATTCTATCATATTTAATGTCATAAAACAAGCAAAAGAGGCTGAGATAACATCTCAACCCCAATAGTAGAAAGCATTCTATTTGAAGATAGACTCTCTGAAATCTTTACTTTGACGAAGATAAGCATTGTACACTTTTGAGAGTAACGCATTGACCCAACTTGCTGGTGGATGGCTCGTTGCACGATCAATATTTGTCATATCTCGTTGTAGAGCTGCATTCATCAATTCTTGTAATTCATCCAATGAAGAAATCGTCACTGTCTCAGTAGAATTTGGTCGCCCTAATTCATATTGAATTGTAATCGGCTTTAGACCCTGATTTCTGGCCTTATCAAGGCGTTCCTGATACATAGCTTTTTTGAAATCACTCCAAGTTGCATACTCACCTTTAAAAATCTTTTCAAAAATCAATTGATCATTCGGTAATCCAACATAATTACGACGAGCATCAGACCAAGTTTTGAGACCCTGAGAAAGAGCTTCTTGCGCATACATATTTGATGTATATGGTACAAAACCTTCCTGATAGCCCTTAGCGGCTATCAATTCAAAAGCAGTACGTCTAAACGTCAAATCACCTGGCATCCCCTTATCATTTGTAATTGCTGAATAAATTGGAGAAAGTAGAGGTACCCCATAATAAGTTCCCCGTCTAAGAGTTTCTTCATCACGATAATAACGACGATTCATGATATCTCTATCAATCAAATCCGTAAAGGTCTGTAATTGACTAGCTTCTTCATCGGTCAAACGACGAATCTTATTGGCAGCATGAGTCTGATTACCATCACGGTCAACAGTCCACTCATTCTCAAGTTTACGCCACCATGCCTTCTTAACTTCTGTACTTTGAGATAATACTGCTTGAGCCTCAACATACTCTAACAAATACAGAACATCAAACATACCCTTCATATACTCCTGTAAATCCTCAGGAGTTTTATAACGTTCTACTGGATTCGCTGTATGATAACGATCAGTCGCTTCCTCATCGAATTGAAATAGCATATTGATTCCCAATACCGCCCGATCTGGAGCAGCTGGAGATTCTAAAAGTCCTTGAGCATAATGTTCTGCTCCCGACCCTTCACGTCCACGATTTCCTTCTAGATACACATTATCATCAAAATTATGGGTCATCTCATGGGTCAAAATACCAGCTCCCGATCTATCTAGGAAGCGATAGAAAATAAAGGAAACAGATATACCATTCGCAAAAGCACCCGCACCAGAATTTAAATAATAACGTCCCGCAGGACCAAAGAATTCCTGAATAGATGCATCCTTATCGTATAAATTCCGCCAGCTTCGACTACCATCTGGACTATAATACAAGAATCCATCATAAGCAACTAACGGTCCGAACATTCTTTCACGAGACTTCTCTGTCAACATCTTATACCAGAAATCAAAGTAATCTCTATACCAAATTCCAGCTTGATCAACTAAAGAACGTATCGCCTTATTGTAATCTTCACCACTTAAAGCAGCCAAATCTCCCGTTCTGTAGCGTTCGTATCCTCCAAACATTAAATTAGACATGTTAGAGATGATATAAACACTCTCCTCTTTCATCGTTAACAGCGGCAGAATCATATGCTGGTATTTCCAGACATTCGAACGACTTGTCATACGGTCATAAATCCCAATGGAATACTTATTATTCCTCTGACCATAAGCTGCTTCCTGACGCTCTCTATGTTCTGGTATTCCTGAGAAACTTTCAACTAAGTAAGCTTTTGTATTTTCCTTTAGCCATTCGTTATTACTCTTATTTGGTAAAAAGAGAGCACGATAACTTTCAAGATAACTAAAGAGATCTCCCTTTTGCTTAGCTGGTGATAAATGGCTAGCAAAGGTTGTCACATTATTAGCAGCTTTTAATTTATCGAAACCAGCATTTCCTAATGCAATAACTTGTTCTAAGATAGATACATCCTGCTTACCAAAGAAATCTGATTTATAAACCGATAGATCTTTAACATTAATCTCTCCATAATTAATATCATACCAACGATTCAAGTAACTTAGTCCTAATAAAAGAGGGACAGCATTATTTTTGAGATCAGATACCAGTTTTTCACGGATAATTCCATCTCCGGAATTAATGGCCTTATCTGAAGCCAATAGTTTCCTCAATTCTTGACTTAGATTTGCCTTAAGATTATTGAAACCTTGCTCTAGGTAGAGATCACCTATATTTTTACCTGTCTCTCCCTCTTGAATCCCTAGCGCGTCTCTTATTTCCTTAGAATCAAAGTTAATCGCCGACAACACTGGTAGTACTTCATCAATAACTGATTGATAAGAAGTTAAAAAATTCTCAGGTGTATATAACAGAGGTGTACCAGTTAAACTGTACTCTGCAAGCTGATTGTTTTTGAAATCTTCTTTATAAGTTACAGGAACATAAGCAACACTATTATCTTCATAATGAAGCATTAAGCGATTAACGGCTGTTTTATCCGTGTAAACATCTGTTACAATACGATTATCTACCATAGGAACAACATCAACCAATTTTGTTTGATATAACTTATGACTCGGATCAATCTTATTACCCATGTAAACAAGGTAATCTTTTGAGTAAAATGGTAACAGTTTTTCTGTGTTATAGTAGGCGATTTCTCGATCAGCTTTCGCATCTGGCAGCGCCAAATAATTTGCTCGATAAGCATTCACCACAGAAGGATTACTTCCATCTTTCGGAATGTACAAGGCTAAATCATTCTTATATCCATTTTGCCCCTCCTGTACTAATTCAGGGAAGGATACCGTGTAACGATAAACAGCTTTACCATCTTTCTCTACCTCATCAATCGCCGACACAGGCAGCAACATATCCTTGCTATCCTTAGAACGAACATTTACAAAGTATGTATCCGCACTTTTTAGAGTCGTGAAGTTTTCAACTTTTCGGAAATTTCCATCTACTTTTTCATATATCTCAATTCCTTGAATATCCTTTAATTCAATCTTTTTATACTCTAAAACAAAATCTTCCTGTTTTGCTTGAGACTCAGTGACTGCTTGCCCAGAAAGACTATAAGTCATCTCTGTCCGTAGTGTGTAATCTGTAAAGTAATCTAGATCGGAAAGGATTACCGGTTGCTTCGGATCCGATAGAACAAGTTCACGAATCAATTCATTCCCTTTGTATAAAAGGACTTTAGCTGACTGATATCGTGCATCTGGATCAACTAGCTGATAGGTTACAACAACTCGTTTCTGATCAACATCCTTCTCCAAATTTTGAATCCTGAGGCTTGGTTTTACAGGTTCCTTGGTTCCCACAGCAACCACATGATCAATAGCAGGAGTGATCTGAATTTGTGTCGGTAGAGCAGTAACCTGACCTGTGCTAGCATCCACACTGTAGCGGGTGGTACTTGTTTCAAGACCAGTACGACCCTCTGTTACAACACGCTCCTGACCTTTTTCGAGATTCGGATCGTCCTGACGAACTTCCTTGAACGGAAGTTCCTTCGTTGTAACACTTGGCTGTGTTCCTACACGGATAATACGTGACACTGCTGGCTGTGCAATGCGCTCGCTTACAAGCCGGTCTTTGGTAACGTTCCAGACAATCTCCTTCGTACCCACAACACCCTCTTGAGCTATCTGTGTCGAGCCATAAGCAAGACTTTCGTCTGATTCATAAACCGTTTCAAAAGCAATAGGCTCTTGACGAGTTTCTAAAACATCTTCTTTCGTACCAACCGCAATTACACGATCCTCGGCCGGACGAGTTTCAACCTCAACCGGAAGGGCGGTAACCTGACCTGTTTTCGCATCTACACTGTAACGAGTGGTACTTGTCTCAAGACCAGCACGTCCCTCTGTTACAATACGCTCCTGACCTTTTTCGAGATTCGGATCGTCCTGACGAACTTCCTTAAACGGAAGTTCCTTCGTTGTAACACTTGGCTGAGTTCCTACACGAACAATCCGCGATACTGCTGGACTTGTCACACTTTCGCTGACTAGACTATCCTTGGTAACGTTCCAAACAAGTTCCTTAGTGCCTGCAACACCCTCTTGGGATACCTGGCTTGAACCATAAGCAAGGCTCTCATCTGATTCATAAACCGTTTCAAAAGCAATCGACTCTTGACGAGTTTCTAAAACATCTTCTTTCGTACCAACCGCAATTACACGATCCTCGGCTGGACGAGTTTCAACCTCAACCGGAAGGGCGGTAACCTGACCTGTTTTCGCATCTACACTGTAACGAGTGGTACTTGTCTCAAGACCAGCACGTCCCTCTGTTACAACACGCTCCTGACCTTTTTCGAGATTCGGATCGTCCTGACGGATTTCCTTGAACGGAAGCTCCTTCGTTGTGACACTTGGCTGAGTTCCTACACGAACAATCTGTGATACTGCTGGACTTGTCACACTTTCGCTGACTAGACTATCCTTGGTAACGTTCCAAACAAGTTCCTTAGTGCCTGCAACACCCTCTTGGGATACCTGACTTGAACCATAAGCAAGGCTCTCATCTGATTCATAAACCGTTTCAAAAGCAATCGACTCTTGACGAGTTTCTAAAACATCTTCTTTCGTACCAACCGCAATCACACGATCCTCGGCCGGACGAGTTTCAACCTCAACCGGAAGGGCGGTAACCTGACCTGTTTTCGCATCTACACTGTAACGAGTGGTACTTGTCTCAAGACCAGCACGTCCCTCTGTTACAACACGCTCCTGACCTTTTTCGAGATTCGGATCGTCCTGACGAACTTCCTTGAACGGAAGTTCCTTCGTTGTAACACTTGGCTGAGTTCCTACACGAACAATCTGTGATACTGCTGGAGTCGTCACACTTTCGCTGACTAGACTATCCTTGGTAACATTCCAAACAACTTCCTTAGTGCCTGCAACACCCTCTTGGGATACCTGACTTGAACCATAAGCAAGACTCTCATCTGATTCATAAACCGTTTCAAAAGCAATCGGCTCTTGACGAGTTTCTAAAACATCTTCTGGCTCTGGAGTCACTTCTGGTGGCTCAATTTCCTTGGTACCAACCGCAATCACACGATCCTCGGCTGGACGAGTTTCAACCTCAACCGGAAGGGCGGTAATCTGACCTGTGCTAGCATCCACACTGTAACGGGTGGTACTTGTCTCAAGACCAGCACGTCCCTCTGTTACAACACCCTCCTGACCTTTTTCGAGATTCGGATCGTCCTGACGGATTTCCTTGAACGGAAGCTCCTTCGTTGTGACACTTGGCTGAGTTCCTACACGAACAATCTGTGATACTGCTGAAGTCGTCACACTTTCGCTGACTAGACTATCCTTGGTAACGTTCCAAACAACTTCCTTAGTGCCTGCAACACCCTCTTGGGATACCTGACTTGAACCATAAGCAAGACTCTCATCTGATTCATAAACCGTTTCAAAAGCAATCGGCTCTTGACGAGTTTCTAAAACATCTTCTGGCTCTGGAGTCACTTCTGGTGGCTCAATTTCCTTGGTACCAACCGCAATCACACGATCCTCGGCTGGACGAGTTTCAACCTCAACCGGAAGGGCGGTAATCTGACCTGTGCTAGCATCCACACTGTAACGGGTGGTACTTGTCTCAAGACCAGCACGTCCCTCT
>NZ_SPPZ01000044.1 GCF_004570525.1 Streptococcus sp. WM07 | reverse complement strand
CTAGAGGCTTATTTACCATGGGCTCCAAAAATCCAAGAGAATTGTAGATAAAGAAAACTCCAAGATTAAAAGCAATCTGCTTATAATCTTGGAGTTTTGTCAATATACTCTGTTATTGGGCGCTTACGAAAATTCACGGAGGCTGGAGCTATCAAATTGCGCCATCAAGTCCTTAATTTCATGGATATTCATACCTAGTCCTCCCAACGTTTAAAGGCCAAGACCGCATTATGCCCACCAAATCCAAATGTATTTGAAATCGCATAGTTCACTTCCGCTTCCACCCCGTGCCCATAAACAACATTTGCTTCAATGTCATCAGATAGTTCTCGCGTGCCAGCTGTCTTCGGAATAAACTGATGTCTCATCGTTTCAATGGTCGCAATAGCCTCAACAGCACCGGCTGCTCCCAACAAATGACCTGTGAAGGATTTAGTCGAAGACACCGGAACCTCTGTTCCAAGCACTGCTACAATCGCCTGACTCTCTCCCTTCTCATTAGCTGGTGTTGAGGTCCCATGAGCATTGACATAATCAACATCTGAGGGTTGAATATTGGCTTCACGAAGTGCAAGCTTAATAGCCTTGGCTGCTCCAGAACCATCTGGAGTTGGCGTGGTCATATGGTAGGCATCACAATT
Source organism: Streptococcus sp. WM07 (assembly GCF_004570525.1). Classification (GTDB taxonomy): domain Bacteria; phylum Bacillota; class Bacilli; order Lactobacillales; family Streptococcaceae; genus Streptococcus. The sequence goes on along the minus strand of NZ_SPPZ01000044.1, from coordinate 15,426 downwards.
GGAACCATAGCCGACAATCTCTGCTAAAATGTTAGCATTCCGTTTTTGTGCATGTTCAAGGCTCTCAACCACAAGCACCCCTGCACCTTCACCCATAACAAAGCCATTCCGGTCTTTGTCAAATGGAATCGCTGAACGAGCTGGATCTTCTGTAGTCGACAAAGCTGTCAAGGCATTAAAGCCACCAATCCCAATTTGTGTAATCGAAGCTTCTGAACCACCGGCTAAAACCACATCCTGATGTCCATACTTGATTTCTCGAAAGGCTTCCCCAATCGCATCATTTGCAGAGGCACAGGCTGTTGTGACGGACTTACACACTCCTTGAGCACCAATTTTGAGCGCAATATTCCCAGCCCCCATATTTGACAAAGCTTTGGGAATAAACATGGGTTTAATTCGCCTCATCCCACGCTCACTCATCCGAATAATCTGTTCCTCAAGCTCCTGTAAGCCACCAATTCCTGAAGAGACAATAACTCCCGTACGATCACGATCCACCTGCTCCATGTCTAAACCGGCGTTTTCCAAAGCTTCCATCGCAGCGTAAATAGCATAGAGCGAATAGAGATCCATTCGATTGGTATCTTTTTTTACAAAATATTTATCAAAGGGAAAATCTTGAATCTCTCCAGCATTCCGTACCTCAATCTCTGAGATATCAAATTTTGTAATGGGCTTAATCCCAATTTTTCCCTCATAAAGACTAGTCCAAAACTCTTCTGGTGTATTTCCGATTGGAGAGGTCACACCATAACCTGTTACAACCACACGCTTATTTGTCATTTTCTACCTCTTCTATTGCATCGTCAAACCGCCATCAACCGCGAGCACCTGACCTGTCAGATACTCTTGTTGGGCAAGGAATACCGCTACATCTGCAACCTGCTCCGGCTGACCAAAGGCTTTCATGGGAATCTGTGCCATCATCGCAGTCTTCATCTTGTCTGATATTTTATCGGTCATGTCGGATTCGATAAATCCAGGGGCAATCACGTTTACCCGGACACCCCGGGCCGCAACTTCACGGGCTACAGATTTACTGAATCCAATCAAACCAGCTTTAGAAGCCGCATAATTAGCTTGACCGATATTCCCCATCAAACCTACCACGGAAGACAGGTTAATGATAGCACCTTGACGAGCCTTAATCATCGACTTCAAGACTGCTTTAGTCATATTAAAACAACCCGTTAAATTAACTTTCAAGACAGATTCAAAGTCTTCCTCCGTCATTTTCAAGGTCAATTTATCATTGGTGATTCCCGCATTATTGATAAGGATATCCACAGTTCCTAGAGCTTCTGTTGCTTCCGCTAGCATGCGCTCTGCATCCACAGCATTTGAGACGTCACCTGCGATCGCCACCACTTTGACACCATAATCTGAAAACTGGCCTAGTAAATCATCTGAAATTGCTGAACGACCATTTAACACAACATTGGCTCCTAAACTAGCAAATTTATGGGCAATAGCTAAACCAATACCGCGTGTCGAACCAGTTACAAAGACATTTTTCTTTTGAATTTCCATCATGATCCCTTCTTCTTGAGCAGTGCTTCAAAACTTTCCCTATCCTCAACCGATGTGGTAGGAAGGTTCTTGTCTATTTTTTTCAAAAAACCAGACAATACCTTACCAGGGCCGATTTCTATGACTTCATCAACACAAAAGTCTTTCATCACGGTGATTGAATCATAAAAACGAACCGGCTCCATAACTTGGCGAGCCAACAAACTTCGAATCTGATCGGATTCCATAATCTTGGCTTCTGTATTTCCAACTAATGGAATCTTAAAAGTTGAAAAGGAAGTTTGCTCCAAATCAATGGCTAACTGCTCAGAAGCTGGCTTCAAGAGAGCTGTATGAAAAGGACCTGAGACATTTAAAGGAATCAGACGCTTGACACCTCTTTCTTTCAACAAGCTAAGTGCCTCGTCAACAGCAGCTACTTCCCCACCAATCACAATCTGAGTTGGCGTATTGTAATTGGCTGGGCTAACAATCCCTATTTCAGAAGCCTTTTGACAAACTTCATCAATTAAGTCTCGCTCCGTATTTAGGACAGCTACCATTTTTCCACTACCAGCTGGAGCTGCACTTTCCATATAGGCTCCACGTTTGGCTACAAGAGCTACTGCATCTTCAAAAGCCAAAGCCCCACTAGCCACTAAGGCCGAATATTCTCCTAAGGATAGGCCAGCTACGATATCTGGCAACACCCCATATTCAGCTAATAATCGATAGATGGCCAGAGAGGTTACAAGAATAGCCGGTTGAGTATAACGCGTTTGATGCAACTTCACGTCATCTCCATCAATCAAGGACCGCAAATCATAACCTAAAATCTGACTAGCTCTATCAAAGGTCTCTTCAACAATGGGATAAGTGGCATACAAATCACTCGCCATCCCCAGTTTTTGAGACCCTTGACCGGCAAATAAAAATGCTTTTTTTGACATAGTCCCTTTCCTTATTCTCCCCAACGTCTCGCTTCTTCTAAAATAGCCTTGCGAGCACCCGTCACTAAATCCTCTACAATTTCTTGACAGGTCTCTTCTTTCTGGACCAGACCGGCAATTTGCCCCGCCATAACAGAACCATTCACAACATCACCGTCGACAACCGCATTCCTCAGAGCACCGGCACCAAGTTCTTCAACCTCATCTGCAGAGCGGGTTCCTGCTAAGAACTCTTTTTCCGCATGGGCATAAGCTGTCGTCAATTTATTTTTTAGCGAACGTACCGAATGGCCTACAACTGAAGCTGAGACAACCGTATCAATATCCTTCGCTTTCAAAACTTTTTCTTTATAATTCGGATGGGCATTGGATTCTTTTGCGACCACAAAACGTGTCCCAACCTGGATCGCTTCTGCTCCCAGCATGAAAGCTGCCGCAGCCCCATAACCATCCGCAATCCCTCCTGCAGCAATCACTGGAATCGAGACAGCATCCACAACTTGACGAACCAAGGTCATCGTAGTCAATTTTCCAATATGACCTCCTGCCTCCATACCTTCTGCAATCACAGCATCAGCCCCAAGTTTCTCCATCCGCTTGGCCAAAGCAACTGAAGGAATAACCGGGATTACCTTGATTCCAGCCTGGTGAAAACGCTCCATGTATTTTCCTGGATTTCCTGCACCAGTTGTAACCACCTTGACCCCTTCTTCAATAACCAGGTCCACAATAGCGTCCGCAAACGGAGACAAAAGCATAATATTCACACCAAAAGGTTTATCCGTAATGGCTTTAACCTTGTTAATATTTGCCTGAACAACCTCTTTAGGAGCATTCCCAGCACCAATAATACCAAGACCACCCGCATTTGATACTGCTCCCGCTAAATCTCCATCCGCAACCCAAGCCATTCCCCCTTGGAAAACTGGGTATGTGATTCCCAACAACTCTGTAATCTTTGTTTTCATTTTCCCTACCTTATAGATTTCTTCTTAAAAAATACTTTGATAATTAAAGTATTTTTTAAGAAGAAAGGTTGGATCTGATCCTCACCGAAAATCAAACGAAGATTTTCAATAAGGAACATTCGCAACCTCGATTCTTGTATACACACAACAGTTCGCAATCTGAACTGGAGATTAAGCCCAAAAATTGGATTAATCTTGTCACCTTTATCAATAAAAAATATCTACAAGCTCCAACGGACCTTGTTACTTTTAAAATTTCGGAAAGAGGATTCTCATATTCAGATTTTGAAGTCTAGTATTATTTTGTTTTTTCCTCAACGTAAGCCACTAAATCGCCAACATTATTTAAACCATCTTCGGTTTCAATTTGGATTTCAAAAGCATCTTCAATTTCTGAAATGACTTGGAAAACATCCAATGAATCTGCATCAAGCTCCTCAAATGTTGTTTCCATCGTCACTTCTTCTGCTTCTTTACCAAGTTCTTCAACGATAATTTCTTGTACTTTTTCAAACACTGCCATTATTTTTCTCCTTTTAAATAAATATCTAACTACAGTAACACAAGGATATTTCCCCAGGTTAATCCACCACCGAATCCTGAAAACAGAATTTTTTGGTGCCCCTTCATAGAAATCACTCCAGCACTCACACTTTCGGAAAGCAAAATGGGAATAGAGGCCGCCGAAGTATTCCCATACTGCTGCATGTTGGCCAAAAATTTCTCCCGTGGAACACCAATTTTTTTTGCCATCCTATCCAAAATACGGATATTAGCTTGATGCAAGAGGAGAAAATCAGGTTCTCCCATCTTCTCAATCATGTCTTTCACACTCTGAGAAACCGTCTTAATCGTAAAATCAAAGATTGCTCGTCCATCCATCTGCAAGTAGGGGTTAACTTCTTCCCCTTGATAGAAAGGATGATGCAGACGTGTCATTCCTGACTCCAAGCCAACTTTACTACCATCAGTGTAGAGTTTTTCAGCTAAAAAATGATTCGTCTCTGACTGTTCAATCAAAACGCCACCAGCACCATCACCAAAGAGCACCGCTGTCCGACGATCCGTCCAATCAAGTGCCTTGGAAAATACTTCAGCACCAATAACCAAACCTTTTTGAGAGGTCCCTGATTGAATAAACTTTTCAGCCGTTGCCAAAGCAAACACAAAACCGGAACAAGCAGCGGAGATATCAAAAGCAAAAGCATTGACAGCACCGATATTTGCTTGGACACGAGCTGCAGTTGATGGCATATTCGAATCAGGTGTAATGGTCGCCACTAAAACAAAGTCTAGCTCGTCGGCTGTATATCCTGATTTTGCCAGTAACTGATAGGCTACCTCACTCGCTAAGTCACTGGTCTGTTGCCCCATTGAAAGACGACGAGAGCGAATTCCTGTTCGATTCCTAATCCACTCATCCGAAGTATCCATAATGTTTGATAAATCATCATTGGTGACAATATTATCAGGAACATAATGAGCCACTTGGCTAATTCTTGCAAAAGCCATTATTTAAGCTCCTCTAAGAATTGATGTAGTTTTTTCAATCCCCGTTGCATGACCTCCAGTTCTGCTGGCTCCATACCATCCGTAATCCGGGTGACCATGGCACGGTGAAACCTTCTATGCAGTCTGTAAATCAGTCGTCCTTTCTTGGTTAGTCCTAGATGAACCACACGGCGGTCAATTGTGGACCGTGTTCTCACAATATATCCCTTTGCCTCAAGCTTATTAAGACTGGTGGTCACAGTTCCCAGAGTCACCATGAGTGTTTCTGCAATTTCACTTGGAGTTACATCTGGTTTTTTACCAATCTCATCAATGGTATGCATTTCCTTAATTGATAGATCCTTAAAGCGACTCGTTTTTAAACTATTCTCCTCAATAATTAAAACATTATTGAAAATATCAACCAAGTAATCATTGATTTGTTGATAATCCATGATGGGCCTCCTACAACTATTCTTTTTGTCAAAAATTTGATAATCAAACTATAACAAACAATGAATCATCTTGCAAGGTTTTATTATAAAATAATTTGATTATAAAACTATTTGTCCAAAAATTTTGGACGGCGTCGCTCTGAATGAGCTCTCACACCCTCCTTAAAATCTTCTGTAAAAGCCAATTCCTTTTGCAAGGATAGCTCTAGCTTAGCATAGTCTTCCCAAGCGGAACATTCACTTTCCCAGACCAAGGCCTTAATGGCTCGGTAGGTATTTTTAGAGCCTCTAGCTAACTTTTTCAAGAGTTGTTCGACTGCTTTCTCTAATTGCTCACTTTCGCAAACTTTATAGACAAATCCCCAATCTAAGGCTTTCTCTGCAGAAATAGCCTCACCTGTCATGGTAATTTGCGTTGCTCGATTCATTCCAATTGAACGGGTCAACAGAAACAAACCTCCTGCATCTGGAGCTAGACCAACTCCCACAAAAGCTTGAATAAACTTCGATTTTTCTGAGGCAATACAAAAATCCGAAGCTAAGACCATATTAAAGGCTGCACCAGCAACCGGACCATCTACAACCATAATGACTGGAATGCCTAATTTTCTTAAGACCAAGGAAATCTCGTTTACCTGTTCTGCTATACGAACCAGAGAATCGATCTCGTCCTTATCGACCGCTTCTTTCATTTGAACCAGATCACCACCAACAGAAAAAACCTTTCCAGCTGCCTGAATCACTAGGGCTCTTAAAGATTTATCTCTTGCGATATCCGCTAGGGCTTCTAAAATACTGTCACACATGGGGATATTAAATCCATTCCCCACCTCTGGCCGATTGAAAGTCAATCTTGCAATCCCATCCGTTTTTTCCATCAGAATTCCATAATAGACCATAAAAACCCTTTCTCTTTATTTTTAAATGGTTTGATTATCAAACCTTATTAGCTACTTTAACACAAGCTCATTAAATTCTCAAGAATTTTTTACAATTTTTTAATTTTAACCTATAAATTATTTGAAGTATAAAAGAATTAAAAAACAAGTACAGTCAGCCCATAAAACCCTATTTCCAAGCAAAAATACAGGTAGAACAGTTGGACATTCTACCTGTATTTTTTACCACTTAATAAGACTAATTTCTCCACTGGAAAGTTTTTGGAGCCCTGTACTCGTTTCAACAACTAACTCCCCCGTTTTTAAAACATCAACTGCTGTAGCAGTCCAGCTCTGCCCTTGCGATTGATAGCTAATTTCATGACCGAGGACTAGGGAATGTTTTTTGTAGAGTTCAAAAAGATCTTCGTGATTACTGGTAAAAAAGATTCGCCAAATTTCAGTAATCAAATCATTTCTAGTTATCGGGGGCTGACTAGTAAAAAGAGAGCTTGCTTTACTTTCTAATTCCTTTGGAAAATCTGAAATGAAAAAATTAATTCCGACTCCGATAATAATGTGAGCGACGGTTCCAGTCTCAACATCTGAGATGGCCTCTGTCAGAATACCCGCAATTTTTTTATTCCCAAGATATATATCATTCACCCATTTAATACTCGTATCTATTCCTGCCAGATTTTGAATCGCCTTCACAATACTCGCTGCAATCAAGAGGGTATAGCTGGGAAGTTGGCCAAAAGGAACCTGCGGTTCTAGGTGGAGACTCATGTAAATCCCGCCCTGTTCAGCAGCAAAAAAAGGGCGGGAGAATCGTCCGCGTGCTGCTGTTTGACTGGAAGCCAAATAGAGGGCAGGACTAGGATTTCCAGCCTCAATGCCTTGCTTAGCATCGACTTGTGTTGAGGCACTCGTTACATGATAATAAACAGCAAGGCCTGTCCGATTTGTAATAACTTCTGGTAATAAGATATCTCCAGCTAGCAAACGATAGCCCCTATTCTTCAGACTGTCAATCACAATCCCCTGCTTTTCCAGCTGTTTGATAGCTTTCCAAATCGCTGCGCGTGATAGTTGAAGTTGTTCTGCCAGTGCTTCTCCACTCATAAAATCTGTAGCAGTTAAGAGTTCTTGAAATATTTTTTCATAAGTTTTCATAATTATAGCTCCCCATTAGAAAGACGAAAGGCTATCAAACTTGCAACAAAAGCCTTTAAGAGATCTCCGGGAATGAAGGCCAGATTGGAAATCAGGGATTGACTAAGAGGCATATTCGTTACATGAGATAGCCAAATCGAACCTAGAAGATCCACAAAGATAACTCCAATCAGAATCGTAACCAAGAAAAGGATCGGAAAAATGACTCGCTCAATCCTTGAGAGAATCAGTCCCATGAATAAGGGAACCAAAGCCCAGGCCAAAAGATAGCCTGCAGTTGGACCAGCTAGTGCAGCAAAGGTCGTAGATTTTCCTGAAAAAACGGGAATCACCATACCAAGCAGAAAAAAAAGCAACATGGTAAAAGTCCCTTTTTTCGCTCCTAAAGTCGCTCCAACCAGCATAACCCCAAGATTTTGAAAAACGATTGGGACAGGAATAAATCCTAGTGGAATTGCCGGAAGCAAACCTAGTACAATCAGCAGACTAGTCATAAAGCCAATCTTAGTAATATCTCGTATTGTGAACATTCTGAGCTCCTTTAAAAACAGGTATAAACAACCTAAGAGAATCATCCGATTCATCATCGATTGTCTTGGTTCTGGTAAACCTATACCCCGCTACTTCTTTTGATACCCACTATAACGAAAACCAAAAAAACTGTCAACCTTTATTGATTAAGGGGTTTACTAAAAAATCAGCAAGCTCGATCATTTCCTGACCTGCCTAGAACTACATAGCCCTTGCTTGAAACATTCCTGAAACTCATAAAACAGGTTCTGTAAAGCAATTTGTAGACTATTATCAAAGAAGGTTAGCCCTGTATAAAACATAAAAAACCACAGGCAGATTGGCATTACTTGACGAAGAACAAGTACAATCTACCTATGGTTTTCAGTTATTGACTAGCTTTTACCTAGTCTCTTCAATCATTTATGATTATAAGGAATCTTCTTCCCGTTTTTTAGCGGCCAATCCAAGACCTGCTAATCCTGCCAAACCTCCAGCTAGAAGGAGACCTGCAGAATCGCTAGTACCTGTATTTGGAAGAACCTTAACCTCAGCTTCTTGAGGAGCTGCCTCAACAACTGGGGCTTCTGGTGGGCAAACTTCTGCCACCTTGGTACCCTTGCGGACAAGACGAGTCACTGCCGCAACCGTTTCAACTGTCTCATGAGCTGTAACTTCACCTGTCTCAGGATCAAGAGTATAAGTAATCCGCTTGATTTCTTTACCGGCTACACCCTCAACTTCAACACAGATTTGACCCAATGGAAGTGTCGGATCTTCGACTACTTTCTCCTCAAATGGAATCTCAACAACTGTCTCAACTGGTTTTAGACCAACGCGAATCAACTGATCAACTGCTTCTTTCAAAACAGATCCATCTGGATGGCGGACTCCCTCTTGACCTTCTTGGTCTACAAGACGCTTACCAGCTTCCAGAGTCACATCACCTTTATAGATGACCTTAAAGGCGATTGGGCTAGTTTGACCAACACCACGTTTCACCACACGGTTCACTGCCTCGACCCGTTCAACTAGTGGCTCTTGGGCAGTCACTTGACCTGTTTGAATATTCAAGACATACCGAATTGTCCGTGTCTCTTTACCAACACGACCCTCAACAAGCACAACTTCTTTATCTGTTGGCAACATCTTCGGATCTTCTTGGTAAACAGTCTCAAAGCCTAACTCAGTTTCAACCACCAATGGCTTCACGCCAACTCGAACAAGCTGAGTAACTGGTTGAGTAGTTCGCTCTACTGTTTCTGGTTGAGCGACAGCCTGACCAGTTGCTGTATCCAAGATATACATCGTTGTATAGGTATCAAGACCTAATTGACCTGTCTGTGCCACCGACTGCTTGCCAGCTTCCATCTCAAGGTCTTCTTGATAAACCGTTGCGAAGGCTACATCTGCTGTTCTTGTAGAAGGTTGTACACCAACTTCAATCACTTCCGCCAAGGCTTTCATCGTCAAGGATTCGGTTTCTGGCTGAGCGGTAACTTCACCTGTCGCTGAATCCAAGACATACAAGACTGTATAAGTCTTCTGACCAGTCTGACCTTCAACCAAGGTACGACGGCTATTCGCTACCATATCCTTAGCTTCTAGGTAACGAGTTGAGTAAGCTACAGTTTCAGTCCGTTGACTTGGACGAGTTCCCACAGCTACAATCTGAGCGACCACTTCCTTGATGATGCTGCCGTTTGGATGGCGAAGACCAGCTTGGCCGGCAATCCGAACACTCTTCTCACCTGCTGCTAGACTAGCGTCTGCTACATAGTGGGTTGCAAATGGAAGTGTTGTCGTTTGACCAACACCACGCTTAATGACACGGTCAACCGCTGCTGTTTCTACAACAACTGGTGCCAAGGCTTTCACCTTACCAGTGGCAAGATCCAAGCTATAAGCCGTTGTGCTGACACGTTGACCAGCTTGACCGGCTTGCACCACAACTTCTGGATCAGTCGCTAACATGCTAGCATCTTCTTGATAAACTGTTTGATTCTTCAGAACCTCTGTCACCACCAGTGGTTTCGTACCCACTTGAATCATAGCTGGAAGCATTTCTCGTGTCACGCTACCATTTGGATGACGAAGACCAGCTTGACCAGCTACTAGAACTTGCTGCTGACCTGCTTCCAACTCTGTTGTTGCCAAGTAAACTGTCGTAAATGGAATTTCTGTGTTTTGACCAACACCACGCTTAATCACTTGATCACGGGCTGCTGTGACTTCCACTACTGGGGTTTGAGCTGTCACCAAACCTGTTTTCTCATCGAGAACATAGGTGGTCGTTGTACTTCTCTGACCTGCTTGTCCAGCTTGAACCAAGACTTCTGAATCAGTCGCTAACATGCTGGCATCTTCTTGGTAAACCGTTTGGTATGGAAGTGCTTCTACAACTACTAGCGGTTTCACACCGACTTGAACCAACTCAGCAACTGCTTCTTTCAAGACACTACCATTTGGATGGCGAAGACCAGCCTGACCAGCTACTAGAACTTGCTTCTGACCTGCTTCTAGCTCTGCTGTTGCCAAGTAAACTGTCGTAAATGGAATAGCAGTCTCTTGACCAACACCACGCTTAATCACTTGATCACGGGCTGCCACTTCTTCAACTACTGGGGGCTGAGCTGTCACCAAACCTGTTTTCTCATCGAGAACATAGGTTGTTGTTGTACGTCTTTGACCAGCTTGTCCAGCTTGAACCAAAACTTCACCATCTGTCGCCTTCATCTGGCTATCCTCTTGGTAAACCGTTTGGTATGGAAGTGTTTCTACAACTACAAGAGGTTTCACACCCACCTGAATCAATTCAGCCACCGCTTCTTTGGTAATGCTACCGTTTGGATGGCGAACGCCCTCAACTCCAGCTGATACAACTTGCTTCTGACCAGCATCTAGACTAGTTGTAGCCAAGTAAACTGTCTTAAATGGCAAGCTACTGTCTTGACCTGTACCACGGCGAATCACTCGACTCACTGCTGAAACAAGAACTTCTGTTGGGGTATTGTCACTGATTTGACCAGTCTTGCTATCCAAGCTATAGGTTGTTGTAACCGTCTTCTGACCGTCTTTACCTTCTGTGACAACCACTTCTGGGTCTGTTTCCTTCATGCTGGCATCATCTTGATAAACCGTTTCAAAAGCAATAGTAGTCACTTCAACTTTTGGTTTCACACCCACTTGGATAACCTGGTTCACAGGAAGCAAGGTCACTTGACCATTTGGATGACGGATACCTTCAACCCCAGCAGTCACTACCTGTTGTTTACCAGCTTCTAAATCTGAACTTGCCAAATAGAGAGTCTCAAAGGCAATCTTGCTTTCTTGACCTGTACCACGGCGAATAACCCGATTCACTGCTGCTACAACTTCTTCAGTTGGGGCATTTGGAGTCACAGCTCCTATCTTTTCATCCAAACTATAAGTTATTGTAACGGTCTTTTGACCCGCTTTACCTTCTGTGACAACCACTTCTGGATCTGTCGCCTTCATATTTGGATCTTCTTCATAAGTCGTCTCAAAGGCAATAGTAGTCACTTCAACTTTTGGCTTAGTTCCAACTTGAACGACTTTTGTAACAGGTTCTTGAGAAACTGTACCATTCGGCTGACGGACACCTTCCACACCTTCTGTCACAACTTCTTGTTGGCCAGCTTCCAAATTCTCATTGGCTACATAAGTGGTTTCAAAGGCAATCTTACTTTCTTGGCCGACACCACGACGAACAACTCGGTTCACTGCTGCTACAACTTCTTCAGTTGGGGCATTTGGAGTTACAGACCCTGTCTTTTCATCCAAGCTATAAGTTGTTGTAACAGTCTTTTGACCCTCTTTTCCTTCTGTGACAACCACTTCTGGATCTGTCGCCTTCATATTTGGATCTTCTTCATAAGTCGTCTCAAAGGCAATAGTAGTCACTTCAACTTTAGGTTTGACCCCTACCTCTACTTGTCGATTCACTGGATCCACTTTCTCCAGACTTGATTTGACATCGTATGGGGTAGACGCATTCGCTACTTCTTGACCATCTGAGCTGATTGTAGCAGTGACAGTACCAGGTGTCGTAGCAACTCCTTCAACAGTATAGTCAATCGTCAATTTATCCGAATTTGAAGGCGTATACTCACTCTTAACTTTTCCTCCATCAATCGGTAATGAAATTTTCTCATCTCCTACAACTAGGCTCGCTGATTTAACCTGTAATTGACCTGAAGGATCACCTATAGAAATAAGCATTGGCTTATAAGTGATGACAGTTTGTCTTTCTGTCTTAGGTTGCACACTCAACAAACCTTCTATATTATCAATCTTATAAGTAAATCCTGCTTCTTTTAGCGAAGCTTCTGCATGCCGATAACGTCTATTCGCCCAAGCATCTCTCTCTCGACTATTAACAGAAATCGTCCGAGATCCAACTGAATTTAAAAGTGCTTTAAGGGATGTATTTTTATTTAAAACACTACTATTGGTTGTATAAAGATCGGTTTCAAGACGTAAGTCCGCACCAGCAATCTCTTCTGGACTCAAGCCATAACGGGTAGGAATATCTTTTGCTGAAATATCCCCTACAGATTCCAGTGCCTTGATACTAGCATCCGTACCTTTAACAGAAAAACTAGCTTTCGCATTCTCAAACGTTTCTGGAATACGACCTGCCCTAATCCACAATAGTTTATCACCATCTTTGAGATTGTCCCATAGTGGAGACAACTTATTGACATCATCCAAAAGCATACCTGGAGAATTTTCAACCAAGACAATAATAACCTGTGGCTTGCTAATCACTTCTACATTCTCTTTTGAATTAGGAGTAATCTCTATACGACCATTCCCTGTCTGAGCATGGAACGTATTTTTTTCACTACCCTCTACTCCTTCTTGAAGAATATTTTGTGTTCCAACTTCTAACTTATCATTAGCAATATATACTGTTTTGAAAGGAATCGAGCGTACTTCTCCACTCCCACGGCGAATCACACGATCCACTGCTGCTACAACAACTTCCTCAGTTGGTGTATTCGGAGTGACGGTTCCTGTCTTCTCATCTAAGCGATACGTTGTAGTCGTTGTCTTTTGACCCGCTTTTCCTTCCGTGACAACCACTTCTGGATCAGTTGGCTTCATGCTTGGATCATCTTGATAAACTGTCTTAAACTCGATTGTTTCTGTTACAACAGTTGGCTTCGTACCAACTTTAACAATCTTCGCAACCGGTTCTTTGGTAACGACTGGCTCACCCTTGGTTTCAGCAATCTCTGTACCTTCTTTTTTGTAGGTAGTCGTGACTGTCTGCTCACCGTCTACACCCTCACGCTCTGTCGCTTGAGTATTAACCTCTAGGCTTTCATCTGCCTTGTATTCTGTTGTAAACGGAATTGCAGAAGTTTCAACCTTAGGCTCCGGTACCTTAGGTCCCTCAATTTCCTCAATCGTTTCTAAGAATGTTTTATAATCGAGTTTTACAGAACCAGTAGTTGTATTCCGAACAATGGCTTCCCCAGATAACGGATCGAAGAATTGCTTGTACGTTCCTGTATTAGCTGTACCAATTACTGGGCTAATATTACTATACTGAATTGAACGTGTCACCGCTTGAGCAATAAATTCCACTCTATTTTTCTGACCGATACGGACTTTCTGACTTGGAGACCAATAAAATTCGAAACCTCTATCGGTCTTGTAAAACGGAACACTCTGTCCATTCACCTTAAGACTATTTTGCAATATTTTAAAGTTGGCTGCGTGACTAATAGAAAATACAAAGGGAACCTCACTAGTCCGTCCCGCTGCAATCGTTGGCGTATAATCAAACTCAAAACGGATATTATCCGTTGTCGGCGTGTGGGCACTCTTTACCACATAACCCTTAAAGTCCGAAATCGTTCCACCCGGTTTGTCGGAGAAACTCTGACTCTGACTATATACCTGAACTTCGCCTGGCTGTGCTGCCCGTAAAACTGCAGAACGAAAAGCCGAAGTCCCTGCTGGCTGCTCCTTGTCAGTCGGTACTTCAACACTCTCTGCATTTACAGATGTGGAATCCGCCTCTACTGGTGCAGGTTTTTTCGCAGAATCTTCTGTAGTTTCAACAGTAGAAGCCTCAGGAACAGGTGTCGCTTCTACTTCTAAAACCCTAGGAGTTGCTGGTAATACAGGCTCTGCCACATATACAGATGCCTCTTGAGGGGCCGTCGATTCTGCAGAGGCTGATGCTGGTGTAGAATCTGTGTCTACTGGTGCAGCACTATCTGCTTGAACATTTTGCCCTGCAAAAAGAAAAGTCCCTAATAGTACAGATGCTGTACCATAAGAGTACTTCCGAAGCGAGAAGCGCTGAACCTGACGATTAAACGTATATTTCTTCATAATGCGTAATATACTCTCCTTCTATCCATTGATTGGTGATGCAATATAAGATTGGAGCCTAAGCTGGCAATTCTATAGTCTCTTCAATAGTACCATTTACTCTATATTCTGTAAAGTATTTCTTTTTAGGCATATATATATATAATTTATCTAGACGAGCAACCAACATTCCAAACCATAAGGAATTCCTAAGGAACCATCTCCATACTACATAAAAAGCAGTCAGAATCTAGACTAAGTCAAGAACTCTGATTGCCTCTCTACCACTCAAGTATTACCGTTAGCATTTCCAAGGCTCCGCTTGATGGCGCCTTTTCGAGCTAAGTTCCAATAAGTAAAATAACTAAGCAACAAATTAAGCAGTTGAAAAAGAATAAAAAATCTGCAGGAGTGAGAAGAAGCTAATCCGAATCAAAATATCAATTGTGAGATAATTGATCTAGGTAAATAAGCCTTCCCCACAACGAAATTCAGAAATCACATGAATTAAAAAAGCAGGGCAGGAGACTAGAGAAATAGAATACTACCAATATCCTCTTATCAATCCCAAGCTAATAACCCTTTTCAACCTTTATTCTTCCCCTTCTTAGATCATATGCAATTAATCCTCCAACTACTGGCCGTTTTAACACCAACTGAAAAAATTTCAAGGTTTAAAATATTAATTTGAACACGTCTACTAAAGATATAATTTCTCACCCAAAAATCCAATCAACAATAATTGATGATAGTAGGGACAGAAGGGGGATCACCCCAGCAATAACTAGTTTACGCTCTTTTTTCTTCATTCCATATAATATTATCAGCAAGCTGGGCAAGAATAGTATTAAGAAAAGCAGATTTTTATAGCCCACCTATAATCACCTTTCCTCCACCCACAACACAGCCAACTCCAGCTGCAAGACCTCCTGAAAATGCGCCACCAATGATTGCACCTCCAACACAGTATCCCAGAACAGAGCCCCAGTTAATATCACCTCCCTTTACCCCAAATTATTCATACCTCAGAAGAATCTGTGTAAATGCCTAAAAAATCATCAGAAACAACCAATAATCAACTGGAATTTCTGATGATTTTTATTATTCACCAAATTGTTCTAGGGATAAAAATGTA
>NZ_SPPZ01000043.1 GCF_004570525.1 Streptococcus sp. WM07 | reverse complement strand
TAAGGAGTGCCTCTAAACCTCCTTCTAGATAACGGTTCAATAAGTTTCGTACAGTTTGATGAACAAAACCTACTGATTTAGCTACTGCTGTTAAATTCTGACATTCAGAGTAGAGAATGAGAGCTTGAATTTTCCTATGGTGCTGTGCATTCTTTTTATCTTTCAGGGCTTGCTTCAATTCGCTAATTTGATATTCATTTAGTTCGACTTTCATACCTTATAGTATACAGCTATTTTTGTTTTTTGTTAAGTATAAGTAAGCCAAGGAATCAATTCCTTGCCTCATATCTGTTTTACCAGTTATCAAATGAACCTGACCTAAATCGCATAAATTTATCCTAGTGAACGAGCGAGAATCTACCATATCAATCTCCATCCTGATGATTTATAAGATTAGTATAGCTAGATTTCTAGTTCGGTTAAAGATACCTTGTTATTGGGCGCTTACAAAATCCCTGCCAAAAATACAGATAGAACAAAGATCTCAGATGCCATACTCGCCACCTTCCTTTCATATCTCCAGTATAGACCCTAATCTAAACAGAAACTAGAGAATATCATTCGGTAAAACTTGAATTTCATCTGCTCACAAAAAAGAGACCAAGACAAAAAGTCTTAATCTCTTCCTTTCGGGGTTATAAGCAACAAAAGTAACAGCCAACCACTAGAAACTTGACCGAGCCATTTAGCACTTAGCCGCAAACAATTATTCGTCCCAATCGTAGTCACAAGATAAAACGATCTCTTTTATCTTGTGACAAGTGCATAGCTTGGTCAAATTCCAAACAGAATTTGACGTTTATGGATCAGTTGCTTCACCAACCATCAGGTGTAAAACGCTCTATAGGGGGGAGTTATCCCTCAGCCTCTTTAGTAGATAACCTTGTGAAAAGCAAAATTTTGTCAACTCTATTGTGTACTTGCAAATTTTGACTACCAATACCTAAAATAGTTTCGTTAAGAGACTGTTTTTTCTTTAATACAAGTGGACTCTTTCTAAAGCTTTAGCCCCGTTCCTTTAAAGTTGCCGCGCGTATTTGCTTCTCAATTTCTTGATACAAGACATCCAGCTCTGACCCCTTGTGATTTTTTATTTCCAATTTATCGAAAAAGATAGGAACCGATGCCCTTTCAATCTGAAAAAGATTACCTTGAAAAAAGGTTCGTCCCGTTTTCCGATCCACAGCAACCAAGGATGACCGCCAACGAGCCCCCTTCCTATCTGGCCTCCAAGATACCTTCAATTGGGGACCATGATAGTACCAGCCCATTAACAACAAGTCTGCACCAGCATCAGAAAATCTACAAACTAAAGGCTGAGATTCCCCTTGCGGCCAAAAAGGTCGAAAATCCTGAATCCCTTCATAATCTCGATATTCGAAATCCGCTTGACCAAACTCTCCACCATCCCAAGTTCTAGCATCTCGGAAAGGATTGTAAACATCTTCAGAAACTTCCTGCCCCCCTGCTAAAAACATCAGCTCTTGAGGCTGGTAGTAGCGTATCCAATCACGATCCCCCTTCCCCTTACCAGGAACCTGTAAAACCTGAGCAGATTCTCGAGCCACATTCGGAATTCGATTTAAGCCCGCCTGTAAAGATTTTTCATCAAAAAAACGAATCCTCTCCAAACGCGAAGAATAACCTTTCTCAGAGCGATTTAAAATCTGAACCGAATCTGCAAGCTGAAACACAATCACAAACGTCAGCCCCTTGCGTTTCTTATCATAGCGCAAAATCGGCACCTGATTCAGAGGATCATTTTTGAGAAAAGACAAATATCGTCCCGCCTTAACAAGGCGATTATGGGGAAATACGACCATATGAACACCTTTCATACTATGTTGTTACTATTTCGACAAAAAATGTCCGCCCTATTACTTCAAAGAGTAGTGGGCGGTACAATTACTATTATGCTACTAGATTTGAAAAAAGAAAAATCTAGTTATCAAATGCTTACCTACACTATACACAACATTCTTATGATCTATTTTTACCTAACTCTTCCTCACTAAATGACGAAAATCACGTGCACTTCTCTTGACTAAATTTGCCAGAGATTGACCAGATTGAGCATAGGAGCCATTGGAAGACCAAAATGATCTATCATCAGAATTCCATCTTGACTTCGTAGGCGAGCGGAAGCCTCGTAATCTTTTTCGTCGAAAGCGAGGATCATGCCGTCCAATCGGAGCAATATCTAAATCCTTATGACGACAAAATCCACCGTAATTAAAGCTAGCTCCGTTAATAATTCCCGCCTCTGATACTCCTTCCGGATCCAAGATATTCAGAAAACGTCCTTGGCTGTCTAATATAAACTCAACTCGTTGATGATAAAGGACTTTTAAATTCACACTCGCTTGATTATCTGGATAGACCCTTGTTCCTTCAACCAAGGAAAGTTTCTGATGCAAACGACCTCGATCCCACAAAGTATAACATCGCCCTTTTAGATAACGCGCCAAAGCCTCTCGGTCCGTCATCCCTGACTCACGAAAATGCTCCCGAACATACTGAGCTTGCTGAATCGAAATTAGATACCGAAGCTGGTGAACCTGCCGATTGAGAAGCCCCGGCTGATCCAAAGTATTTTTAGGAAATGCTTGCTGCACCAGCTTGACCAACTGCTTCCAAAATCGATCATGTGGTGCCAAGTCTGGATCAAAACTAGCCAGCAAACGCTGCAATTCTAGCGGATCTTCCGTAAGATCCTCAGGCATCTGGAGAAGAGACATTAGCCAAATCAGCAGCTCCTGAGGAGTCCGGACTTGTCGTTTTTGAGTCCATTCAGCATGGAAACGAGGGCTACCGATTGTTAAAGCGAATGATGAATGCATAGATTTTATCCTTAAAAGTTTTATTTATCCGATAGTATAACAAAGATTCATTTATTTAGGAAAAGCATAAAAGCGTTGAGACAGCATCAATTAAAAACTCCAACTTTGAAACTGCTATTTCAGCAAACAAATATTGGAGTTTTTAATTTTTACTGATAATTTATGACCTCAAATATTCTATTGCCATCTAAATCAGGACCATAGAATTGTTTGAATCTATCATACCCAAACAATTCCGATAAATCTCGATTGCTTATGATATATTTAACGTTTAGTTTCTCTAAATCGTTAACCGACAAGCTAATATTTAGAACATCAGGTGAGCTATTTTCCATTGTTGTCTCATTACCAACTAGTAGATAACGCATATGAGAATAGCGATTCCACTGCTTCTCCATTTTTGAATCCGGATCCAAGATACTCATCAGTTCAATATCCGGATAAAAACGGACTCCATCAATCGATTTTGCACCAAGCATTTGAGGTAATTGATAATAATATCCATTTTCAGTCATCCAAATGGCATTACTATCCTTATTTTTAATTTTACTAATTTCTAATGAAATTGCTTTGTCCTCAATGACATCCAAACCGCTTACTACAGGATTTACTGTCATACCAGACAGTAAAATCAATACAAATAACGGAAGTACAAAAAATTTTTTTCTAAAAACAGACAGAATATAAGAGAAACTAAATGCAATAAAGATAATCAGGGAGGTTGTTCTACTAATGTAGTGAATATCCAAATACTCATTGATAATTAGATATGAATAAAGCAGAAATGCAGGTAACATTCCTACAATCAAGTAAAGAACCCTATTGCTCATTTCTCTCCATACAAAACCAATAAACCAGAGACTTGCGAATACTCCCATCACAGAAGCTGCCTGCCATGCACGACTTGATGTAACAAAACTAAACAATGTTATCTTTGAAATAACTTCCGGGATTTCTACAAAAGTGTAAAGTGCTAATAAGCTAGTAAAGCACACAAGAAATAACCCAAAACTATTCTCCACTATCTTATATTTTTTAAATATAAATGGGATTGTCAAAATGAAGAAAGGGACAAATTGAAAACTAGTAGATAGTTCCACTTGATTATCGTGTTTCGGAATTCTAAAAGGTAAGAGAATATTTTGAAGAAACTCAACTAATTGTGCCATCTCTCCCTCTCCACCAACACTTATCCGACTTCCTGGATAGACTGTATTTAATGTCAGACTTAAAGCCTCTTTACTATCCCAAAGACTCACTCCAATGATTGAAAGAGATACAATCAAAGTGATAACCATCAAAATAGAATCAAAAATCTGTATTTTTTTTGCTTTAATTGCTCCTACGAACTCAATCAAAAAAAATACTCCAACCAGATACGCAAAAGGAATTTGGAAAGCTGGATAAGTAACTAATACAAACCCAATCATGGCACTAGATAGAAAAAATGCCATTAACATTTTCACCCACTTTTTATCCTGGTTGAAATAATGATAAATACTCACCATCAGCAGCAATGAATAGAATACCACATCTCCAAGATGTTGCATAAACCACCATTGAATGGCTGGAGTAAAAGTAATCCATAAAGCTCCGATACTAGAAAGCAATTTATTTTTTCTAGTCAAAATCATGGAAAATTCATAAGCTAGCAAAAGCATCGCAAGTAATTTAAAACACCAGTACCATGACAAGCCCTTAGAAGCACCCAAAAATAGAAAGCCCCAATTGAATGGTTTACCCAAAACCGAGATATGCCAGACTGGTGAGTTATAAGCAACAATCATATTTTGCCCAGAGACAGCATAGTTTGGATTTATTAACTGATTTCCACTGTTAGCTTGAGCTAAATATAAAGGAGTTTGTACTAGCCATTCATCTGAACGAATCATTCTCGGAACACCGGCAATAGTACCATCTGAACGTGATGGAAATGAAAACCAATCCGTTAGATTTTTCTGAACATCAATTTCTTCTGCATCTCCATCTAGATCATTTATTGTTACTCCTCTAGAATGATTCCTTGTTTCACTAATCCCATAATTATTCCAATTACTTATTGAACTACCATGAAGATTGAAGGAAATACCTAATATAAAGAACAATACTGCGATTACATAACGGTATTTTAAAATACTATTTCCAAACTGCCTCAGATTGTAAAAAAATCCAGATTCTCTATTCCTTTGCATTTCTTGCATAATAATCATAAACTTTCAATTCATATTGCATACGATTTTGCCTTACAAACGTATCTAAGATAAATCCAGCCACAAACGATAGCGCAGCAAGTATCATCAAACCTGTTGCTAAAACTGCAGAAGGAAGTTTAGAAATAGCCCCTGTGTTTGTAAATTCTGTAATGACAGGTAAACCGACAAGTAAACCTAGTACAAAAAACAAAACTGTCAAAATACTGAAAAAAATTAACGGTTTATAGTCTTTAAAAAGATTAAAAATCATTTTCAAAACTTTAAATCCATCTGAAAAAGTACTCAATTTAGATTCACTTCCCTCAGGACGATCCTTATAGGTTATTGGCACCTCCACTAGCTTAAAACGCTTATCCAAAGCATGAATAGATAATTCAGTTTCTATTTCAAATCCAGGTGATAAGACTGGGAAGGTTTTAACGAACAATTTATTAAAACCTCTATAACCCGTCATAATATCATTGTACTGACCTTTATAAAGTCTATTGATTAGCCATCTCACCAAATTGTTCCCAAATCCATGAAAACCACGTTTATTTTCTTTCTCATAAGTCCCATTAGATAAACGATCTCCAATAGTCATGTCAGCTTGGCCTTGTCGTAAAGGAGCTAGAATTTTTTCAACTTCATCAGCAGGATATGTATCATCTGCATCGGCCATAATATAGTAATCCGCTTCAATCTCGCGAAACATCGAGCGTACCACATTTCCTTTTCCTTGCCTCGGCTCAAACTTTACAATAGCTCCTGCTTCGCGAGCCAACTCGTTTGTACGGTCACTAGAGTTATTATCATAAACGTAGATATCAGCATGGGGAAGAATTTTTTTAAAATCTTCAATTACCTTGACAATCGTTACTTCTTCATTGTATGCCGGTAACAAAACTGCTATTTTTTTTGTCATTTTTTCTCCTATTTTGGTATAAATACATGAATCACAACAATTATGATCTATGGTAATTCAAAGAAAATCTGATTTTGAGCACTATACCCTTTTCCAGAAGTAATATCATACTGAATTAATTCCAAATCTTTCTCTGCCTCACGATCTTTTTCAAACTGACCTTCAGCATTGAGACGACGCTCTTTCAAAACACTCTCTAGTAAAGCATAATATGGGGATACTTTAGAATCTGTTTTCTCCAATAAAGCAGCACCAAAATCACTTGAATTAATAAGAGGATAATCTTCTTTAAAATGATTCGTATTGGACCAAATAAAGTAGTCTGTTTCAAATTGCAGATGAGGCTGATCTTTAAAAACAGATAAAGGATAGAAGCCTGGAAGATGATCTCCATAAAAGACGACTGTAATATCTTTACTAATGGTTGTTAATTGCTCTAAAAAATCTTTCGTTGCCTTATCCGTGTGATTTAGAAGACGTGTATAACTTGTCAAGTCTCCATTTTGTTGCTCATTAAGCAATGGATTCGTTGCCACCATATCAGCTGGTTGACCAGCAGACCATGGGACATGGTTTTGCATCGTAATAACAGAGAAAAATTGACTCCGATCAGGTTGTATCTTTGCCAACACTTCATTGTATACCGACCGATCACTAACATTCACACCTTCTAACGCTCTATCCGTAATTTTTTGCAGACTTTCACTAGTAAAATACAAATTCTCAAAACCAAGATCCTTATAGATATTAATCCGATTATAATTATTAGCTCCTGATGGATGAATAACAAAGCTATCACTTCCTTTAAAGGAACGAGTAATCGAAGGAAGATAGGTCATATTCGGAACCACCTCTACGTAAATATTAGAGGTTGATCTTGAATAATTATAGAATGGTAGTCCTGTCAAAGTTTGAAATTCCATGTTTGCAGTTCCTCCTCCATAACCATCACTATGCATCAGACCACTACTGGTCTCAGACATAATCTGTTCAATTTCTGGAATCGGATTCTGTGTTAACTGATTGCTCGCAATTCGTTTCGGATCAGAAAAACTCTCACTTAATACAAAAATAACAGTTTGAGATTTCAATGATTTTGTACGGGCTTGGTTTATTTCAACAGCTTTTTGACGATATTTCTCAACTAGTAACTCTATTTGTTCGCGACTATAATTTTCTGGTTCTGCCATAACTATCTGTGTTAATTGCCGGGTCCAAACATAAGCTAATGACTTATAACTCGCATTGATAGAAAGACCTTTCCAAGTAACATCAACCCAGTTATGCAAGACACTAATGACTGGCACATTAGGAGGAATTTTACCGTTTTCCTCACTTCGAAATGTATCTACAGTTAGCTGAGCCATTCCAAGAAAAGTAAATAAAAGGACTACTCTCATTGGCCAAGTTGAAAAAATCTGTTTACTTGGCATAATGATTTGAATATTCCATGCTACATATAGCAAGAGGATCATAACAATAACTGCTGTAAAAAACAATCCAATATCCACAAAAGAAACAAATAGCTCTGGTTCCCTAATCCAAATAAAATCTGTTGGAAGAATTGGCTCCTGTCTATAACTGAACTTAATACTATTTACAATAGTAAAGATGAGACCTATCGTCATAATCAGCAGACTAGCGTAAAGATAGCGATTGAGTAGTACGTAAACTAAGAGAGATACTGAAAAAATGACAATAACTTGAAAAAGCGTTGCTCTTGGTAAAATAAAACGACCGACAACATCTCCTTGTTGTATCAATCCAGACTGGAAGAGGAGATTAAATACAACCGCAAAAACAAAACTAGAAAAAATTGCATTTGCACGTCCAAAGTGATGTAATCCAATTTCTCTTAAACTATTATAAAAACTTGCAAAAAGAACAAAGCCTATCGTAAACCATAGGACAATTTGCCCCATTATAAAACCAGTATAAGTAGACAGTTGATTAGTTTCAGCAATCTTACTAATAGTTCCATTCACAAATTCCAAAAATAAGGGATTCATAACCATTAATGGCGCCATTGAAGCCATCGTCCACACAGAACGTCGAGCACGGTAAAGTCCGGTTCCCTCAAATCGTTGAAAGATATAAAACTCTCGTTGTGCTAAGCGTAAAGCTGACGCTATTGTTAGAATAATCAGTAACGTATAAAAATGGACTTGCGTTAAGGGATGAATCTCAAAAAGTTGTTCAAGTTTAAAATCTGGGTTGTTTAACTGTCTTGACCATTCCAATAAAAATAATAAAGGGAAATAGATTACGTATCCCAATAAAATCGGAATAATTGTTTTTCCACTAACATAAGGTAGAGTCATCAAACCCGCAAATAGAGAAAGAAACAAGTAAAACCACATAATTGTACCTGTGGTTAAACCTAAAAAAGCAGGATATTCTCCAAGATGATAGTTGGTCACCAAAACAAGAGACAAGCCTATCATTAATAATATATAGACACCTTCAAATGCTCTGGCTGACCAATCCTCCTCTTGAATAGCTTTTTTTACTTGCTCATATTTTTCCCGTATATAGCTTTGAATCGTCTCTTCTATCTCACTAGAAAAACCTTCAATCATTGAAGTAATATCCTCGGTAAGAAGTTGGCTTTTAGCAATCGCAAGATGCTTCCATTCCAGCCAACGTTGGGATAAAAATTCTAAGATATAATTCATGAATACTTAGCCACCATCCGTTTAATAATGTACTTTATCGCCCTAGCGGGACCAATCACTATATATCTCAAGGCTCCTTTTATTCCCCCCATGTAATTAAAATCAACCATCGTAGGAGGATGAAGATCTCCATTTAAGTTCAAGACCTTATTATCTACAAAAGGAGTAATCATCCGCGAATTAGGTGCAATGCGAAAATCGTAATTCTGACTCCACGCAATGTAAACCAAGAGACGCTCTATTGCATGCAAAATTGAATTTTGTGGCAATGGTTCCTCTGGAACTTCATTCACATCAAGTTCTAAAGAAAACAATGGTTCTAGAGCATCATATCGGAACCAAACAAAGCTTCCATAGCTCATCACAAATGTATCCATCTTTGTAAAATCAATAGACTTCGCCATCCCCATTCGCTCCCACAATTCTTGCATCATCAGAGCCATCTGATGTTCATTCCAAGCTGTCACAATTCGATTGTAGCGGAAGAAACTTGGAATATCAGCAATTACGAGACCTAGCTGAGGATCTTTTTCAAAATGGGTTAGAATTTCTGCAGATGGCTGAACCAACATTTGAAGTAATTCCTGACGCCAAGATTCTCCTGCCCAATAATCTGCTTCTTTAGACTTCTTCGTATGAAAATGCCCTACATAATCATACTTGGCTAGTTGATCTTTCAATAACAACATTGGGAATAAATCCCGTCCACGATTTCCTGTCAATCGAATTTCTTTATAAGAATCTTCCGCTATTGCTGCTAAAATTTCTGCTTTCTTACTCTCAGTATCTGTTGTAATATAAAGATCATAATCAAATGGAAAGGTCTCAAAAACATCGACAAACTCTCTTAACAGGTCTGTATAAAATACATGGAGATGAATCGCAACACGCCCTTTAAAAGATGTCATTTCAGGTACCACAGGCGATAAATATTTTTCTCCTAATAGATACGGACTATCAGGCTGATTCACCATGGACATATGATACAGAATTAGCTCAATAGGATAAGAGCTCTGAGTTCGAATTGTATCCAATAAATAAGGAGCAATTGACTGATTGGCATCCATTGCTTTCACTTTTAGAAAAGGCAATCGGACTTCAAGAATACGACGAGGATGATAATAGGTAAAATCAGGATGAAGCATCCCTTCAGTCGATTCCCCTATCGTGTCAAATAAGGCCCGGTATTGGAAACCTTGCTCCAGAAAGTACGTTGTCACTCTTGATTCATAATGATCTATTACATCTTGGACATCCCTATACTCTTTAATACCTTGCCAAAATGTCAAAAAACTCTTATCATTAAGAATCGGTTTCTTAAACGTCAAAAAATAACTTTGCAAATGCTCAGGAAATGCTTTTGTCGCTCGAAAATTAGTTAATCCCCAAAAATCAACCTGAGTATCTGCCTCCATCTCTAAAAAGGATGGCTGAAAATCCCAGATAGGTCCAAAACAGGTATCATTCATTAAAGTTACAGAATCATAATCCGATAGATTTGACCAACCAATTTCCTGCATCCCATCACGCCAAGCCGCAAAATCAAAACCACGGTTAACACGTTCCAATAGCTGATCAGCCAACTGAGCAGTAAGGAGATCTTTTTTCATATCCTCTGTAAGAGGACTGTTACTCACAACTAAAACCTTTGTAAAAAGAGAACGTAATTCCTGTAGCTGGTAGCGAACATGCGGACTCATTTCACCATTTTTATTATAGTGAACATAGATAAGCAAACGCTTCATTTCCTTCTCCTAAAAACATTAATAATCGCCGTAGGAATTCTCCAACGCCGTGAATTTTTCATACAAATATTTTCTGCCTCAAGTTCTTCTAAATGGTTTTGCACCTCTGCCAAAGCTGTCACCATTTTTTTAACGAGATAGTCCGGGTGCTCACGATTTTTCATTTGACTCATCTTATAAGACAGACGTACTATCCCATCTGGAATCTGATCAGGGAGGTCATATATCAGTTGAGGATCTGATTCAAAAAACAAATAACCTTGTTCAAAGGCAACACCATTACTCCAACTTACTGCTATGGGCTGGCCATCTTTACATTCAAGATGAACCAAATCATAAAAATTAGGTCGTTCCGAAAGATCCACTCGAATACGACTGCACCCTTCTGGTATACGGATATCAATTTGAGCTTCTTTCCTCAAAGTAAACGAGGAACTACGAGTTTCTGTAAAACCAGATTGATCATCTGAAAAATAAATCGTCACACCTTCAAAACCAAGTCCTTCTGGATCTACAACCGCCTCACTAAGAGACAATTCCAAGTTGTTTGCTCGTTCCAATAACTCCTGCACCAGCTTCTCAGAAATTCTTTCGGGGTATCGAGTAACAAACTTCTTCTGAGTGTCTAAAAGCCGATGAAAGCGCACTGCTTGCTCCTTAACGGATCTAGGTCGCGAATCAGAACCTTGATTAATAACATAGGCTACTGTAGCATCCGGTAAATACGTTAAAGTCGTTCGCTGAAAGAGTTCCAATTGTAAATCAAAGGTGTCATCTGCTGTTGTCAGATCCAACTGCTCATTTACCTCTAGCATCATCGTACGTTCTACTAACCAAGTTGAAGCCATCGTGAAACCACGAGTGGCCAACATTTTTTCATAACTATCCGCTAAAGGAATAGTTCCTGATTCAAAACCAGCTGAACTAACAAAATCGCCGTTTTCATCATAGATATCAAAATCCGTATTAGACCAAGCAGAATCCGGTGTCGCTTCCAACAGATCAACTTGCTTTTGTAGCTTCAATGGATCTAACCAAAAATCATCTCCATCACAACGAGCTATGTACTTACCTCTTGCCTTCTGACATACGGTTACCCATGTTCTAGCAATTCCCTCATTTCTCTCATTAGCAAAAATTCGTACCACATCGGGATGCTCACTTTGAAATGATTGAATCAATTGCCAAGAATTATCTGTTGACGCATCATCAATCACCAATATTTCATAAGAAAAATTTGTTTTTTGCTCTAAAAAACGACTCAAGGTTTGTTCAATCCAAGGTTCCTTATTATAAACCGTACAAATAATTGAGACCATTGGCTGTGTCATAGGTTACTCCTATTCAGAAAAAGTCCACGTTCCATTTCTTTGAATCAAGCCACTAGCAGAATCCAATGCTGCTTGATCATTTGGAGCAATATCTGTTCGTTGCAACATAATGATAGGGGTTTGCGTTGCATCTGAAAAAGCTAGCATATTTCCAGCAGCATCTCGAACAGTTACTTCTAATTTCAACTTCAAATTGTTAACAGATGGAAGAGAGCAGTGATAATAAATTTCTTGATGTCCACAACTACTTCGCTTAGCATCCATGGAATTATCATTGTAAATCCATATATTGCGGTCAATATCTGTCAAAGATAAAGCAATATAGGTCTCCATTTCTTCCCTTAAATCATATTGAATACGAAACTGGATACTATCCGATGGACTAATCTGAGTTGGTGTTAAAAGCTCCAATTGGAAATTCTCCACCAACGTTGGCTCTGAATCCTCTTTTTCCACCACTTCCTCTTGGTGAAGTGGTGCTGTATTATCATAACTATACTGATTCGCTACATTCTCTGGATTCCCGTAAGCTTTCACAAGACCATCTTCGATGAGTACTGCTTTGTTACAGAATTTTTTAACCGCGCCCATATCGTGGGTGACTAGGATGGTTGTTTTTCCAGATTGTTTGCGTTCCATGAAATAGTCATTACATTTACGCTGAAAGGCCTCATCTCCAACTGCCAAAACCTCATCCAGAATGAGAATATCACTATCCGCTTTGATAGCAACAGAAAAGGCTAAGCGTACCTGCATTCCACTGGAATAGTTTTTCAGTTTTTGATTCATGAAATCTCGGAGTTCCGCAAAATCAACAATCTCATCATACATGTCATCAATTTGATTTTGGGTAAAACCGAGTAGAGCCCCATTCAGATAAACATTTTCACGTCCGGTTAACTCAGGGTTGAAACCGACACCGAGTTCGATGAAGGAAACCAATTTTCCATCAATGACAACTTGCCCTTGTTCTGGTTGATAGATTTCAGAAATAATCTTCAAGAGTGTCGATTTACCAGATCCATTTCGACCTAGAATTCCAAAGAAATCACCTTTCTCAACCTCAAAATTGATGTCTTTCAGGACATGTTGCTCTGTGTAACCTTTAATCCCACGTAAGCGATTAATCAGACTCATCCTTAAGCTATTGGTTGCTTCTGTTGGTAGTTGGAAATATTTACTGACATGTTGAACAGAAACAGCGATTTTGTTCTCTTTCACTATAAGATCTCCGCAAACTTTTTAGCATTTTTCTTAAAAATTCCATAGCCAAATATAAAAATCAGCATAGGCAATAAATATGGAATAAGTATTAAAAAAGGATTTGTGACCAGTTGCCATACGGTCGTATTAGCTGGATCAATCAAGAGATACCGAGCATCTTGAATCATTTGAGCCATCGGGTTCATCATCATGATTTTAGCAGCTAGTTCATTTTGATTGGCTACAAAACTAATCGGATAGATAATCGGTGTGGCGTAAAGTCCAGCTTGTAGAACCACTTCCCAAATCTGAAGAGAGTCCCGAAAACGAACAAAAACTGTGGATAACAGAAAGGCCAAGCCAGAGGCAAACAGGCCTAATTCAAGGAAAATCGGTAAAACCAACAGGATTTGCCAGGACATCCCAACTCCATTAATCAAGGCAAATACAAAAACAACCGCTAAATTAATCAAAAAATTAATACCTGCTCCTGCTACTGCAGATAGAACAATGATTTCTTTTGAAAAATTTAACTTACGAATCAAATCACCACGGGAAACAATCGAAACCATCCCCATGGATGTTGCTTCTGAAAAAAAAGACCAAATCACATTTGCCAATAAAAGAGCAACTGCAAAATGAGGAACATCGCCTCCAAGACGTAAAAAGCGGATAAAAACCAAGTACATAATGGTAAACATCATGAAAGGTTTTAATATGGACCACAGGTAGCCAATAGCGGATCCTTGATACCGTAATTTAAAATCCGTCTTGATGAGCTCTTTCATCAAGATCCAGTTTTTCTGCTGAAACAGATTCATGGATTGCTCCTTTTATAAAATAATTTGGTAATGATTAACGTTCGAAAAACCAAGGTATGGAAGCAACGATTTTTTCGGAAACCTCGTCCAAAAATACGTCGGATTCGTTCAACCATTCCTTGATCTAGAATCGTAACAAAGTCCTCTACTAAAGCACGGCTTTCAGGCTCAAGGGATAATTCGAGAAGGTTACGAGCCTGTTCTTGACTATCATGAATTAAAGCCCAATACTTTTGGAAGAGGAGCTGTGGTCGAACCCAGTTGGCCATTCGTTTTCGAAGGGTTCGGGCGCCTAGAACGTTTTGATCGTGCTGGCGATAGAGTTGGGTAACTTGATCGAGGTAGATGAGCTGACCTTGACTAGCTGCTAACAGAGCAAGATACCAGTCGTGCATAAGCAGGTCCTGTTTTTCCTGTCCTGTCCATAGTTTGGCCAAAGTCTGATTAATCAAAGTCACACCACCTGTAACGGTATTCTCAGTTAATTCCGCAAGAAGCGTCGTGTTCGCATGAGCAGATTGACTTTTAATCATACTGGGTGCTAAGACTTGAAGATTCGCATCCACAACGCTAAGATCTGTGTAAACCAAGACTGGTTGACTCGCATCTTCCCTAGCCAGTGCTGCTAGCTGAACCTCCAATTTATGAGGCAGCCAAACATCATCCTGATCTGAAAAAGCGTAGGCATCAGCTTCTTCTTCCTGCAAAAGGGTCCAAAAGCTCCGAATAACTCCTAGATTCTCTTGTTGTTCTGGATTAAGCCAGCGAATTCGAGCATCACGCGCTTGATAGCGACGGATAATCTCATGGGTTCCATCACTCGAGCCATCATCCCGAATCAAAAGACGCCAATCTTGCACAGTCTGCGCCAGAATCGAATCCAACATCTCCGCCAAGTAGCGCTCCCCATTATAGGTCGACAGTAAGATGGCAACAGTCATGAGCGGAATACCTCCTCATAGTCGTCCACAATCTTCTCCCATGAATAGAACTGCTGCATTCTTTTCTTAGCTCCTTCACCAAGATGACTCGGTCGGTTTGTTTCAATTTTTTCAAGAAGAGAAGTTAAGTCACCAGACTCCTTAGACCAATAAAGGGCTGTCTCCTCTGCCACAACTCGGTTAAAATCAACACCTAAAACAAGGTTGACGTCACTATGAGCCAAAGCTTCCAAAAGCCCGGGATTGGTTCCACCAACTTCGTGACCATGGATATAGGCATAGGCTTCTTGGCGAATTTTGTTCAAGAGATCGCTATCATAGACCGTTCCCACAAAACGAATTCGGGAATCCTGATCAAAGCCTGTCTTCTGTCGCAAGGACTCAAAGTAAGAGGAACCCTGATAATTACAGATTAAAACTAGCGGACGCTGAGTCTGACTCTGCATAAATTCGCGAATCATGGTCTCGTAGTTATTCTCCGCCACGAAACGGCCTACAATCAGGTAATACTCGCCGGCACGGAGATTCCATTCTTGTAGAAAACTCTGAAAATCAGACGAATCCGTTGCTAATTTTGACGGTTCCAAATCTGTACCATAAGCAATAGTGGTCACTGGAAGTTGTCCATAGGTGTCCTCCAAATAAGAAGCGATGCCTGGATTATCCGCCACCACTAAATCTGCATATTTCGTCATAGACCGCTCTGCAAGCTTCAGATAAGCACGCACAGGCTTAGGCCACTTGGTACGTCGCCATTCTAAGCCATCAGGATTAACCAAAAGCCGTCCACCTAACCGATGAACTCTCCTCGTAAAGAGCTGAACCAATGGTCCCATCGTATTTCCTAGAATATAGAAAACCGGACGCTCACTCCCACTTTTTTCTGCCAACTTCAGGGCATAGTTCAAGGCCATGGTATCATAGGCAATCACCCGAGCAGGACCCAACTGAGGAGGACAGATTGTGAAGCAGTCTGTTCCCTGAAAATCAAAATGCTGGTAAGAGCCTTCATCCGACAAACAAGCAACATGATAAACAATACGAGAATCTTGTTTGCGGGTAACCAATTCTTGCACAAAGGTCTCAAATCCACCATATTTAGCCGGTAATCCACGACTACCGATAATATAGACGTTCTGCATCTAGACACTCCTTCCCCTAGTTTACATTGCTCCATTATACCATGTTTCCCAAGTTCCTGCGACTAAAAACAGGAAACAATGAAGACCTCAAGTAGTAAAAGTTGAAACTCAGAGAAATTACTTGCCAACTGGTAAATAATTTCTTTTCTACTTTGCTTTTGCTATACTTGGGACAGAATCAAATCTCTTTAGAATAATGAAAGCAGAAAGACCTACTTTTAACAAAGGAGCAAGCTAAGGGATTAATTCTACTATCTAAAAATAATTGCCACAGCCCACAATGCAACCTTAACAAATAATAGCAAAAGAAGCATAGATATTATTGGAATGAATCAAACGCGTTTCATCTGTTTCACAACGTAAGCGCCCAATAACAGAGTATATTGACAAAACTCCAAGATTATAAGCAGATTGCTTTTAATCTTGGAGTTTTCTTTATCTACAATTCTCTTGGATTTTTGGAGCCCATGGTAAATAAGCCTCTAG
>NZ_SPPZ01000042.1 GCF_004570525.1 Streptococcus sp. WM07 | reverse complement strand
TCAAAAAGTACTTTAAAGAGAAGTAATCCTCCGTAATTCGTTAGATTTCCACCATCAAAAGAAAAAGTGTTGTTTTTAGAATTGTAATTTGTTAGACTGAACATATGGGTTTCCTTTCTATTTTGATATGGTTTGCGCTTATATCATAAAGGGGAAATCCTTTTTTGTCCAGTAAAAAGTCTCACCTAATGGGTGAAAATCAAAAACTTCCAGAAACCATGATGTATCAGCGATTCTGGAAGTTTTTTTAGTTATGTATGAATAATTTGGGTTAAAAGGTATCAACTACTACATTGGACAAACTTGATAAACAACTAAAACAAAAATTTTTTAAAAACTAACAGTTTGTAATTGACAATCAAAAAATAAGCGTAGAATCTAAAACACACAGCTCCTCTGCGAGCATTGAGAAGACATGGTCCTTTACGGACATCAGCCTGCACCTAGAGGGAGCGGGCTTTTTTCACATTAATAAATGGAATCCCCTTCAGTTAACTCCTAAATTTCCGAATAAATAGTAAAGAAAAAATTCAGAGTTAATAACTTAAAAGTATTTATTTTTGATAACTTTTAAGTTATAATAAAGGAGAGCTGCAGTGTATAACATTTATTTTTATAAAGATAGACAGGGAAAAGAGCCACTTCTAGATTACCTTCGTGATCTTGCATCTAAGGACAGCAAAGACAGTCGTATCAAATTAAATAAGATTAACGACTACATTAAAATCCTTCAGACTGAAGGTACTAGGGCTGGTGAACCATTTGTTAAGCACATAGAGGGGGATATTTGGGAATTACGCCCTCTTAAGGATCGAATTTTCTTTGTTTCCTGGCTTAATAACAGCTTCATATTATTACATCATTTCAGGAAAAAATCTCAGAGGACACCGCTTTCTGAAATTAAAAAGGCTCGGCGGGAACTCAAAGACTTACTAGAAAGAGGGGGAGAAGCATGACAAAGAACACCGCTATAGGAAGCAATTGGCAAGACATCCAGAAGGAACTCCTATCTCCAGAAGAGATTCGAGAAAGCGACTTACGAGTTGCCCTTATGCTGGAATTGATAAGAGCCAGAAATGAACAAGGACTCAGCCAACAAAAGCTCGGAGAACTCGCTGGTGTCAGCCAACCGGTCATCGCTCGGATGGAGACAGGTAAAACCAGCCCACAACTGGATACTGTCCTAAAAGTATTGGCCAGTCTGGGCAAAACACTAGCAGTCGTTCCCCTAGATAAGGCATAAACAAAAAGACATCCGTCTCGATTGGAGACTGGATGCTTTTTTGTTATCGTTGATTTTACCAAATCTGAATGCGGTCAGCTGAATCGCGCCACATGCCGTCTACTTCTGTGACCTGGAAGGTTTGGTGGAAGTCTTCAAAGTTTGGTAGTTGGAGGTTGACTCGGAGTTTGGCTGGTGCGTGAACGTCCACGGCTGCCATCATTTGCATAAATTCTTCCCGACCTTTCATACGCCAGATGAGCGCATGGTTTTCAAAGAAAGCTTGGGCGGAGTAGTCTGGATCTTGCTTAGCAGCTTCTAGGGCTGCTGAAAGACCGCCAAGGTCCGCAACGTTTTCCGACACGGTTAACTTACCATTGACCTTTGCGCCATAGGAATCTTGTCCTTCAAAGAGATCGACCACTTTTTGGGTTCTTTCTTGGAAAGAATCATAATCGGCTTGGGTCCACCAATTATTGAGGCTGCCGTTTTCATCGAAAGAGGCACCGTTGGTATCAAAGGCGTGGGAAATTTCATGGGCAATAACGGCTCCGATTCCACCGTAATTGGCAGAAGAAGATTGGTGTAAATCATAGAATGGAGCTTGTAAGATTGCTGCTGGGAAGACGATTTGGTTCTTCTGTGGATTGTAATAGGCGTTGACCATGTGAGCAGGCATGCCCCACTCCTTATCGTCCACTTCCTGATTCCACTTGGACCAGGCGTGTTTAATGGATACACGTCCCAAGGCTTGCGCATTTTCAAAGAGAGATAGCTCTGAGTCTACTTTCTTAGCTGCATAATGTTTAGGTAGTTCTTCAGGGTAGCCGATATAAGGGCGAATCACATTGAGTTTCACAATGGCTTTTTCCCGAGTTTTCGGACTTAACCAGTCATTGTTCTCTAGGCGACGCTTATAAACTTCAATCATCCGCTGGATCTTCGCTTCCACATCTGCCTTAGCTTCAGGAGAAAAATAGTTCGCAGCATACCAAAGACCCAAAGCTTGACTGAAAGGTCCCTGTGCTAAATAGTAAGCAGCCTTTTTCGAATTCATCGGAACAGGAGTCCCAGAAAGAGCACGACTATAGGCTCCTGACAAGACCCGAATCTCATCTGTTAAGTAGGCATCCGCTTGTAAAATCACATTCAGAATCAAAGACGCCTTCAGATAAGGCCAAGCTTCTTCTGAATAGAAAAGCTCAGCAGCCTGCCAAAAACGCTCTTCTGGTACAATCACCTGCTCCGGTTCTTGACCTAGAATCTCTTGGAAAACATCTCCCAAAGGAAGATCTGGTACTAGAGCCTTAAAATCTTCCCAGGCATATGGGTGATAGAGTTTCGCATACTCAGATGATTCTTCACTAGAAAGCACAACTCCCGCAATCCGTCGGTCCAGTTCCAGGCTCTTATCTAAGAGATCTGCAATTTCCTCCTCCGTCAATGGGAATTTGGCTAGAAGTTCTTCCATAGAAGAACGCCAAAGAGCCAATAACTCATCTTTCTGCGGATGGTCTTCCGCATAATAAGAGGTATCTGGCAAGATCGTTCCAGGCGCATCTGCCCACAAAACATTGATTCGGGCGTTCATAAAGTCCGGAGCGACACCAAATGGAAGGAAATTCGGTGTCCCCGCCATCTCAAACTCCGCCAAACGCTGGCGATAGTCTTCATAGCTCAAATTCTTATACTCTTCTAACAGCGGCAAGACTGGTGCCACTCCCTCCGCATCTCGTTTTTCATAATCCGATGCCAAACGATGAAAAGCTACAAATTCCTGCAAAACAGAATCCTCAGGCAGATTTTCCCCTGCCAACCACTGATCTGTTTTCTCCAAAAACAACTCTTCAATCTCATCCGCCAAGTCCACAAAGGAACCAGTCCGCGCCTTATCTTCAGGTATTACAGCCGTAGCCGCCCACTCACCATTGATTGCATCATAAAAATCATCTTGTAGACGTACCATACGAAACCTCCATTCTTTTTCTACTATCATACCATATTTAAGCAGCTGGGAAGAGGACATGGATGTCAGGGTGAATTCCAAAAAGAACCCTCAACTATTCTTGAATTCCCTAAAACAAATCACCTAATCAGCTTTTTCACCACATTTAAGATAAAATGAAAGAAAAGAAAGGAGTTTCCTATGCCACAATTTCTCGGACAAGAAGTCCATCTTATCGGTAACCGTCTCCAAGTTGGAGATCTAGCCCCGCAGTTTACGCTTCTCAACAAAGATTTAGAAAAAGTCAGCCTCTCCGATTTTGAGGGGCAGAAAAAAGTTCTCAGCATTGTTCCATCCATTGACACCGGTGTCTGCTCAACCCAAACACGTCAGTTTAACAGCTACCTCTCTCAAAAATCCGATACCGTCATTATCACCATCTCGATTGATACTCCCTTCGCACAAGCACGTTGGTGTGGAGTCGAAGGACTCGACAAGGCTGTCATGCTATCGGACTACTTTGACAATTCATTTGGAAAAGCTTACGGTCTTCTCATGGAAGAATGGCATATTCTTTCACGTTCGGTTCTCATTTTGGATGAAAGCAACACCGTTCGCTATGTTGAATATCTTGAAGATGTTCACCAAGAACCTGACTACCAAGCTGCTATCGACGCTTTGGACAGCTTATAACCTACAAAATCCGCTAGATACTAGTGGATTTTTTTCAGCTCTC
Source organism: Streptococcus sp. WM07 (assembly GCF_004570525.1). GTDB lineage: Bacteria > Bacillota > Bacilli > Lactobacillales > Streptococcaceae > Streptococcus. Next base: position 13,417 of record NZ_SPPZ01000042.1, on the reverse strand, counting down.
ATCCTTCCAAAATCGTAAGTTTTCCTCTACTTTTTCATGGTATAATTTAAAAAACAAAATAGATAAAGGATAGACCATGAATCAACTGCACTTTCTTATTCTCGGCTGGATTTCAGCTGGTCTTTTTGCCTATTTGAACTGGAAGCAGCCCGACACCAAATATAGTTCCATTTTCTTAGGACTAGCTGGAATTATTCAGGCCCTAATTCCAACCTGGCCCTTGGCCTTGGTATACTCCTTGCTTCTCCTTTGGTATGTCTTTAGACCAGAGCAGGAGCAAATTTCCATCTGGCAAATGTTGCCCTTCTTCTTTTTAACGATTTTAGCGATTCCCAACCCACTTTGTTGGGGTTTCCTCCTCACTTGGTCTTTCTTCCGGGATAATCGCAGCCTGCTCAACCCTATCCTGATGATGATTTTCCTCATTTTCAGCTATTTATACCTAGCATCACTAAGCTATCAGTTAGGCTTTGAAATACTCAGCAATATTTTCACCGGATTCCTCTTCATTCTCCTCCCCCTAATCATTTTAGCTGGTGGTTTTTTCCTCATTTACAATGGTTTCATCCTTCTCCGCAAGGAAGGACGCTCCAAGGCTAACTACTTCTCCCTCTTTCTAGGTGTCGCTGTTGTTCTCTTTTATGTCATGGTCATTATACGGCTGACCTATTATGAATTCTTCATCCAACACCGACTCCTCGATATTCCTTACTACATTGCTATTTACACCTACATCCTTTTTGGAATCACCTTTACCGGATTTCTCATTTATTCTTGGTTGTATTTGCATTTACCCAAAAAGAAAAAATATGACTTTATCATCATCCATGGGGCTGGACTCCTGGGAGGGGAAAAGGTAACACCCTTGCTCCAAAAGCGGGTAGATAAAGCCATCGAAGCCTTTCGCAAGTCCACTAATCCTGCTGTCAAACTCATCGCCAGCGGAGGTCAAGGACCTGACGAAAAAATTAGTGAAGCCAAAGCTATTCAAAACTACATTCTCGAAAGCACAGACATCCCAACAGAAGCCATTATTTTGGAGGATCGTTCGACAAATACCTACCAAAATCTCCTCTACTCAAAGGAATTAGGGGAAAAAGCAGTACCAGAACCTCGTTTCCTCTTTGTCACCAACGACTATCATGTCTTCCGCACTAGTATTTACGCCCAACAAATTGGCATGAAAGGCGACGGCCTTGGTTGTAACACGGCCAGCTACTATATCCCTAGTGCCTTCTTACGAGAACTGGTAGCCATTATCGTTCGTCTTAAGTGGCTCTATGTCACCCTTTATATCCCATTCCTCTTTCTTTTATGGGTTTCCTATTTTTAATAACAGACAAGGAGGCTGGTTTTATTGAGCCAGTCTCCTTGTCTGTTATTTTATTCAGATTTTGAAATAGGTTGGCATTCTAGTTCCAGTTTCGATTAGGATCGTGAGCCAGCATTTTATCAGATAACGAAATTACCAAATACTTAAACTTTCGGATTTTTGCTATAATGGAAGACATGGATACTTTAATCAAAACTACCGCAAAAAATAGTGCTTTTCGCGCTTTTGTAATCGATGCGACTGAAACTGTGCGAGCTGCTCAAGAAGCTCATGAGACAATGGCTAGTTCTACCGTAGCCCTCGGTCGCGCCCTCATTTCCAACTTACTCTTAGCCGCCAATCAAAAAGGCGATACCAAAATGACCCAAAAGATTATTGGGGATTCTTCTTTCGGCCACATTATTTCTGTTGCTGATAGCAAGGGACATGTCAAAGGCTACATCCAAAATACTGGCGTAGACATCAAGAAAACCGCAACAGGGGAAGTCTTGGTAGGACCTTTCATGGGGAATGGCTACTTTATCGTTATTACAGACTATGGAATGGGCAATCCCTACACTTCCACCACTCCACTAATTAGCGGAGAAATTGGAGAAGATTTGGCCTACTACCTCACAGAGAGCGAACAAACACCTTCAGCCGTTGGACTCAATGTCTTGTTGGATGAGAACGACAAAGTCAAGGTGGCGGGAGGCTTCATGCTTCAAGTTCTCCCTGGTGCCAAGGAGGCAGACATTGCTCGCTTTGAGAAACGCATCCAGGAAATGCCTGCCATTTCGACCCTGCTAGCATCTGACGACCATATTGAAGCCTTGCTTGCAGCAATTTACGGGGAAGATGATTTTACCCGCCTGAGCGAAGAACCTGTCGCTTTCCTCTGTGACTGTAGCAGGGAACGGTTCCTAAACGCTTTGGCTAGCTTACCAAATCAAGACTTACAAGAAATGGCTGACCAAGATCAAGGGGCTGAAATCATCTGTCAGTTTTGCCAAAAAGAATATAAATTTACAGATAAGAATTTAGAGGAACTCATCCATGAAAAATCGTAATACACCTTTCAACATTGGAAATGTCGAGATTCCCAACCGGACTATCCTAGCACCAATGGCTGGAGTAACCAACTCAGCCTTTAGAACCATCGCCAAAGAACTTGGTGCCGGTCTTGTGGTGATGGAAATGGTCTCCGATAAGGGAATCCAATACAACAACGAAAAGACGCTCCACATGCTTCATATCGACGAGGGAGAAAATCCCGTATCAATTCAGCTTTTCGGAAGCGATGCGGATAGTCTATCACGAGCTGCAGAATTTATTCAGGAAAATACCCGAACTGATATTGTAGACATAAACATGGGCTGCCCTGTGAATAAGGTTGTGAAAAACGAAGCCGGTGCCAAATGGCTCAAAGATCCAGACAAAATCTATCACATTCTCAAAACCGTTAAATCGCATCTGGACATCCCTCTAACCGTTAAAATGCGGACTGGTTGGGCCGATTCAAGCCTAGCTGTGGAAAATGCTCTAGCTGCCGAAAGTGCTGGTGTAGATGCTCTAGCCATGCATGGACGAACTCGGGAACAAATGTATACAGGGGTAGCTGATTTAGAAACCTTGCATACAGTAGCCCAAGCTCTTACAAAAATCCCCTTCATCGCAAATGGAGATATCCGAACAGCTGAAGATGCTAAACAACGCTTAGAAGTAGTCGGTGCCGATGCCGTTATGGTCGGACGCGCCGCCATGGGAAATCCCTATATCTTCAACCAAATCAATCATTACCTGGAAACCGGTGAACTCCTTCCAGACCTCAGCTTTGAAGATAAAATGCGTATTGCCTATGAACATCTCCGCCGCTTGATCAATCTCAAGGGTGAGTATGTCGCTATCCGTGAATTCCGCGGCCTAGCTCCCCACTACCTCCGAGGTAGCTCCGGCGCAGCCAAACTCCGTGGTGCTATCTCACGCGCAGAAAGTCTAGCCGAAATCGAAGAACTCCTCCAATTGCAAGGAGTTTAAAGATAAAGTAGAGAAAACCTGAACAAAAAGAACCAAACATCTCTATTACCAAACTATACACCCCAATCGTTAGGCATAAAAATCTGACGAATTGGGGTGTATTTTTATGAAATCATCCTTTGAAAATAAAGCTGAAATTTATTCCCTGAATCTCAACGACTCGTTTCCCTTGAGTATGCTCTCCCAAATAAGGAATGTTTTACGGCTATAAATCAGACTTTAAAAGTAGAGAGGAGCTAGTAATGATCACGATTATAACAACAAACAAAGTCAAGTAACATTAAAAGGACTGAGCCCTGTGTAATACAGGATTCAGTCCTTTCAATAATTATTTCCAACTTTTAAAGATCAGTTCACAAGAAAAGGTTGAGACTAGATTTTTATGTCTAGCTGCATTATGAAACTAGATCAAATAATAATTTATACTTAGCAAGAATTTCCTTTAATTCGGATTTACTAAGTGATTCTTCTACTTTGGTGACACCTCTCGCACGCAGATCCAATGCAATAGTCTGATCAAGCATAACCTTCCCTTTTACCTTTTCACTCGTTTTTAGTGTATGATAGGTCGGGTAGGTTCTAGTTGTAGTCGAGATAGGAGCTACAATTGTTAAGCCACTAAGCTCGGTCACCAAATCGTGACTCAAGGCAATCGCAGGTCTACTATTTTTCTGCTCATGATCAAGACTTGGGTTAAAATTAACAAAGAAAATATCACCTTGTGTCACTACCATTCCACTTCTCCCCCTTGAGCTGGTCCCCACTCTAGTTCTCCCTGCCGAATCCCATCATCTTCCCAATTAGCAAATAATTCATGAATCGTAGAAGGCTGTTGGTTCTCTGGTGTTAGAACAATTGATTGATCCTTAATCGAAATCGAAAATTTTTGATTTAAATCAATGTCTAAAGCTTTCAAAATACTAGATGGTATTCTCGTTGCCTTTGAATTTCCCCATTGAGAAAGAGTTGTATATTCTTGAATAATCGGTTCCATAGTACACCTCCTCAATGAAAGTATATCCCAAGTATATCCTATTGTCAAAAGAAAATCAAAAACCATCAGTATTTTTTACTCCCTCTAAAAATTCCCTCATCTTCTTATTCGAAAAAGACAAGATTGACATTTCTTCAATCTTGTCTTTTTTTCATTATAAGCTTAGTTCCTTCAGGTACAAGAGGTCTGTTTGCACATCATCCCCCATCACAAAGTTATGCTGACCCACTTGATGGAAGCCGTTTTTCTGGTAAAACCCAAGAGCTGGTTTGTTATGCTCCCAGACGCCCAACCAAATAGCGGTTTTTCCTAATGCTCGAGCCTGTTCTAGGGCGAAATTCATGAATTCTTGCCCCAAACCTCGACCCTTGTAATCCGGGTGAATATAAATCCGCTCAATCTCCATACTATTGTCATGAATGGATTCCGTCTGAGCACTTCCAATGTTGAGACGAAGATATCCGAGCAACTTCTCGCCTTCTTGATAGAAATAGTAGGCCACTTCTGGATCCTGCAGCTCTTTCTCTAGCCGTGGAAGAGCATAGGCCGTATCTAGATGCTCTTGCAAATTTTCTTCAGAAGTTGTCCCTTGAAAAGTATCTCGATAAGTAAGACAACTCAGATCTCGGAGAATCGCAGCCTCCTCGAGTATCACTGTTCTAATCACCTACTGTCCTTTCTTAATGTTGAATGTCCATTTTTAGCTCCCCAGCCTTGACCCCAATCTTCATCGTGGAACCTGGTTTCAAATCCCCAGCTAGAAGATACTCAGACAAGGGATCTTCCACCAAAGTTTGAAGAGTTCGACGAAGGGGACGGGCTCCATTTTCTGGATCATAACCTTTTTGCGCCAAAAGTTTAAGAGCACTTGGCTGGAATTTCAAGGTCACATCCTTGGCTGCCAAAGCTGCAATCATCGGCTTAACCATTACTTTGACGATTTCTTGCATTTGTTCGGCCGTGAGGCTATGGAAGACAACCTTTTCATCAATACGATTCAAAAATTCAGGGCGGTAAGCCTTTTTCAATTCCTCAAACATTCGTTTTTCCATACTTTCATGGTCAAAGCGCAGGTCCCCTGCGCCAAAACCAACAACCTTGTCATCACGAAGAGCCGTTGCACCTAAATTGGAGGTCATGATAATCAATGTATTGGAAAAATCAACCTTGCGACCACGGCTATCCGTCAGAACTCCGTCATCTAGAACCTGCAAGAGCAAGTTGAAGATATCTGGATGAGCTTTCTCCACCTCATCAAAGAGGAGAACCGAGTAAGGACGATTCCGAACCTTCTCCGTCAACTCACCCCCCTCTTCATAACCAACGTAGCCTGGAGGAGCTCCATTAAGACGACTCGCTGCAAACTTCTCCATATATTCACTCATGTCAAAACGAATAAGAGCTTCTTCATCATCAAAAAGCAATTCCGCCAAAGCCTTGGCCAACTCCGTTTTTCCGACACCCGTCGGACCTAAGAAAAGGAATGAACCAATCGGACGTTTTCCGGTTTGTAGACCTGAACGATTACGTCGAATAGCACGACTAATAGCTGAAACAGCCTGGTCTTGCCCAATCACACGCTTGTGTAACTCTACTTCCAAATTCAAATACTTCTTAGCTTCCGTATTCGACAATTTTTGCACCGGAATGCCAGACAAGCGACTCAAGGTCTGCAATACATCCTCAGAGGTTACCCGGTGCTTGAAAACGACCGGTTTCTGGGCTTCTTTCACCAGTTTTTTAACCTTGGTAAATTCTTCATTCATCAAGGCTCTATCCAATTCCGTCAAACCATTTTTATCATATTCAGAAGTTCGCAAACTTCGATTTTGTACCGTTGCAGCTGCCTCATCCAACAAATCGATGGCTGAATCTGGTAAGCGTTTGGCAGTCAGGTAGCGCTTGGCAGTTTGAACAGCTGTTTTCAAGGCCTCATCCTCAATGGTGACCTGATGATGTTCCTCATAACGCGGCCGAAGTCCTTGTAAAATCGCAAGAGAATCCGCTTCTTTCGGCTCTTCGATAATGACCTTAGCAAAACGACGAACCAAGGCTGCATCTTTTTCAATATGCTTCTGGTATTCCTCTTGTGTGGTCGCCCCAAGAGTACGAAGGTTGCCTCGTGCTAGGGCTGGTTTAAGAATATTAGCCGCATCCAAGGTCGAGTCAATTCCACTACCAGATCCAATAATTGTGTGGAGCTCATCGATAAAGAGAATGATATTCCCTTCCTTCTCGATATCATCAATAATATTGTTCATCCGCTCCTCAAAGTCCCCACGGAAACGAGTACCTGCAATAACATTCATCAAGTCCAATTCCATAACCCGCATATCTTGGAGGGCTACTGGAACTTGACCTGCCACAATCCGTTGGGCCAATCCCAAAGCTAGAGCGGTCTTACCAACCCCAGAATCTCCAACTAGCACAGGATTATTTTTAGTTTTCCGACTCAAGATGTGCACCATCCGGTCAATCTCTTCCTCACGACCAACAACGGGGTCTAATTGACCTGCGCGTGCTGCGGCAGTCAGATCACGACTATAGTCCTCTAGACCTCCACTTTGAGTAGGAGGCATCCCCATCATATTAGCCATTTGTTGAGAAGTCGGCCGGCTACCACGGAAAAAAGTGCGGATCGACTTAATCTCATCCTTCGACCAACCTGCACGTGCCTCAATATCCTTCCGCAAATCTTGAAGTTTTTTCGATTCTTCCTTGTCTTCTGGATCAAAGCCAGAAGCGTAGAGAAGTTGAGTTGCTAGGGATTCTCTTTCTTTTAAAAGGACAAGAAAAATATGCTCCGTCCCCAATTCATCCTCACCTAAGTGCTGGGCCAACGCTTCCCCTCGTTCAAAAACCTTTTCCATCAAAGGGGAAAAAGGAAAAATGGTCATTTCCTTGCGTTCCCGATAAGGATAACCGACAATCTCCCCTGCCTTTTCTTCCAAAAGATCTAGATTAATCGGTGCATCTTTAAAGGCAGACCCTACAATACTATAAGGGTTTACTAAAAATCCGGTTAGAAGATGCCAAGTCTCTAAATGATCCCGACCATAATTATTAGCAAAAGCATGAGCCACTTCAAGGGTCTCAATCAATGCATTTGAATACTTCATTCTTATCCTCTTCTGTCAATTTCTTTAAGTAATTGTCGCATCATCTGGGTCCGTAGACGAGGGCCATCGGAGCCAAGGACACTATCCAAGGCAACCGCCAGCAGCCAAGTAGCTTCCCGTCTTTCCAAAATCCCTTCTTCGACTAGGAGCAGTAAGATATCTTCATAAACTTGCTCACTTAATTGGGAGGCCAATTTATCTTGGAGCTCCAATAACAGCTGGTGATGGTTGGAGTAAGAGATTCGGCCAATTCGAATATAGCCACCACCCCCACGCTTACTTTCAACAATGTAGCCCTTGCTTTCTGTAAACCGGGTCTTGATAACATAATTGATCTGGCTTGGAACCACTTGAAAGAGTTCCGCTAATTCACTCCGCTTAAGTACCGCCATATCCATCTGCTCCAAAAGCTGTTTGATATGTTCTTCAATATTATCGGAGGTATTTCTTGCTACCATGGAAGTCCTTTCTAATTTGGTAAGCATTCCATCCTAGTAACTTGGTCTCCCAAAGTACTTATTCGTAAAAGAAACGAAAAAATGAAATCTGACTATCTTTGACTTTTATTATATCCTAATTTCTGCAAGATTAAAAGGACTAAAAAAGATGTTTAAATCAAAAGTCAAGATTAAACGTCACACTCTAGAACTAGCAATTGCTTCCAATTTGAATAGGATTCAAATCTTCACATTTTGGATTATAAACATGGTTCCCAATAATAAAAAAGGCAGGGCTCTAGTCCCCGCCTTCTGTTTGGAAACTCAATGAATTTCCCAAAAGTAACCATTATCTAAAAACTAGTCTTGACCAAGAGCAGCAGCCATTGTTGCAGCAACTTCTGATTCAAAGTCATTTGAAGCTTTTTCGATACCATCTCCAACTTCAAAACGTGCGAATGCAACAACAGATGCATTTACTGAATCTAGGTAAGCTTCAACAGTTTTGCTGTCATCCATGATGTAGACTTGTGCAAGAAGTGTGTAAGCTTGGTCAACTTTCGTATTGTCAAGCATGAAGCGATCCATTTTACCTGGGATGATTTTATCCCAGATTTTTTCTGGCTTACCTTCAGCAGCCAATTCTGCTTTGATAGCTTCTTCTGCTTGTGCAATTACATCATCCGTCAATTGAGCTTTTGATCCATATTTCAAGAATGGAAGTGCTGGTTTGTTAACCATTGCACGACTTTCATTGTCTTGCTCGATAGCGTGGTTCAATTGTGCCAACTCATCTTTCACGAATTGCTCATCCAATTCTTTATAAGAAAGAACCGTTGGTTTCATCGCAGCGATGTGCATAGATACTTGCTTAGCAAGTGCTTCGTCACCACCGTCGATAACAGAGATAACACCAATACGGCCACCGTTATGTTGGTAAGCTCCAAATGCTTGTGCATCTGTTTTTTCCAACAAAGCAAAACGACGGAATGAAATTTTCTCTCCAATTGTTGCAGTTGCATTGACGTAAGCTGCTTCAAGTGTTTCACCTGAAGGCATTACCAAAGCAAGTGCTGCTTCGTTATCTGCTGGTTGACCTTCTGCAATCACTTTCGCAGTTTCGTTTACCAAGTTTACGAATTGTTCATTTTTCGCAACGAAGTCTGTTTCTGCGTTCACTTCAACAACTGCAGCAACGTTACCGTTTACGTAAACACCTGTCAAACCTTCTGCAGCAACACGGTCAGCTTTCTTAGCTGCTTTCGCCATACCTTTTTCACGAAGAAGTTCAATCGCTTTTTCGATATCACCCTCTACTTCAACCAAGGCTTTTTTGGCATCCATGACACCAGCACCAGATTTTTCACGTAGTTCTTTAACAAGAGCGGCTGTAATATTGGCCATTTGAGCTTTCCTCCAAAATTTTTTTAAAAAAGGACAGGACGGAGGTCACTGCCCTTTGGGGTTACAAGATTATTCGTTTGATCCTTCAACAACTTCAACGATTTCTTCGATTGAATCTGCTTGTCCTGCTGCAGCTGCCATTTTAGCTTCAACAGAAGCAACGCTGTCTTCACCTTGACGACCTTCTATAACAGCATCAGCCATTTTCGCAGTGATCAATTTAACCGCACGGATAGCGTCATCGTTAGCAGGGATGATAACATCAATATCATCTGGATCAGTGTTTGTGTCGACCATCGCTACAACTGGGATACCCAATTTTTTAGCTTCTTTCACAGCGATTTGCTCTTTGTGTGGGTCAACGACGTACATTACGTCAGGAATACGTGGCATATCTTCGATACCACCCAAGAATTTCTCAAGACGTGCACGTTGTTTGTTAAGAAGTGCAACTTCTTTCTTAGGAAGAACTTCGAAGACACCTTCTTCTTCCATACGTTTGATTTCTTTCAAACGAGCAACACGTTTTTGGATAGTTTCCCAGTTTGTAAGGGTTCCACCCAACCAACGGTGGTTGATGTAGTATTGACCAGCACGTTCTGCTTCTTCTTTAACAGCGTCAGCAGCTTGCTTTTTAGTACCAACAAACAAGATGATTGCATCTTCTGCAGCTGCATCACGCATAAAGTCGTAAGCTTGGTCTGCAAATTTAACTGTTTGTTGCAAGTCAATAACGTGGATTCCGTTACGCTCTGTAAAGATGTACTTAGCCATCTTAGGATTCCAGCGACGAGTTTGGTGACCAAAGTGTACACCAGCCTCAAGAAGTTGTTTCATTGAAATTACTGCCATAAGTATTTCTCCTTTAAAATGTTTTTTCCTCTTTTGAATTTCAACTTGCAGAACGACCCGAAGGCAACCCCTCCCACAATTCATTCAAAATGAGTATTTGTTGCACAGCAACTCCTTTATTATAAAGAATTTCTTTGTAAATTACAAGAGAAATATTCGCTATTTAGCACGATAAAGAATTCCTTTTTCAAATTCTTCTTGTGACTCTGCACAATTGGGCTTCAAATAAATTCGTTCACATGACTTATCTGACGATAACCCAGAATAGATACATTTGTTAGAACATAGTGGTAGCTAATCGAACTAATGTAATTCTCCGCTAAGGTCCAAAGCCCCATCCCCTTATGATGTATCCCATCACTAACTGTCAAGGTATTCCGTTTAATAGACATCGTTCCATACCGTTGACTACTCCACTCTCCATTACTTGTTACAGCAACACGAGCTATCTTTTCATAATCTTCCAGAACTTCTTGATAAGACCGATGCTGTCAATCCCCAGTAAAAATCGTAGATCCCGCCATGCTCTCCAAAATCACTACCTGAACAATGCTTTTCTTTTTTCAGAATTTTCGCTAGTTTCTATAAAAAATATACGGTTCAAAAGCTTCCTGCGGAGCATCATATTGTGGCTGGATAAAAATCCGATCCCTTGTTTCATCTGACACATAAGTCCGCACACTTGTGGCCAACGGCTGACCTGCAGGTACATAATAGTAGACAGGTGGACTAGCTACAACTTCGGCAAGCGTCCAAGTTCCCTCTCCTAATTGCTTAACGGTAAAAGAACCCGTACCATTCGTCAATGTCCCCCCATCCACTGTAAAGGAACCCATTGCACTTGACCAAGAACCCTGAATAACAGGAATTGTTGTACCACTTGTAGCCTCACCAACAGCCGAAGTTTCTTCTTGCCTAGAAGAAGAGACACTAGCTTCTTGACTAGACTTTTCAGCCTGAGAAGTACTTGTTTGGGATTCTACCATCAATTCTGTACTTGAACTTGCTTTGGTAAAAGAAGCATCCTTTTTAGCTGACGATGCTACTTGTTTTTGACTGGATGAAGTGCTTGGCTCAGCCTCTTTCTTTTGACTACAAGATACCAAAACCAAACTTGCTAATGCTAAAACCATGATTTTCTTGTTCATAAAACACCTCTATCTATAAAAAAATCGGAGAGTCCGTCTAAACTATTCCCTCGATTCCTATCTATTTAGTACAAATCTAGTATACTAATAATCAGATATAAGAGCAAGAAAAAGCCGAAAGTTGGCAGTTGACGTCCATCACAATTTAGTGTAGAATATTCTTTGTTGCGGCGGTATAGCCAAGTGGTAAGGCACGGCTCTGCAAAAGCTTGATCGTCGGTTCAAATCCGTCTACCGCCTTTTTTATCCCTATTTAACAGGATTTATACTGATGAAAAGCCCGAAAAATCGGGCTTTTTTGATTTTTGAATAGGATAAATACGGATAAAAGCTAAAAATATTTCGGACGAATTAAAAATTCGAAACACCAGAGATTGGGCAAGAACTATACACCTTAGCAAATAGGGATAACATATGTCCGAATTTTTCCAAATAATACTCATCGTAACCATTGAAGCTATCATTAGCTGGTTGGTAGCTCGTTGGTTAGACAACCACTTCAATAAGTAGCACTTAGTTAGTGTTAACTAACCCCAGAAAGTAAAAAAATTAGAAAAACACATAATTTCTTGAAAAATTTTAAAACTAGTTTTAAAATTAAATCATGGAATAACAACGTTTTAAACACTAATAAAACATTTAAATAGTAGAGTTTAGCGACCATCTGTATTTAATTTTTAGAATGTTTTTAACTTCGTTTTTTACTAACTTAATCATCTTACAAAAACTATTTTAAGTCTAAATTAGAATAGTTTTGTCAATCTCTTAGAAAGGTTGATAAATCAATGTCTGTAACATTTGAAAGGATTAAAGGTTTAGCCTCTAAGCAAGGTTTATCCTTAAATCAATTGGAAAATAGATTAGGAATAAGCACTAATTCTCTTTACGGAATTAAGAAGGCAAATCCTAAATCAGACCGCTTACAAGAGATAGCTAACTACTTCAACGTTAGTACCGATTACCTTCTAGGACGAACTGATAACCCAAATATCGCTGACGATAGCACCGCAGGCTCTTCTGACATCGAGGTGGAGAACCTAGCAGATAACGTTATGATGTTTGGCGGTCGGGAACTCACCGACGAAAAAAAGAAAATTATTCAGTCTATCATTGAAGGATACCTCAAGGAAGCTGAAAAATAGGGGAATTTATCTCACCGAAAAAGACGTCATCAGCCAGTTTGGAATCACCATCCGTGATTTCAATGGCGACCTGATGCCTGACGAATTAGGGTTTTACGACCCTGAAACAAATGTCGCTTTCCTAATATAATTAACGAAATGTAAGCTAAGGAGATTGCTATGAAAAAGATTATTAAAGCTAATGGTACCTAGGTTGTTATTTTTGATGAAGTTACAAACGAATACAATAAATTCCAACCATCTGATTTCGATTTTGTTCCTCAGGTAGGAGACCTTGTGGAAGTACACCAATTTGATGGTGAGATAATTATCAATAAAATCAAAAATCCATCGTCTGACGATAAAATCAACATCAACATTATTAGCGAAAACAAGAATGAAAATAATAGTATTAACCAAAACACTAACATGAATACACTTGTGGACGTATTCGTATCTCAAGGAACTGGAAAACGTGTAAACAAATGGATTTATGTCACTCTTGCGATTTTATTAGGAAGCATCGGAGCTCATCATTTTTATACAGGAGATACAAGAAGAGGAATGTGGTATCTTCTACTTTCATGGACAATGGTTCCAGCTCTATTCGGTTTTTTTCAAGGACTATCTGCTGCATTTCAACCAGCTGATGAACTAGGTATGATTATCGTTTAATCTCCACCTAAAATAGTACCGATGTAAATAATATTCATGTGTTTTGTTAGGAATAAAAATTAACAATCAACGTGCAACGTCTGATCCACATAAAAAGCTGGCTAGAGAGTGTTATTATGAAAAAGAAAAATATTTTATTTATGGCGACCGTTGCTTTATTAGGTACTTCCTTCGTAGTGGAACAATCTTTATTTATACTAATTCAGAATCAAAATTAGCAGATATCCATTCTCTACGGACAATAGATTGTAATTGACTAGTTGATAGATTTTGAATGACTTCTTGAAGCTGATCAATGACATCATCCAATGTTTTAAT
>NZ_SPPZ01000041.1 GCF_004570525.1 Streptococcus sp. WM07 | reverse complement strand
TACATTTTTATCCCTAGAACAATTTGGTGAATAATAAAAATCATCAGAAATTCCAATTGGTTATTGGTTGTTTCTGATGATTTTTTAGGCATTTACACAGATTCTTCTGAGGTATGAATAATTTGGGATAAAGTAACTGTGATAGTCAAAAAGACTGGGCAGCTCCATGAGGATGTTGAATTCTCATGGGGCTTGCCCAGTTTCTTTTATTAGTCTAGTAGGATAAGACCATCTTCAATTCGGAAAGGTTCTTGGATATTGATGTGGTCATAGAACATAACTCCATTGATATGGTCGATTTCATGTTGAACCACAATTGAATTGTAGCCTTTGAGTTTAATGCGGTGTTTTTCACCATTTTTATCAAAATATTCGACCGTAATGCGGGAGTGGCGGACTACATATCCGGGTTTGTCCTCATCTACTGATAAACAGCCTTCACCTTCTTTGAGGGCTGCTTGTTGGACAGAATGGGATACAATTTTGGGGTTGTAAAGCACTTCATGCATGCTATAGGCTTCTTTGGGTGGTTGACCATCTTCAGATTCAGGATTTGGTACCAGAACAGCAATGATGCGTTTAGAGATATCTACTTGAGGTGCAGCCAGTCCGACACCGCCGCGGAGTCCCATTTTTTCAGCCATGACAGGATCCTGGGAATTTTTCAGGAAACCGAGCATTTTTTCGCCCAAGATGATTTCTTCATCGCTGAGAGGGAAGGTTACTTCTTCCGCTTTTAAGCGGAGGGTGGGATGGCCATCGCGAATGATGTCATCCATATCAATCAAGTGTGATGCACGGGTTAATCGTTTTATTGCAGACATGCGATTCTCCTTTTTCTTCTCGTTCTACTATATCACAATTGGCCTTTATTTTTTGAAAAAATTAGTTAGGTTTTTTAGTGCGATGTTTTCCATGATTTTCCCAAGCTTGATAGCTTTCCCAAATATCAAATAGCAGGCAAAGGCTGGCGATCAGGTAGAGCACAGTTTGAAAGTCTATGGATAGTCCCCAGTGGCTGAGAAACAAACTGCCATAGACGACTATCCTAATCAGTCTAAAGTAAGTTTGTTCAAATTTTTTCAAATTATTTTCCTCCTTATTATTAGTCTATCCCTTTTGAGCTAGAAAGGCGAATAAAAAGTGGAAAGTTTTTCAAAAGAAATACTACTTAATTTGTGAAAGTAGTTTTAAGATCATGTGGAGTTGGAGAATCGAAGTAAAAGAGTCTCTAATAGGAGCGATTTTTAAAAATAAAAAGCGAATAAAAAGATAAAGGAGGGAACGATGGAACAGAAGAAATGGGTTACTTGGGAGCAAGCCGACAATCGGGAACGGAGCCTTCTTTTGAAGGAGACTCCTACGCAAGAGGCTAGGATTTATGTTTGCTACTTACGGGAGCAGTGGGCAGAATTACCGGCTGACCTTGGGCAAGAGTTGGCGATTTTTTTGGCTAGCATGCATTATCAATTGGAACTAGAGTTACTCCAGCTGGAGGAAGCGGGTGAACAAGGTGGTTCGACCTACCAAGAGTTAATCGATTTTTACCAAATATCAGGATTTCTAGCTGGATTGGAGGGTGTGGATGAGGAAACTTAGACGGGGGATGCAGCTATTAATTTTGGTATTGGCTAGTATGTGCCTCTTTTTTAGTTACCGTGCTCAATCTTACCAAGCTCTGCCTAGGAGCATGCGTCAAGATTTGGTCCGAGCGGAAGTTATTCGAGATCGTCGGAGTTTGCAGCAGGGAGCAGTGGACGGACTGCTTTTATATCATTCTAAGAGTCCGAGCAGTGTGGAAGCTCAATTGGAACTGGAACAGTTGCTCAAAGATTTTCGAAAAAGCGTTCGGACTGTCGATTTAGCTTATGAATTTATGCCAGAAGTTTTGGAGAATTATCGAACCATTTATTATGTAGGTGAAGATCTGATTCAAAAAGAGGAACTTCAGGAACCCTTGAAGATTTGGGTGGAGATGGGTGGTCATCTTTATATTGGGATGCCTCAGGCCAGTGAAGCAGGATCCAGTTTCCAAAAATGGTTGGGAGTTTCATCTGAGATAACTGGAAATCAAGTTGTTTCTTCTATCAGTGTGGAGAGAGATCTGATGATTGGGGGTTCTGGTCCTTTTGTCATATCGCATCCTTTTGATTCTGCTTGGGATATTACCTTAGAGACTAATTGTCGGGTACCTGTTTGGGATACTGAAACCAAGACTCCTTTGGTTTGGCTCAAGGAAGCAGGGGAGGGGCAGATAGTAGTTATGAATCTCGGGATTTATGACAAGGTTTATCGAGCTATCTACAGTTTAGGTTTGTCATTGATGGATCCGGTTTTTCTGTATCCCGTTATTAATGCGGGTGTTGTTTATTTGGATGATTTTCCAGCTCCTTTCAGTGAAGAGGAGAAGGTTCAGCTTTCAACCAGTCATCAAGTTCCCTTCCATCAGTTTGTCGGACAGACTTGGTGGCCGGCCATGCAAGCTTTAGGGAAGGATTTGCATCTGACTTATACAGGAGCTTTGGTGGCTAGTTACGAAGAGCAGGTTAGTTCCCCTTTTCCTTTGATTTTACCCGAGCTTGGAACTTTGGAACTGGGACGAGCCCTTTTAGAGCAAGGGGGAGAGTTGGCCTATCATGGCTATAATCATCAACCTTTTCAGCTTTATAGCTGGGAACAAGCGGACGTCAGAACTTATCGTCCTTGGACTCAAGAACGAGCTATTCACGATTCTTTACGAAGCTTGGAAAAGCTGTTAGAGACTTATTATGGAGGACAAAAACCAGCGATTTATGTTCCGCCGTCTAATATCTTAAGTCAAGAGGGACGTAGTATTCTAGCTACAGCTCTTCCAAATTTAAAAGGGATTGCTGCCACCTATTTTCCAGGTGATGGAGCCTATGCTCAGGAATTCGATTTAGGATCGGACGGATTGCTTAATTTACCGCGTCTGGTTTCGGGGATGGACTGGGACGATTTTGACCGTCTAGCAGTCTTTTCGGGACTTAATACGCATTTTGTGCATAGCCAATTTATTCATCCCGATGATGTCTTGGATAACCGTCGTAATCATGGTAAGACTTGGGAGGAATTGCTGGAGTCTTACCGCTCTTCTATGCAAGCTTTGCAGAGGGCTGTGCCCGACCTGAATTTTGTAAGAGCTAGTCGTTTTGCAGATAAGGTTGGTGCTTTTTTGAATGTGTCCCTTCAAGTGGAAGAGGGGAGCGATTTTTGGGAAATGAGGCTGAGTCATATTCAAGGGAGTTGTTCATTTCTTCTTCGTCAAAATAAGGGGAAAAATCTGCGCGTGACGGGCGGCAACATCAAACGGGTAGCGAAAGATCTCTATTTATTGGAGACAGATCAAGAGAAGGTGAGGATTGAATGGGATCAGTAAGCAAGAATACCAAGCCAGTGATTGCTTTAGTAGTAGAGGGTGCCTATCCTTATCGGAGAGGAGGCTTATCTAATTGGATTCAGGATTTTATTAAAGGGATGGAGGCGTATTCTTTTTACCTGATAACGATTGTCGATCGTCGGGAAACTTGTGGAAGCTGGGTCTATGAGTTGCCCCAAAATATCATTGGGTTACAAGAATTGGTTTTGGAGGGAATGTTCTTGGAAGAGGAGGAGGTCGGTTGGGGTTTCAGTTCTAACCCGGAGCAGTGGTTGGTGGAGCTGATGGACTTAGAGACGTCTTCTTTGACAAGTACTCGAAAAGCTCTGCGAAGCCCTCGAGTGTTTAGCGATCTTTTTCAATGGATTAAATACACTTATCCCAATGCAGCTTTTATTCCTCTCTATCGTCAATTACAGGCTCTATTTGGGAATCTCTTGGATTTGCTGGCCCAGATAATTTTGCCAGAGCATCTTCATTGTATTCATGCTCTATCAACTGGTTATGCCGGTTATCTAGCTGCTTACTTGGCAAGAAAACTTCGTTGTCTGTTTGTTTTGTCAGAACATGGTTTGTATCTTTTGGAAAAAGAAGAGGTGCTTAGTCGCTCGAGTCAACTGTCTCCAGCTCAAAAGGACTGTATCCGTTGGTTCTTTGTGGAGATGTCTCGGATATCCTATGGGCAAGCTAGGACGGTAACAACTCTCTTCAAGGAAGCACAAAAACACCAAGTGCAATTGGGGTGCCCTGTAAGCAAGTGTCAGGTTGTGCCTAATGGTCTGATTTGGAAAGATTGGCGGGAAGTTCAGCGACAAACAGATAATCAAAAACTTCAGATTGGAGCTATTCTTCGTTGGACTCCGCTGAAGAATGTACTGGAACTTCTTTTTATTCATGCGAATCTTTGTCGTAAAGGTTATCTAGTTACCTTGGTTATCTTGGGAGCGACTGAGGACCTCACTTACTGGGAAGTCTGTCAGGCGGCTATTCTTCGCTGGCATATTCCCAGAGTCGAAATCCAGGGTCATTGTTGTGTTCAGGACTATCTTGTTCACTGGACTTGTTTAGTCCTCCCTTCTTTGTCAGAGGGTCAGCCTTTGGCTTTATTAGAGGCTATGGCTGCAGGGATTCCTTGTGTTGCCAGTGATGTAGGCTCCTGTCATCAACTTTTATGTCAGGACTTAGAAGGCAGGGTGCCAGCAGGAATCTGTGTCAGACCGGGTGATCGTGAAGGCTTTGTGCAGGCCTTAATGCAGATTCTGGATAATCCGGAATTGGGAGTTCAAATGGGGCAGGCAGGTCGGCGTCAGGTGCAAGATTTTTATCAGCAGGAGCAGGTTCTTGCAGCCTATCAAAGAATCTATGAGGTGGATTGAGTATGTGGAAAGTCTATCGCCAGTGTCTCCGATCTTTGCAGCTGTTACTAGCACTGTATGGCAGTTTTCTTCTGTTTCCTTTATTTTTAGTGATTTTTAGTCTGCTGAAAACAGGGTTAGGCTTGGATCAGGTGGGGAATCTGATTTCTCTCTTACCTTTCTTAAGCTATGGGTTTTTAGGAGTCTTTTTGGCTCAAAATTTAATTCGTCCTTGGATTGCTTCTGCGAGGGAATTTTGGTTTTGGCCGATTCTCTTGGGTTTAGCTGGACTGCAATCCTTGGTCTTGATAGCCTACCTTTTTTATACGGATAGTCTTCATACAGGGACAGTCTTAGTGGTACTTTTGCTGGCGGCAGCTCTATCGGCTCAGATTTTGAGAGAGCGTTTGGGAGTCAGATTGGATGTGGGGCGGTATTGTCGGCATTTGTTTGGGTTTTTTGCTTTGATACTGTTATTCTCTTTTTTAATGAGTCAATTAAGATTTAGCTTTTCGTTGATTTTGGGACTTGCCTTACTCTTTTTATTGGATACCTTCCTTTTATGGGGACAGATGGAAAACGAGACGGGAACTGGTTCCCCTATGCAATCGAATCAGGCCTGGTTAGGTCTCCTTTTTTATGCTGCTATTCTATTACCCTTGGTCGTTGTTTATAGTTCTCCCTTGGGCAAACCTGTTGGTCCTTATTTGCGACTAGCTCCAGCATATGACCGGGTTGTTCTACTATCCTTGTGTTTCTATCTCTTGTTTAGTGCTCAGTGGTTAGGCGTTAGGGAGACTTACTTGACTCCGGTTTGGCAGGAATTTGTTCATGGATTGAATGGTTCTGCGTCAGGAAAGCAGTTAGAAGCCTATGAGGGGCTTTGTCAGAGACGTATGGATACCTTTCTTTTCTGCTGGTTGTTAGAATTTTTGTTGCTTCTAGTGGGATTGTTTGCTTATTCTTGGTTCCAGCCTTTGACTTGGAGCAACTATTATATTGCTTTGTTACTGCCAGCCTACTGCTTGCTACAATTACTGCAAGTTTTTCAATCTCTTTTTCAAGACTTGCTCCAATTTGATTCGGTCTGGCGATTGGCTTACTGCTTTTTAGGGGTTAATCTAGTTTTTGCGATTGTTTCTGTGTGGGCAGGCGTTTTCTATTTTGGTTTGGGCTTTTTAGTGAGCTCAGCTTTATCTGTAGCTTTGGCATATCGACAGTATGAAGATCTCAGAGGCCAGTGGCTTTATGTGATTGTTTCTTATTATGACTAGGCGTGTTATAATTTGAGCAAGGAGGTGCTGGTATGCGTTTGGATCGGTATTTGGTAGAAGTAGGCCTCGGTTCTCGTTCGGAAGTCAAACAGATAGTGAAGAAGGGGCTGATTACGGTCAATGGTCAGGTTGAAAAAAGTGCGAAGACCCATATCCGGGAAGGGGAAGATCAGATTCATTATCAAGATCAGGAATTGACTTATCAAACTTTTTACTATTGGATGCTAAACAAACCAGCCGGTGTCCTTTCTGCGACCCAAGATAGTTCTGCTAAAACAGTCTTGAATTTATTGGAAGCGGAAGACTGGCGCAAGGATTTGTTTCCAGTAGGGCGTTTAGATAAGGATACAGAAGGACTTTTGCTCTTAACCAATAATGGTCCTCTAGCACATGCTATGTTGTCACCGAAGCGGCATATAACCAAGGTTTATCGGGCCTTGGTTGCGGGTGAGATGACCGTAGAAGACCAAGAGCGTTTTGCAGAAGGCATTCACTTTAAGGACTTCACCAGTCAACCCGCAGAATTGGAAATTTTGCAGGTTGGTCAGGGACATTCGGAAGTGTTGATTCGTATTCAGGAAGGGAAATTCCATCAGGTTAAACGAATGGTTGCAGCCTGCGGAAAGGAAGTGACCTATCTGGAGCGACTATCTATGGGAGCATTGCAGCTAGATCCGAATTTGGAGAGAGGGGCTTATCGTCCTCTTAAACAAGAGGAATTAGCTCTTTTAGAAGAATTTCAGTTGCCTTTGTAAGGACTGTTTTTAGTTGACAAAAGGGAATGGCCTTGGTAGAATGAGAATATCCGTAAGGATAAAGACCCTTTCTTGGTGGTGGGCTTGCCAGTCCCTCGCACTCGGATGGGGAAGAAAGAAGGAGAAAAAAATGGCAATCTCAAAAGAGAAGAAAAATGAAATTATTGCACAATATGCGCGTCACGAAGGTGATACAGGTTCAGTGGAAGTTCAAGTTGCAGTATTGACTTGGGAAATCAACCACTTGAATGAGCACATCAAAGTGCACAAAAAAGACCACGCTACTTACCGTGGTTTGATGAAAAAAATCGGTCGTCGTCGTAACCTCTTGGCTTACCTACGTCGCACTGATGTTAACCGTTACCGTGAATTGATCCATTCATTGGGACTACGTCGTTAATCAAAGAAACTGCCTACGGGCAGTTTTTTTGATGGAAAAAAAGAGAGGTTGAGACAAAAGTCTCAACCGTCCTATTTTAGTGAGTGAAAATTAGCTTGACACAGTGGTTGATTAGGCACCGTAAACAGCCTGATCCACTGTGTAGAGCTGGGACTAGGACTCATTTTTTTAGAATTAGTTCTGTCCCATTTTTTTGTTTGTTAAATTTGGCCGAGTTCTTGGCTGTATTGGATGATTTGTTGGACAGTATCGTCTAGGAATTGGATGGTGTCTCGCAGTGGTTTTTCAGTGGTTAGGTCTGCTCCTAGGACTTTGGCTGCTTCGAGTGGTGGCAAGCTACCGCCCAGTTTAAGGAAGTCTAGCCAGAATTCTGGGTTTTGGCTTTCTTTGAGTTTGAGGAAGCCGACGGTGGAGAGAACTAATCCTGCGGAGTAGGTATAGCTATAGAGACCCATGTAGTAATGACTTTGGCGCATCCAGGTGAGGGCGGCATCATCATCAATTTCGATGGCATCTCCCCAGAACTGGGTGAGGACATCTTTCATAATAGCATTCAGTTTTTCAGCTCCAAATACTTGTCCTTGCTCAATCAAGTTGTAAACTTGACGTTGGAAGGCTGCTTCCAAGAGGTGGGTGATAAAGTTGTGGAAGTAGGTGTCTGTGAGTCGGTGTGCCAAGGCAAAACGTTTTTGACGTGGGTCTTCTAATTCATGTTCTAGAAGATCGCTCAGTAAGAGTTCGTTAAAGGTTGAAGGGGCTTCAACGGCATAGGTAGACATGCTGGTGTTGAAGATACTCTGATGATTGTCGGAGAAGATGAATTGTCCAGAGTGGCCAATTTCATGAATCAGGGTATAGACATCACTCATACGTCCAGTCCAGCTCATAAGCACATAAGGGTGAACTTTGTAAGGGTCTGCCGCATATCCACCAGATTCTTTGCCAGTATTTGCTGCGAAGTCAACCCATCGTTCTTCTTGGTAGCGCTTGACTTGCTCCACATATTCTGGTCCTAGAGCTTGGACGGAACGCATGACCAAGTCGTAGGCTTCTTCGATGGAGACTTCAGGATTTAATTGAGAATCCAAGTCTAATTTCCAATCTGCAAAGGTCATTTTTTCAAGACCATTGATGTGGGCCACATGTTTGACAAAGGTCTGAGCGATAGGAGCAAATTCGTTCATAATTAAGTCGATCTGCCGGTCGAATAGGCTGCGGTCGACCTCTTGCTCGGCTAAAAGGTAGTCAAAGACAGAAGCGTAGCCCTTCATATCAGCGATGATTTTTTCAGAACGAACTTGGGCTAGGTAGGCAGCTGCAGCGGTTTCTTGGTGCTTACGCAATCCCTTAGAAAAGGAACGGAAGGCAGCTTCGCGTACACCCGCATCTTCATGATTCTGGTAGAAGTTCTCATAGCTGATAAAGGAGTTTTTGTAGGTTTTACCATCGACGACAAAATCCTCCATAGCATAGTCCCCAGCTCGCATTTTGCTGTAAATATCGTGCGGTGCTTGGAAGATTTCGCTGAGGTTGGCCAGTGTTTTTTCCGCTTCTTTTCCGAGATAGTGGGCTTTTTTGATTTTGGCCAAGCGGATGGGTTGGCTGAGTTTAGGCTGGTTTTCCAGTTGATCCAAAATAGCAGGATCTGCTTCTAGGAGGGCCGCGTCAAAGAATGCCAATCCGACTTGAGCTTGGGTCCCGAAATCAGTTCCAGCCTGAGCGATTTGGGCAAAGTCCTCATTGCTGAAATCAGTGGTTTGGGGCATGAAAGAATAGGTTAGGATGTGGCTGATTTGAATGTGGATCTGTTCCAAGACTTGAAAGGCTTCTTGAAAATCCTCGAATGTATTCAAATTGTCTTGATAGTTGCGTTGGAATTCGTCAATATCTTGACTAGCCTTCTCGATGGCCCGGAGAAAATCCTCTCGATCTTGGTAGAGGGCAGTTAGGTCCCAGAGTTGGTATTCAGGGAACTCTGAACGGTGTTTTTGTTCCATAAATGTCTCCTTTCGTCTCCCTCCTAGTATAGCAATTTTTGCCGTGATTGTGGTAGAATAAAGGGGTCGGGGACTTTTGTGCAAAGATGAATCAAGCAGAGTTTGCTGGATTGATTTTTGTAGAAAATCCCCAATAAAAATTAGGAGTTCGAGATGACCAAACATGTATTTAGAACGACCTTTGCAGGTCGAGAATTGATTGTAGAAGCAGGGCAGGTGGCTCGTCAGGCCAATGGTTCTGTAGTGGTTCGTTATGGGGAATCTACTGTATTGACAGCTGCAGTGATGTCCAAAAAGATGGCTACAGGAGATTTCTTCCCACTGCAAGTGAATTACGAAGAAAAAATGTATGCAGCAGGGAAATTTCCAGGTGGCTTTAACAAGCGTGAAGGACGTCCTTCTACGGATGCGACCCTGACAGCCCGTTTGATTGACCGTCCGATTCGGCCGATGTTTGCGGAAGGCTTCCGCAACGAAGTACAGGTAATCAATACTGTCTTGTCTTATGATGAGAATGCCTCTGCTCCGATGGCAGCTATGTTCGGCTCATCTTTGGCTCTTGGGATTTCAGATATTCCTTTTGATGGTCCTATTGCCGGCGTTCAAGTGGGTTATGTGAATGGCGATTTTGTCATCAATCCTAGTCAAGAGGAGATGGCGGTGTCTACTCTTGATTTAACCGTAGCAGGAACCAAGGAAGCAATCAATATGGTGGAATCAGGGGCGAAAGAGCTTTCTGAAGAAATCATGTTAGAAGCGCTGCTCAAGGGCCATGCGGCAATTCAAGAATTGATTGCATTTCAAGAGGAGATTATCGCAGCGATTGGTAAAGAGAAGGCAGAGGTGGAACTGCTGCAGGTAGATCCAGCATTGCAGGCTGAGATTGAGTCGGCCTACAATCCGCAATTGCAAGCGGCTGTTCAAGTTGAGGAGAAATTGGCGCGTGAAGCGGCAACCAATGCGGTTCGTGAAGAGGTTAAGGCTGTTTATGAGGAGCGTTATGCGGACCATGAAGAGTTTGACCGCATTATGCGAGATGTGGCTGAAATCCTTGAATTGATGGAGCATGCAGAGGTACGTCGTCTGATTACAGAGGATAAGGTGCGTCCGGACGGTCGGAAGGTTGATGAAATTCGTCCGCTGGCTGCTGAAGTGGACTACCTTCCACGGGTACATGGATCAGGCCTCTTTACACGGGGACAAACTCAGGCTTTGTCAGTCTTGACCTTGGCTCCAATGGGAGAAACCCAGATTGTAGATGGCTTGGATCCTGAATACAAGAAGCGTTTTATGCACCACTACAATTTCCCACAATATTCTGTTGGGGAAACAGGTCGTTACGGAGCACCCGGTCGTCGTGAGATTGGTCATGGAGCTTTGGGAGAGCGTGCTCTCGAACAAGTCTTGCCAAGTATCGAGGAATTCCCATATGCCATTCGATTGGTGGCGGAAGTTTTGGAATCTAATGGTTCAAGTTCTCAAGCTTCCATTACAGCAGGAACCTTGGCCTTGATGGCTGGTGGGGTTCCCATTAAGGCACCGGTGGCTGGGATTGCCATGGGACTCATCTCAGATGGAACCAATTACACCGTACTAACAGATATTCAAGGTTTGGAAGACCACTTTGGAGATATGGACTTCAAGGTGGCTGGTACCCGTGAAGGAATTACGGCCTTGCAGATGGATATCAAAATTTCCGGAATTACCCCTGAAATTCTGGAAGAAGCTTTGGCACAAGCCAAGAAGGCACGTTTTGAAATTTTGGATGTGATTCACGAAGCTATTCCAGAAGTTCGTCCAGAGTTGGCACCAACTGCTCCAAAAATTGATACTATCCAAATTGATGTGGATAAAATCAAGGTGGTTATTGGTAAAGGTGGAGAAACTATCGATAAGATTATTGCGGAAACTGGCGTTAAGATTGACATTGACGAAGAGGGCTTGGTATCAATTTTCTCATCAGATCAAGCTGCCATTAACCGCACGAAAGAAATCATTGCCGGTTTGGTTCGGGAAGCTAAAGTGGATGAAGTCTTTACTGGCGTTAAGGTGACTCGGATTGAGAAGTTTGGAGCCTTTGTCAACCTCTTTGATAAGACCGATGCTTTGGTACATATCTCAGAGATGGCATGGACTCGTGTTAACAAGGTTGAAGATATTCTAGAAGTCGGGGATGAAGTGGACGTTAAGGTCATCAAGATTGATGACAAAGGAAGGGTTAATGCTTCCATGAAAGTATTGTTTCCAAAACCCCAAGGAGTTGAGTAGAAAGGATCTCTATGATCAGAATCTATAATACCCTTAGTCGCCAACTGGAAGAGTTTCGTCCTCAAGTGGAAGGTCAGGTTTCTATGTATGTTTGTGGGCCAACGGTCTATAATTACATTCATATAGGAAATGCTCGTCCAGTTGTGGCTTTCGACACCATTCGTCGCTACCTTACCTATAGTGGCTACGAGGTAACCTATATTTCCAATTTCACAGATGTTGATGACAAGATTATTAACCGCGCACTTGAGGAAGGAATAAGTCCGGAAGAAGTGGCAGATAAGTATATTGCTGCCTATTTGGAGGATACCCAGGCTTTGGGAATTCTTCCAGCGACTCAGAACCCTCGGGTCATGGACTATATTCCGGAAATTATTACATTTATTCAGGATTTACTTGCCAAAGAAATGGCTTATGAAAGTCAGGGGGATGTCTATTTCCGAGTTCGGAAATCAGACGGTTACGGACGTTTGGCCAATAAGTCTTTGGAAGACTTGGCTCAGGGAGCAAGTGGGCGTCTCGGTTCAGAATCGGAGCGCAAGGAAGATCCGTTGGATTTTGCCCTGTGGAAGTCTGCCAAGACTGGGGAAATCTCGTGGGATAGCCCTTGGGGCGCAGGTCGTCCAGGCTGGCATATTGAGTGTTCAGTCATGTCGACCGAGCTTTTGGGTCCAACTTTAGATATCCATGGTGGTGGTAGTGACTTAGAGTTTCCTCACCATACGAATGAGATTGCTCAGTCTGAAGCTAAGACTGGCCAGACCTTCGTTAACTATTGGATGCACAACGCTTTTATTACCATCGATGATGAAAAAATGTCCAAATCCTTGGGGAACTTCCGGACTGTCCATGAGCTCTTGCAGACGATTGATGGTCAGGTTCTCCGCCTTTTCCTCAATAGCCAGCATTATCGTCGTCCTATTAATTTCAGCGACAAGGCTCTCTATGATGCCGAAGTCAATTTGAAATACCTTAAACATACCTTCCTCAGCCCCCTCAAGGAGGAAGTTGATACCAGTCGTTTGCCGGACTTTGTCCAAGCTTTTGAGGCTGCGATGGACGATGACTTTAATACAGCCAATGCCTTAACCGTACTCTTTGACCTGGCCAAGTGGATCAATTCTGGTCATTATACCAAGGAGGTTCGAGCGGTCTTTGAAGAATTCCTGACTATTTTTGGTTTGGTTTTCCAAGAAGATATTTTAGAGGAAGAAATTGAAAAATTGATTGCTCAACGCCAAGAGGCACGTGCAGCAAAAAACTTCCAAGAAGCCGATCGGATTCGGGAGATGCTTGCCCAACAAGGCATTCGTCTGCTGGATACCAAAGAGGGAGTGAGGTGGCAACGTGACTGATGTCCGTCTTATTAACGGAATTGCCCTGGCCTTCGATGGTGATGCTATTTACTCAGTCTATGTGCGCCAGCATTTGATTTTACAGGGAATGACCAAGCCCAATCGGCTTCACCATGTGGCCACCCACTATGTCTCTGCCAAAGCTCAGGCTCAGTTGGTCCAGGCTCTCTTAGAACAGGAAATGCTGTCGGAAGAGGAAGTTGCGATCTATAAGCGTGGGCGCAATGCTCATAGCCATACCAAAGCTAAAAATACAGATGTCGTCACTTACAAAATGTCGACCGGCTTTGAAGCCCTGCTGGGCTATCTTCACCTGACCGACCAAATTGAGCGGTTGGAGGAACTAGTCCACTGGTGCATTCAAACCGTCGAACAAAAGCAGTAAAAGGAGACTCCTTATGAATATCGAAGAAATTCTCGCTGGTGATTTCTCAAGCATCGCAGGAACTTGGGAAAATGACTATGAAGACCGTCTGGTCTTTGATGAAAAAGGTTTGGTGTCAGAGAACTACCAAGTGACTCTTACAGCAGCCCTTGCGGAAGGTGGTTTTCTGAGTACTCAGTATGAGCCTATCCGTGCTCTGGTTGGGGGCGCCTTGATTCGTTTTATTCCAAGCGGTGTAGACGCATCGAATCCAGCTACTCAAGACCGCTCCAAACACTTTAAAGACCGTATTTGGCTTAGTCAAAGTAATGGTGACTTGGCCTTTGCGCGTGAGTTTTATTATAAGGTAGATTAATCTTCTTCAAAAATCAAATGTATACCTATTTTGGTTGATTCCCTAGGTTCATTGTTGATTTTTAGCGAGTATAAAGAATACAGAAAACACTCAAATGATTTTAGATGTGTTTCGTCTTACAGGGTGTGAAAGTCTTGGAGAATGTCGATCTTAGTACATGATTCACAAGGGCAACTTGACGACGTTCAACTATAGAAATAACAGAGTATAAGGAGGGGTTTAGCCCCTCCTTAGTCTATCGAAGGGAAAAAGAATGGAAACAACAGACACAATTTACGGCCATCACGCTGTGGTAGAGGCTTTGGAAATGGGGACGGGGAATAAGCTCTATATCCAGGAAGATTTGCGGGGTAAGAAGCTAGAGCGGGTCAAAGACTTGGCTAGTGAGCACAAGGTTCCTATTTCTTGGACCAGTAAGAAAAAGTTAGACGAGATGACCCAAAAAGGGGTCCATCAAGGTTTGGTCTTGCGGGTTTCAGCCTATGCCTATCAGAGTCTTGAAGATGTGATGGCTAAGGCTGATGGACAAGAGAATCCCCTAATTCTAATTCTGGACAGTCTGACAGACCCTCATAATTTGGGTTCTATTCTGCGGACTGCGGATGCCATGGAGGTGACGGGTGTTATCATTCCCAAACACCGGTCGGTTGGCATTACCCCAGTAGTAGCCAAAATCGCGACAGGGGCATTGGAGCACGTACCAGTGGCTCGGGTGACCAATCTGAGCCAGACCTTGGACAAGCTCAAGGAGGCAGGCTACTGGGTTTTTGGAACAGACATGAATGGAACGCCGTCCCATAAATGGAATACTTCCGGTAAACTGGCTCTGATTATTGGCAATGAGGGTAAAGGAATCTCCCCTAATATTAAGAAGCAGGTGGATGAGATGATTACTATTCCAATGGGCGGCCATGTTCAAAGTCTGAATGCCAGTGTTGCCGCAGCCGTTTTGATGTATGAAGTTTATCGTAATAAATTATAGAGCTTATGAAGAAACAACTCTTACTCGTTGATGGTTACAATATGATTGCTTCTTGGGAAAGCACAAAGGGCTATTTCAAACGCAATCAGCTAGATGCTGCCCGAAATCTCCTGCTCAACCGCCTCAGCAATTATGCGAGTTTTGAAGGACTGGAAATCACCTGTGTCTTTGATGCCCAGCATGTACCTGGTCTGAGACAACGCTATGATGAATTTAAGGTAGAAGTGATTTTTACAGAGGAAGATGAGACAGCAGATTCTTATATTGAAAGACTAGCAGCCCAGTTGAACACAGGGCGTAATCAAGTATCGGTTGCGACTAGTGATTTGAATGAACAGTGGACGATTTTTGCTCAGGGAGCCTTGCGGGTTTCTGCCCGGGAATTGGAAAAACGGACGGCAGTGGTTAAGAAGGATCTGGATAAATTTGTCGATCAAGTGGATATTCAGACCCCACGGTTAACCCCTTGGTCTGACCAACATCTGCAGACCTTACAGGAGCTTCTTGGAGAAGTGGAGGATTAAAGATGAAACGGTTATTGTCAGCCTATGCTAGTGATATCGCAGCTATGAGTCCGCAGGACCTGAAACAGTCCATCCGGGCTAGTGAAGGTCGGATAGTGATGGGAGAGACGGTGGTCACAGCTGCTCCCCTGATTGCTGGTGTCAGTAATGCCGAGATGATGGCCGCTTTTAGCTGTGACCTCTTGGTTTTGAATGAGCTAGATGTTTTCAAACCAGAGATTGTCGGTTTCTATGACTGTCCCAATCCGATTGCGGAACTTAAACACTTAACCGGTCGCCCTATTGGAATTAATTTGGAGCCCGTAGATACCTCACAGGAGCTCTTGGAAAATCCAGTTGATTTACCATCCGGTCGCCTAGTTAGCCCGCAGAGCCTAAGGCAGGCTCAAGAATTGGGCGTAGACTTTATCATGCTGACGGGCAACCCTGCAACGGGTGTTTCTCTGGCTGCTATTTCAGAGGCCATTACCCTTGCTAAGCAGCACTTCTCAGGTCTAGTCTTCGCTGGCAAAATGCATGGTGCAGGTCTAGGAGAAGCCGTTGTTAACGCCCAAGCCCTCTTAGACTTTGTTGATCAAGGAGCAGATGGGATTTTAATTCCAGCAGTTGGCACAGTTCCAGGTGTCCGTGAAGACCAACTAGCACCGATTGTGGATCAGGTGAAAGCCCAAGGAGCCTTAGTCATCTCGACCATCGGAACCAGTCAGGAAAGTGCGGATAAGCAAACAGTTCGCGAATTTGCCCTCAGCAATAAACGCGTGGGCTCCGATATCCACCATATTGGAGATGGCTCCTATGGCCGTATGCCAGACCCAGAGAATATTCTGGCCCTTTCCCTAGCGGTTCGGGGAAAACGCCACACCTATTTTAAAATGGGACAGTCGGTTAGAAGGTAAAGCCATTCAAATTTTTAAAAAATAAGGAAAATATCTTGACGGGCAAGTCCATATTTGATAGTATGGAATACGGTATTGTTTACCCCATTTGAAAGGCCCCGGAACCTTCCAAATAACCCGTGGACCGGAACATCCACACTGTAAACAAAAACGAGATTGAATATAGGAGAAATCATGAACAAAACTACATACATGGCTAAGCCAGGTGAAGTTGAACGCAAATGGTACGTTGTTGACGCTACTGATGTCCCACTTGGACGTCTTTCTGCAGTTGTTGCATCTGTTCTTCGTGGTAAGAACAAACCAACTTTCACACCTCACACAGACACAGGTGACTTCGTAATCGTCATCAACGCTGAGAAAGTGAAATTGACTGGTAAAAAAGCAACAGACAAGATTTACTACACTCACTCATTGTACCCAGGTGGATTGAAATCTATCTCTGCTGGTGAGTTGCGTTCTAAGAATGCTGTTCGCTTGATTGAAAAATCCGTTAAAGGCATGCTTCCACACAACACACTTGGACGTGCTCAAGGTATGAAATTGAAAGTATTTGTTGGTAGCGAACACACTCATGCTGCTCAACAACCAGAAGTTCTTGACATTTCAGGACTTATCTAAGGAAAGGAGCAGATTAAACTATGGCACAAGCACAATATGCAGGTACTGGTCGTCGTAAAAACGCTGTAGCGCGTGTACGTTTGGTTCCAGGTACTGGTAAAATCACAGTTAACAAAAAAGACGTTGAAGAGTACATCCCACACGCTGACCTACGTTTGGTCATCAACCAACCATTTGCAGTAACTGCAACTGCTGGTTCTTACGACGTATTCGTAAACGTTAACGGTGGTGGTTACGCAGGTCAAGCCGGAGCTATCCGTCACGGTATCGCTCGTGCGCTTCTTGAAGTAGACCCAGACTTCCGTCAAAGCTTGAAACGCGCTGGACTTCTTACACGTGACGCTCGTATGGTTGAACGTAAGAAACCAGGTCTTAAGAAAGCACGTAAAGCTTCACAATTCTCAAAACGTTAATCAATACGATACTATCAACGTTTCAAAGCACTCAAGAGTTTACCTCATGGGTGCTTTTTTGCTGATTTTTGGAAAAATTCACCTTAAAATTTACCTTATTGATTGTAAGCGCCCAATAACAAGGTATCTTTAACCGAACTAGAAATCTAGCTATACTAATCTTATAAATCATCAGGATGGAGATTAATATGGTAGATTCTTGCTCGTTCACTAGGATAAATTTATGCGATTTAGGTCGGGTTCATTTGATAACTGGTAAAACAGATATGAGGCAAGGAATTGATTCCTTGGCTTACTTAGTGAAACAGGAATTTGAATTGGACCCTTTCTCAGGTCAAGTCTTTCTTTTCTGTG
>NZ_SPPZ01000040.1 GCF_004570525.1 Streptococcus sp. WM07 | reverse complement strand
TACTGGATGCAGACTCCTGCTGTCCACTCTATCTAAAAATCCCTCCCCTCTAAGGAGGGGAGGAAGAAGATTGTCTTTATTCTACATTGTCAGTTTTCAAGGATTCCACACAACTTGACAAAGAACCAATTTTCTGCTGAAATCTTAGGTTCACTCTTAATACATGATTAATCTCCCTTTCTAATATACGATAATTTTTTAATTTATAATTGTGATTTCTTTCACATTTATAGTATATCACTTTTTAAATAAAAAACTAGTCTATAAAAAAATTTTTTATTGTGATATAATGGTTAGAAAGTCATAAAATACTTCACCAAGGGTTTACCTATAACGTTCTAGGTATTTTAATCTCGCACTCTTTTTTCAAAAAATAAAACAACTGGTTAAACAATACTTAAAGGGACTGATACAATCAATCCCTTTTTCTTATACACTAATGACGAATTCCCTTCAACTCTCATTTTATTTACAAATCCAAATCCGATCACTCCTCTGCAAAAAAATCTAACAACATGCAGTATAAGGCAAGCAGCAGCAAGAATCCCAGATGTACCATGAGAAATCTGGGATGGCATTCTATAACCTATGAGGGATCAAGTCTCATTAAAAAGTTCTTGAAGAGCATTCAAATCCTTGAGACTGGGCTTCAGTAACAGTTTTTCATTTTTAAGAGGTCAAAATACTTTGACACAGTAGTTGATTGACAATCAGATCTTTCCTACAATAAAAGAGGCTGGAAAGTCTCCAACCTCTTCTTTTGATTATAGACGTGCATTCAGCTCCGCAGATAAGTCTTCAAATCCAGGTTTCCCAAGAAGGGCAAACATGTTTTTCTTGTAAGCCTCAACACCTGGCTGGTCAAATGGATTGATTCCGTTAAGGTAACCAGAAATAGCAATTGCCAACTCGAAGAAGTAGATCACATAACCAAGAGTGAAGGCATCTTGTTCAGGTAGGGTCACAAACATATTTGGCACATCTCCATCTGTGTGAGCCAATAGGACTCCGTCAGTTGCTTTCTTGTTTACAAAGTCCACATCTTTTCCTTGAATATAGCCTAGACCATCTAGATCTTCTGCAAATTCAGGGATTATCACGTTTTTACGTGGTTTGTCTACACGAACCACTGTTTCAAACATAATACGGGCTCCTTCTTGGATAAATTGACCAAGAGAGTGCAAGTCTGTGGAGAAATTTGCAGATGTTGGGTAAATTCCTTTTTGGTCTTTTCCTTCTGACTCCCCTGCCAATTGTTTCCACCACTCGCTAAAGTATTGAAGAGATGGCTCATAATTGACCAAGATTTCCGTCGCATATCCCTTACGGTAAAGAATATTGCGAACTGCAGCATATTGATAAGCTTGATTTTCTTTCAAGTCCGCTGAATCATAGTCTTTACGAGCAGCATTCGCTCCATCCATCAGAGCTTGAATATCTGCACCAGACGCAGCAATTGGAAGCAATCCTACAGCTGTCAAAACTGAGAAACGACCACCGACATCATCTGGTACAACAAATGTTTGCCAGTTATTGGCATCAGCTTCTACTTTAACCGCACCTTTTTCACGGTCAGTTGTTGCGTAGATCCGGCGATTGGCTTCTTCTTGACCATATTTTTTAATCAAAAGTTCCTTGAAAACACGGAAAGCAATCGCTGGTTCTGTAGTTGTACCTGATTTAGAGATTACGTTTACTGAGAAGTCCTTATCTTCAACATACTCAACCAAGTCTGCCAAATAAGTAGAAGAGATGGAATTTCCAGCGTAAAGAATTTGTGGCGCCTTGCGT
Source organism: Streptococcus sp. WM07 (assembly GCF_004570525.1). Lineage (GTDB taxonomy): Bacteria > Bacillota > Bacilli > Lactobacillales > Streptococcaceae > Streptococcus. Next base: position 15,688 of record NZ_SPPZ01000040.1, on the reverse strand, counting down.
TCTTCCTTGCTTTGCAAGTTCACAAAATGATTGTTCAAGAAATCAATCGCTGCCTTCGCACCAAGATAAGATCCACCAATTCCGATAACAACCAAGACTTCACTATCAGCTTTGATTTTCTCAGCCGCTTCAAGAATACGCGCAAACTCTTCCTTGTCGTAATTTTCAGGAAGGTCCAACCAGCCTGTAAAGTCACTTCCAGCTCCTGTTCCCTTGCGTAGAAGTTCGTCAGCTGCTGAAACTTGTGCTTGCATGTAGTCCACTTCATGCGGAGCTACAAATTTGTCGAGCACTTTTGAATAATCGAATTGAATATGTGACATATTCCTACTCCCTCCAATTTTTTATCTCCCTTATCTTACTCTTTTATAGAAAAAAAAGCAAGAAAATTCACAAAAATTAGCGATTTAGTGCAAACGTTATACTTGCTTCAAAACTGGGCGATAAAGCTTGCAGAACCAGAGCCTTCTGTGTCAACGGATGAACGAAACTTAAACGGTAAGCATGGAGCATGAGCCGGCCCTTTGGACGAGGATGATACAAAGGATCTCCCACAAGCGGATGACCATGATAAGACAAATGCACCCGAATTTGATGTGTCCGTCCCGTTGCCAACTGACAGGCCACCAAGGTCGCATTCCGCCCCGACTTGAGCCTTGTCACCATGGTCTCTGCCCTCTGACCATTCTTAGTATCCACTCTACGCTTACGGCGGTCATGACGATGGCGACCAATTGAATCTCGGTAAACTTGCCGTTTTTGTGGAAAATTCCCTTGTACCAAAGCCCAGTATTCCCGTTTGATTTCGCGTCTTTCCAACAGTCGATTGAGCAATGGAAGAATCACGGGATTCTTGGCAAACAATAACACACCACTGGTCTCCTGATCTAGCCTGTGAACCACATAGCAGGTTTGTCCAGTATGAGCCACAACATGATTTAGACAGGCCATTTCACCAGGTTGATTGGCATGGGTCTTCATCCCTTCTGGTTTGTTGACGACGATTAAATGCTTATCCTCATAGAGTACCTCCACTTGATTCGCCTGCCCAGCTTGAACTTGGCGGGAGTCGTACCAGTCCTCCTTAAACTCCAAGTCCAAGAGTTGCCCCTCTACAACGATACTTTGCCAATGAACCTCTTGTCCATCTAGGGTCAATGTCTTATCCATTCTTAGAAAATGCCGGATTTTTCGAGGAATCAGCAGTTGCTCCTCCAAAACTTGTTTGATAGTAAGACCTGCCCAGGCAACAGGAATGGTAATGCTAATCTTCATACCTTCATTGTAACAGAAAGAAAGCTTAAGAAAAACTGAAAGCAAGCTGCGAGCTAAGGCATTTTCTTGTTCACTTGTGGAGAAATTGATACAATAGCCCTATGAATAGACTAAAATCCGCCTTTGAGCAATTTTTACAGCTCTTTAAGGCTACCGAACACGAAGACGAAACTTTAAGCAACCAAAACGAAGGTTACACAGATCCCTCACCTCAAGAATCTGAGGATAGCGAGAACAGCCGCACAGCGACTAAGAAAAAAAGCCGATTCTGGACTGGTTTTCGCCGCTTTTGGCGGCGCTACCACCTGACCAAAATCCTCCTCATCCTCATCTTATCCTTTAGTTTGATTGTTGGAGGCTGGCTCTTTTTCCTCGCCAAATCTGCCAATGTTGACGATTTACAAAATGCCCTCAAAGCCACAACCATTATTTATGACCACAATGACGATGAAGCAGGAAGTCTTACCGGTCGTAAGGGGACCTATGTGGAATTAACAGCCATCAATCCAAACTTGCAACAAGCAGTGGTGGCAACTGAGGACCGCTCCTTCTACGAAAATAGTGGTATCAATTACGGTCGTTTTGCCTTAGCCATTGTGACGGCGGGTCGTAGCGGAGGTGGCTCTACGATTACCCAACAGTTGGCTAAAAACGCCTATTTATCCCAAGACCAAACCATCCAGCGGAAGGCGAAAGAGTTCTTCTTAGCTTTAGAATTAACAAAAGCGTACTCCAAAGAAGAAATCCTAACCATGTACCTAAACAATGCCTACTACGGAAATGGAATTTGGGGAATCGAGGATGCTAGTCAGAAATACTTCGGAATCTCTGCGAGTGAACTAAGCCTGGATCAAGCAGCAACCTTGGCGGGGATGCTCAAAGGACCTGAACTCTACAATCCACTATCTTCCTTAGAGAATGCGACCAACCGACGCAATACGGTTCTACAAAACATGGTCAACGCTGGCTACATCAGTCAAGAAGAAGCTGATCAGGCAGCAGCTATCGAGATGGCTTCCCAGTTGTCCGATACCTATGCCGGTAAGACAGATGACTATCGCTATCCATCCTACTTTGATGCCGTCATTGCAGAAGCCGAAAAAACCTATGGACTCTCCGAAGAAGATATTGTGAACAATGGTTACCGGATCTACACCGAGTTAGACCAAAACTACCAAGCCAATATGCAGTTAATTTATGACAATGAAAGCCTCTTTCCACAAGCTACCGACGGCACTTACGCTCAATCTGGAAGTGTGGCCCTAGATCCACAAACAGGGGGAGTACGTGCCTTAGTGGGACGTATTAATTCTGATGAAAATCCCGAATTCCGGAGCTTTAACTACGCTACCCAATCTAAGCGTAGCCCAGGATCTACCATCAAACCCATTGTTTCCTACACACCAGCCCTCGCTGCTGGTTGGTCGATCAATACCCAGCTAAACAACAGCAAAAAAACCTATGGTGACTATAGTATTGATAACTATGCTGGTATGACAACTACACCAACGGTTCCGATGTATGAGGCTTTAGCCGATTCCCTCAACCTCCCCGCTGTCGCAACCTTGGATGAGCTCGGAATTGAAAAAGGAGTCGAAAGTGCTAAAAAGTTCGGCCTCAGATTAGCCAGTGATACTCCAACTCTCGGGATGGCATTAGGTAGCGGTTTTGAGACAAATCCGCTTCAAATGGCTCAGGCCTATGGGGCCTTCGCCAATAATGGGATCATGCGTGATGCCCATTTAATCACCAAAATCGAAAATGCCAGTGGCCAGATTATCAAGACCCATAAATCCAATTCTACACGAGTCATGTCCAACTCTGATGCAGATAAAATGAACCAAATGATGTTAGGAACCTTTACCAATGGAACCGGTATCTATGCAGCTCCTGCCGGCTACACCATGGCTGGTAAAACCGGAACCATGGAAACTGATTTCAACCCAGATGTCTCAAGCGACCAGTGGGTTATCGGTTATACCCCCGACGTAGTCATCAGCCAATGGATCGGTTTTCCTGAAACTGATCAGGAACATTACTTAACCGGAACCTCATCAACTGAAGCAGCAACCATCTTCCAAAGTCTGGCCGCTAGTGTCCTCCCCTATACGGAAGGCAGCAATTTCACTGTTCAAAATGCCTATGCTGCTAACGGTATTGCCCCTGTCAATTTGTATGAGCAAGAGGAGACAAACAACTCGAATAATCTCAATAGTTTCTTAAACGATGTCCAAAATCAGGCTCAAACCATGGTCGATCAGGCTAAAGAAGCTTTAAACAGCGCCCAGCTCCCAGAAAAAGCTAAGAACCTTTGGGATAACTTTACCGGACTTTTCCAATAGACATGAAACACCAAATCCTATAGGCTTTTAGCCTGAGCCGCTGTTTCCCCGTATTAAAACTTGGCAAGAATTTTAAATCTTGCTATAATAGGACTACTGGAGGCATCATGGCACTAAAAAAAGCAAGTTTAGCCTGCACGGTTTGTGGCTCACGGAATTACTCCATCAAGCTTAGCAGTAATCCCAAACCAACACGGCTCGAAGTTAATAAATTCTGCAAACATTGCAGCAAATATACCACTCATAAAGAAACACGTTAGGAGATACCAATGAGATTTGTCCTCGATACCTTCCGGGTCTTGCGGGATACCACTTGGCCCAATCGAAAACAACGCTGGACTGACTTTTGGTCTGTCCTACAATACTCTGCCTTTTTCATCCTTGTCATTTTCCTATTTGACCAGGCTGTATCAAGAGTCTTTAATCTTTTATTGGATTTTTTCCGATAAGAATCGATAAAAACTCCCCAAGTTCGGGAGTTTTTTTGTTATAATTGAGAAGAAAACACCCAAGCCTTCGGGCTTTTTTATATAGGAAAGGAATGTCCATGTTAGATAGTTTTGACAAGGGATGGTTTGTTCTTCAAACCTACTCTGGGTATGAAAATAAGGTCAAGGAGAATCTTCTCCAGCGTGCACAGACCTACAATATGTTAGAGAATATTCTTCGCGTTGAAATTCCGACTCAAACTGTTCAGGTTGAGAAAAATGGAAAAAAGAAGGAAGTCGAAGAAAATCGCTTCCCTGGTTATGTTCTAGTTGAAATGGTCATGACCGATGAGGCTTGGTTTGTCGTTCGGAACACACCAAACGTTACTGGTTTTGTTGGCTCTCACGGAAACCGTTCGAAACCAACACCATTATTGGAAGAGGAAATCCGTGCCATCCTAGTCTCTATGGGTCAAACGGTTGAAGACTTGAACCTAGACTTCAAAGAAGGAGATACCGTCCGTATCATCGATGGTGCCTTCACAGACTACACTGGTAAAATCACAGAAATTGATCATAACAAGGTGAAAATGATGATTACCATGTTCGGGAACGATACCCTTGCAGAAGTCGATATCACCCAAATTGCGGAGTTGTAAACTCTTCTTGGCTTTGCCGAACGGCAAAGTCTTTTTCATATCAAAATTAAGTATTTCTGAAGCTAAAATTGTAAAATAGGGGTAAAGGAGTAAATAGTATGGTAAAAGAATATGATATCCTCTCGATTGGGGGAGGATCTGGTGGTATTGCAACTGTCAATCGGGCAGCCATGTATGGAGCTAAGGCAGCTGTTATTGAAGGGAATCTTCTTGGGGGCACTTGTGTCAATCTTGGTTGTGTTCCCAAGAAAATCATGTGGTACGGCGCCTCTGTAGCAGACGTCTATACAAAATACGGTGCAAATTATGGTTTCACATCCTCAGACACCCAGTTTGACTTTGCTACCTTGCGAAAAAATCGTGAAGCCTATGTAGAGCGCTCCCGTAATTCCTACGGCGGCCAATTTGAACGAAATGGGGTAGAGGTCATTGAAGGCTATGCTCGCTTTGTTGATCCACAAACAGTTGAGGTCAATGGGGAGCTTATCCGTGCTAAACACATCCTCATTGCCACAGGTGCCAAACCTAGCATACCGGATATTCCAGGGAAAGAGCTTGGTTTCGTCTCTGATGATGTCTTTGCTTGGGAAGAGCTTCCAAAATCCATCGCAATTGTTGGAGCAGGTTACATCGCCGTCGAAATGGCTGGTATGCTGGCTAGTCTTGGAGTTCAAGTAGATCTCTTTGTCCGCCAAGATGCTCCTTTGCGTTATCTAGATTCCTACATCCTCGACGGATTGCTACAAGAAATGGAAGCCGAGCAGATTCACCTCCATCGCCACAAGGTTGTGCAGCAAGCTCAAAAAGTCTCAGATGGTATTCAATTAAGCTTTGAAGATGGGAGTACACATGTTAGCGAGACTGTCCTTTGGGCTATCGGACGTGAGCCAAATACTACTGGTCTGAACTTGCAAGCAGCCGGTGTCAAACAAACAGAGCGTGGCTTTATCCAAGTCGATGCCTACCAAAATACAAGCAGTCCTGGTATCTACGCACTCGGCGATGTCACAGGTGAAAAAGAATTAACACCGGTAGCAATCAAAGCCGGACGAACTCTGGCTGAACGTCTCTTTAATGGGCAAACGAACGCTAAAATGGACTACAACACGATTCCAACTGTAATCTTTTCCCATCCAGCTATTGGAAGTGTCGGACTCACCGAAAAAGCAGCCATCCAAAAATATGGAGCCGAGCATATTAAAACTTATACCTCAACTTTTGCATCCATGTATACAGCGGTTACCCAACACCGTCAACCTGTTAAACTGATGCTTGTTACCCTTGGTAAAGAAGAACAGGTAATAGGACTTCATGGTATTGGCTATGGTGTTGACGAAATGATTCAGGGCTTCGCCGTAGCTATTAAAATGGGAGCAACCAAAGCAGACTTTGATGCAACCGTCGCCATTCATCCAACAGGATCTGAAGAATTTGTCACCATGCGATAAACAACAAAACACCCAGTTGCTCATTTCTCAGAGCAACTGGGTGTTTTCAACGATTAAGAATGAATTTGTGCATAAGCTCCCAGGATTTTATGGGCGATGCGTTCTACATCATTCTGCATTCCCCTCATTTCAAACGTATCTAATACGGGAATCGAGAATTGCTGGCTATATTGTTGAGCTGTCAAACAATACTGTTGGTTAAAATTACGATTCCCACTACCGATAACTCCTAGACAATAAAAGGAATTCTCCCCATAGGCCATGAAATCTCGAACATCGGTAGTCAGAATTTCCACATCTCCACTATCAAGCCCATTCCCACCTTCCAAATAGGTGGGAATAAAAGTAACATAGGGTTTATTCAGCAAAAAGAATTCTTGCTCCTCCTTGACCAAAGCTTTAACATCAATCAAATTGATAGTCAAACTAGGATTTTGGATGAGTAAATAAGTTTGGAGGCGCGTGACAAAACTTTCTGTATTACCGCTAAGACTAATATAAACAAAGGTCAACTCCTGCATTAGAACACCTCTGTTTCAAGAACTTCGTCTTCCAAACTCTTCTGGTAACGACGCAATCCAAAATAAGCAAGCGCAGATAGGAGTAGAAAAATAACCACAGATATAATCGCAGCATATTTATTAGCATTCAAGGTTTCCGCTAATCTTTCTTTATTTTTCAATAATGAACGAGCCATTTGATTAGAACTCATAACAGCAAACATAGCACTTACAAGCACTGCGACACGCATTGCAAGGTAACTATAGACAGATTTCTCAATATCCTTTTTGAAAAATAAAAAGAAAGCAGAAACTCCAAAAAGAATCGTTGTCGTTGCAGTCAAAGAGAGAGACAGAGGGCTCCTTGACCATTCCAATGTAGCAATTTGAAGCTTGACAACTTCCACCCCCCCCAATTGTTGGAGCATTGTCTCATCAGTTAGAAACTCATTCCATGCCTTGAGAATATTTGGAAGTTGAATAAAACCATAGATATTCATCAATAAGCCCAAAGTTGATAATCCCAATAAAATATATAAAAATATCGGTTTCTTTTTCATAAATCCTCCTCATATTAAGCTGAATAAACTGCATCATCTATACTATTATTTATACTATTAGAATAGACCTATGCCCCTAAAAAGTCAAGGAAAAACCAATAAAGCACCTCTACTCTTCCCTTATCTATTCGAAAATAATAGATGAAATATTCACAAAAATAATGAACTCGGTAATTCCGAGTAAAGAAACAGGCAGCATTGCCCCTCCCTTTTAAAGATCTAATATCTCAAAAAGAGGATGGTCCCAGACCATCCTCTTTATCATCTATAAACCTTACAAGGTGTCCAACTTCTATTCTAAAAGTTGGAACCGAGGCTCTTCTACTCGACTGTTACAGATTTAGCCAAGTTCCGTGGTTTATCCACATCCAAACCACGATGAAGAGTCGCGTAATAAGCAATCAACTGGGTTGGGATAACCATCGCAATCGTAGAGAGATACGGATGAACTTGGTTAACAATAATATCGTCATCCTCACGCGCCACACCTTCTTCCACAATCGTCAAGACATTGGCACCACGCGCTTGCACTTCGGCAATATTTCCACGAGTATGAGCTGCTACTTTTTCATTCGCAGATAATAAGGCAATAACTGGAACCCCCTCTTCAATCAAGGAAATTGTTCCGTGTTTCAATTCACCCGCCGCAAATCCTTCGGTCTGGATATAAGATACTTCTTTCAATTTAAGACTAGCTTCCATCGCTACATAGTAATCCTGACCACGACCGATATAAAAAGCATTGCGGGTTGTTTCCAAAAGACTCCGAACCTTGCTGTCAATCAAGTCTTTTTCAGATAGACTAGCCTCAATGGATTGCGCTACAATTGACAATTCATGCACCAAATCAAAAGCTTCAGCTTTCACATTTCCATTGGCCTCACCAACTGCTTTAGCTAAAAAGGCAAGGGCTGCGATCTGCGCAGTGTAGGCTTTCGTAGAGGCAACGGCAATTTCTGGCCCCGCATGAAGAAGAAGTGTATATGTCGCTTCACGGGATAGAGTAGAGCCAGGGACATTGGTCACCGTCAAACTTGGAATCCCCATCTCATTAGCCTTCACCAAAACCTGACGGCTATCAGCAGTTTCTCCTGATTGAGTCAAGAAGATAAAGAGCGGTTTTTGACTCAAGAGTGGCATCTCATATCCCCACTCAGAAGCAATTCCCAACTCCACTGGAGTATCCGTCAATTCTTCCAACATTTTCTTAGAGGCAAATCCTGCATTATAAGAAGTTCCCGCAGCGATAATGTAGAGACGGTCTGCTTCTTGTACTGCTTGAACGATAGCTGGATCAACCTTCATCTTGCCATCAGCATCCGCATAAGTGGAGATGAGTTTACGCATCACGGTTGGTTGCTCATCGATTTCTTTCAGCATATAGTAAGGATAAGTACCTTTACCAATATCGGACAAATCCAACTCCGCAGTATAGCTATCACGCTCTACCGGATTGCCTGCATAATCCGTGATAGTGACTTGGTCTTTCTCCACAACAACCAATTCCTTGTCATGAATTTCTTTAAATTCACTGGTTTCACGAATCATAGCCATGGCATCTGAGCCCACCATATTGTAACCATCACCCAAGCCAATCAAGAGTGGCGATTTATTCTTAGCTACATAAAGAACTTCTGGATTCTCAGTGTCCATCAGAGCAAAAGCGTAAGAACCTTCAATGATATTTAGAGCTTTTTTAAAAGCTTCCAAAACGCTCAACCCTTCGGTATCAACAAAATGGCCAACAAGGTGTACTGCAATTTCGGTATCCGTCTGACCTTGGAACTGGTGCCCAGCTAAGTATTCATCACGGATTTCTGCATAATTCTCAATGACACCGTTATGAACCATGACCAGACGACCAGATTCTGATTGATGCGGATGGGCATTGAGTTCGCTTGGTTTCCCGTGAGTTGCCCAACGGGTATGACCAATCCCAGTAAAACCTTCAAGGCTTGCACCAACCTTGGCTTCCAAATCCACAATCCGACCATTGGCTTTCACCAAACGACCAGAGTTGGCACCATTTGAAACATAAACACCTGCTGAATCGTATCCACGGTACTCAAGCTTTTCTAATCCTTGCAAAAGAATATCAGTTGCCTGGAAATTTCCCACAACACCAACAATTCCACACATAATTGAATTCCTCCAAAATTGGTATAGTCTAATTCGACTTTTGTGAATTAACTGTCAAGATTATAGTTTGTTGGGATTGGTTTGTCAAGGATTAAAATTGGTAAATCCTTTCTCTTGTTCCATATTGATGAAGTAAAACTGAAAACTGTAATCTTTTTATCATGTTTTCATGCAATTTCTAGGAGATTCAAGATGTCTGTTTCAGACACCCCATCAACAATCATTCAGATGTTTTCAAAATCACCAAGTTCCCAATATTCAAATAAATTTATAAGAAGATATTAGATGAGCTTTCTAGTTGTAATGGACACTTCTTTTTACCTCTACCACCTTGTTCCCCAGAACTGAATCCTATCGATAAAAGTTGGACCATCCTGAAAAAGGTGGTGACAGAATCACTTCGAAAAACAAGGGATTTAACCGATGCAATATCATATAAAAAAATAATCAAGCTAGGAATCAACGCTCTTGAGCATCGGTTCCTAGCTTTTCAATTATTTCACAACAATATTAACCAGTTTATTTGGTACTGCGATAACTTTGATGATTTCTTTTCCTTCAATTTCGGATTGAACTTTTTCATTGGCGAGGACTGTTGCTTCTAGGTCTTCTTTGGAAAGGTCTTTGGCAACCATAAGTTTAGCGCGAACCTTACCTTTGATTTGAACAACGATTTCAACTTCGGCTTCCACCAAGAAGCTTTCATCATAGCTTGGCCATGCCACATAGCTAATGGACTCACCTGAAGCAGTCAGGGTTTGCCAAAGTTCTTCTGCCAAGTGTGGGGCAAATGGTGCCAAAAGTTGCACAAAGCATTGGGCATAACCTTTATAGAGCTTATCGGCCTTGTTCGCTGCATTGACGAAGATCATCAATTGGGCAATAGCAGTGTTAAATTTGTAATCTTCAATCTGCTCAGTCACAGCCTTAACCGTTTCATGATAAACCTTGTTTAGCTGGCCATCGTTTTGATCAGTGATTTCCTTGCTCGTAATGAGACGATAAACCCGATCCAAGAATTTTCGGCTTCCTTCTAGCCCTTCTTCACTCCAAGCGATGGAAGCATCCAATGGCCCCATAAACATTTCATAAACCCGTAGTGTGTCCGCCCCGAATTGCTCAATCACATCGTCAGGATTGACAACGTTTTTGAGGGATTTAGACATCTTAGCTGGTGTTTGCTCCAATTCTTCACCAGTCTCACTATTAAAGAAGGATCCATCTCGTTTTTCGACCTTATCGCTTGCGACCAAAGCACCTCGGCCATCACGATAGCTGGTTCCCAAAATCATCCCTTGGTTAAAGAGTTTTTGGAATGGCTCCTTGGTTGGAACCACGCCGAGGTCATAAAGGAACTTGTGCCAGAAGCGGGCATAGAGCAAGTGTAAAACGGCATGCTCGGCACCACCAATATAGATATCAACTGGCAACCACATCTTGAGCAACTCCTCATCGGCCAACTTCTCTGTATTGTGAGGGTCGATGTAGCGGAGGTAATACCAACTGGAACCAGCCCATTGCGGCATAGTGTTGGTTTCCCGACGACCTTTAACACCATCTTCCCGTGTCACTTCCAACCAATCGGTAAGGTTGGCTAGTGGACTTTCCCCGGTACCAGACGGCTTAATGTCGTTTGTTTTGGGAAGGACTAGCGGTAGCTGGTCTTCTGGAACAGCTGTGGAAGTTCCATTTTCCCAATGAATAATTGGAATAGGCTCCCCCCAATAACGTTGGCGACTAAAGAGCCAGTCACGTAGACGGTAAGTGATGGTCTCTTCTCCCATCCCTTTTTCTTCTAACCAAGCCGTCATCTTGGCTTTAGCCTCTTCAGTATTTAAACCATCTAAAAATTCTGAATGAATATGCGGCCCATCTCCAGTATAGACCTCCTTCTCAACATCGCCACCCTCAATAACAGGGAGGAGAGGAAGATCATAAACCTTAGCAAATTCCCAGTCACGCGCATCATGAGCCGGAACCGCCATCACCGCACCTGTTCCGTAGCTAGCCAAAACATAATCGGCGATCCAGATTGGAATCTCCTTGCCATTGGCAGGGTTGATGGCATAAGCACCCGTAAAGGCACCTGTCTTCTCCTTGGCCAAATCCGTCCGAGCTAAGTCTGACTTGAGACTCGCTTGACGCTTGTACTCAGCCACAGCCTCTGCCTGCTCAGGGGTAGTAATCACATCCACCAAGGCATGTTCCGGAGCCAAAACAGCGTAGCTAGCTCCAAAAAGCGTGTCCACACGAGTTGTAAAGACAGAGAAAGTCTCCTCATGACCCTTAATCTTGAAATGAACAGTCGCTCCAGAAGACTTACCAATCCAGTTCCGCTGCATATCCTTGATAGACTCAGGCCAATCTAGCTCTTCCAAGTCCTTCAACAAGCGATCCGCATAGGCTGTAATCTTCAACATCCACTGACGCATTGGCTTGCGGACAACCGGATAACCCCCACGCTCAGAAGTTCCATCTGGAAGCACCTCTTCGTTGGCAATCGCTGTCCCCAATTCCTCAACCCAGTTAACAGGCACCTCAGCTTCATAAGCCAAACCCTTCTCATAAAGCTTGGTAAAAATCCACTGCGTCCACTTGTAATAATTCGGATCCGTCGTATTCACCTCACGGTCCCAGTCATACGAGAAACCAAGGGCATTAATCTGGCGCTTAAAGTTAGCAATATTCTCCGCCGTAAATTCCGCAGGATCATTCCCGGTATCCATGGCATACTGCTCCGCAGGTAGACCAAAAGCGTCCCATCCCATCGGATGAAGGACATTATAACCCTGAGCCCGCTTGTAACGACTCAAAATATCCGTCGCTGTATAACCTTCTGGATGCCCTACATGGAGACCCGCTCCAGACGGATAAGGGAACATATCCAAGGCATAAAACTTGGGTTTATCCGCATCCATTCCAGTCCGGAAAGTCTGATTCTCCGCCCAGAACTTCTGCCATTTGGGCTCAATTTCTTTGTGATTATAAAAGCTCATCATCTGCCTCACTTTAACAATAAATTAACCCCATTATACCATAAAAAAATCAGGATAACCAAGCCATTCCAGCCAGTTTCCTGACCAAAAGAAAGACTGGAGCCCTTATGTCAGGAATCCAGTCTTTCCTTTTTTCTTCACCCGGCGTTAGCTAGGCCTTGCCTAAGCTTTTCTGATAGCTAGGTCTCGCCACCTCGTTTGAATGCAAAATCGTTTGCGGAAATAAGATGATTCTCGAAGTCACCAACAGGAAGCTATTCAAAATCCAACTGGGCCTTACTGGTGAAATAGGTCCGGTAGGCAAAGTAGGAGGCGATAACAGCCGCCAGACTGGTTGCCGACAGCAACATAAACATCACCATGATCTGGTAACGAATCGCATGCACCGGATCGACCCCCGCAAAAATCAAGCCAGACATCATCCCGGGTAGACTGACAAGCCCCACTGTTTTAGCAGAATCAATGGTTGGCTGCATCCCCGTCCGGATGCTCTCTCTTAAAATATCTTGGGAAGCTAGCTTCACAGACGCCCCGAGACTTAATTTTTCCAGTACCTGCTGGCGGTTATCTGTAAACAGACGATGCATGGACCGGTAGGATAGCCCAACAGCTGCCATGGCATTGCTGGCCAACATCCCCGAAATCGGAATTACCTGCGATGGGATAAACTGAATCGCTCCAGAAGCCACCAGGATCCCCAAAGTTAAACCTGTGGAGACCAAAAGAGCTAGGAAAGGATAAAGCTGTTTCTTATTGGGATTGGGATTGCGCTTATTGGCCTGGCTACTAGCATTGTAGAGAATCACCAGCACCATGGCCAGGCTCAAAAAGACATTGGAAACCTGGAAGATAAACTGGAGAACATAACCCACTAAAATCAATTGCACAACTGTCCGAAGTACAGCCATGGCAATATCCTTGGTCAGCCCCAGCTTTTCCTTCTGACTAATCCCCATGGCTACCAGAACCAGGGTAAAAATCAAGACTAGCGATAGATTATCAACCGATACATTTGTCATAGAACTAACCTTCCTCCTTCAATTTGCAATACTTTCTCAGCCGCCGCAATTTCTGTAGCGTCGTGGGTCACTTCAATGATCGTTTTCCCGGATGCGTGGGACTCATCAATTAGATCATGCACGACCTCCTTGGTCCCCGCATCTAACCCTACCGTTATTTCATCCAGCAGTAAAACCTTTGGCTCAAATAGTAAATTTCGAACCAAAGCCACCCTTTGTTTTTCCCCACCGGACAAATCCGTAATGTTCTTGTTTAAAAAAGTTTCAGAAAGGTTGACCCTCCGCAAAGCTTGGACCGCCCGCTGATGATCAAAAGCTAGCTGCCGCACCTCGAAGGGGAAGGCCAAATTATCCGCGACCGTCTTGCCAAACAAAACCGGCTGCTGGAAACAATAAGACACCTCCTGACGATAGAGCGGCATATCCAAGTCAGCCAGATTACTACCCTGATACAGGACCTGCCCCTGACTCGGAGAAATCAGCCCTCCCAAGAGCTTCAAAATACTACTCTTACCGCTACCAGATGGGCCAACCAGTGTTAACCGCTCTCCCTCTTGAACCGAAAAATCAATCGCTTGCAAAATCATCTGCTCCTTATCTGAAAAGCCCAGAGATTCCACCGTAAACACTGCCATAACCGCCACTCCTTTATCTTTATTTAGAATAATTCTAATTATAGTCTTTCCCAGCCCTCCTGTCAACCACTTGGACAAAGATCATAAAAGTCAGACAGTTTAAAAAAGATTGGGGGATACTAAAAATCGGTTCTTTGTCAGTTTTCAGGGATTCCACACAACTTATTATAGAACCTAAAAGAGGCTGGGCAAAAAGCCTTCGAAATAGAAAACAGCTTAGAATTACGTTATTAAAAACGTTGATTCTAAGCTGTTTTCTATTTATTCAAATTTCAAGCTAAGCCAGAAATTGCTAGTTTTTGCCCAGTCTCTTGGCGCATAATTCCTACTTACGACTTACACTTACCAGACCTTTCAAGGCAAGCAACAAAATAAAGGCTATACAAATAGCGGATACCAGCGGTCTACTATCCATCATCATGGCTGTCAAAGGACCCAACACTATAATGAGTAGAAAGATTTGCTTTAATTCCTGATTATTTGATTGAGTATTTTTCATGACTAGACCTCCGTTTTTCTAATTTTATTGTAGCACAACTCTAGTTTCACACCCTTGCTTTATCATTTGTGTTGATATCTATATTTGGCAACCACATCATTAATCGAATAAACCTTATCGACTGTTCAAAGCTGAAAATCCAACATCTAAATAAGGCGCTTTCAAACTTTATGAATTCATTATAAAGAATGGACAAAAATAAGAGCCGCCGGTTTAGCAGTATGTATCTGTGTCTCCGCAATAAGAATATGCATTCTATCTGATAGCCTTTTTATATTGGAATACTCTGCATGATCCAAATACACCCCTGCTATTGCAGTTAGCGTTCCCAACAGTTCTGCATTATAGTACTCATCTCCTGAAACCTCCTGTTCTAAAACACGTATCTCCAAAGGTTTTAACAAGTTTTTATCATAATCCCTATTTTGACACTGAAGTGCATAATATGAAACTAACAATAAATCATTTACAGTATACTGTTTTTTCAAAAATAACTGTTTAAAAAAATCTTCAAAAACATCTTCTGCTGCTGCTGTCTTGCCTGTCGATCGATAATCCAATGTATTGTCAACCAACTCCAACATAAAAAGTTCTTCTTCCGGCAAATAATCAAAATATTTTTCATAAATATCTTCCACCATTTGTATCTTCTTAGCCAAGCGTTCCTTATCCCCATAGGTTGGAAATTTGAACAGTTGGTATTTCATGGTAAAATACTCATCGGGAATACTGATACTTTCACCCGCCAAAAGCGTTGTTATATTGGTGTCTAAAACCTGAGCGATATATTCTAACTTAACGATTGAAGGAAGGGACTCTCCCAATTCAATCCGAGCCAACTGACGAACCGTCAACTCTTCCTCACATCCACACAGACTCTCCCGAGAAAAGCCTTTTCTTTCTCTTTCTGCCCTAATTCTTTTTCCAATCATTTCCTTCACACTCATAGCATATCCCCCTTTAAACAGCATTATAACATGTAGAGATTGGAAACAACCCCGAATTATCATTTGAAAAACAAAAAGTAGCAAAACACTTGGAGAATAAGGTATCGTCTTAAACCCAAATTATTCATACCTCAGAAGAATCTGTGTAAATGCCTAAAAAATCATCAGAAACAACCAATAATCAACTGGAATTTCTGATGATTTTTATTATTCACCAAATTGTTCTAGGGATAAAAATGTA
>NZ_SPPZ01000003.1 GCF_004570525.1 Streptococcus sp. WM07 | reverse complement strand
GCACGGTAATGAGCATTGTAAGCCGAGCCTTCTTGTTTTCCATAGGTTGTAAAATGAGTCGAATCAATATCAATGATAAGATTCCCCACTTGATGAAATTGTAAAAAGATTTGGAGAAGTTCAAAGTTAATCTGTCTTAAAGCTGCAATCGTTTCTTCAGTAGCACGAGAAAAGAAACGTGACAAGGTTGGTTGAGAGGCCAGCTGTCCAGGTTCTAGCAGCTGATAGAAATAAGCATCTTCTTTCAATTCTTGACAGGCATAGTCTGTATCATGACCAGCTAGGATTTGGAATAGGAGTTGGATAATAATGTTTGTATCTGAGTACCGAAGATATTGGCGTTGATCATTAGTAACTAAGTATTTAGAAATTAAATCTTTCAGATTCAGGAGGTCAAAAAGTACTTTAAAGAGAAGTAATCCTCCGTAATTCGTTAGATTTCCACCATCAAAAGAAAAAGTGTTGTTTTTAGAATTGTAATTTGTTAGACTGAACATATGGGTTTCCTTTCTATTTTGATTTGGTTTGCGCTTATATCATAAAGGGGAAATCCTTTTTTGTCCAGTCAAAAGTCTCACCTAATGGGTGAAAATCAAAAACTTCCAGAAACCATGATGTATCAGCGATTCTGGAAGTTTTTTAGTTATGTATGAATAATTTGGGTTTTACGTATTCCATCCACCAATAGCACCTCCTATGATAAAACATTTAAATTCTATTCCCTAGTTTTCCTTCAAACAAATTAATTTTACTCCAAAAATCTCGACCAACTTTAAGCAGATTTTAGCAATCACCATCTACCTAAAAATTTTTTTCTCTTAAAAGTGGAGCTCAGGGAAAAAATAGATCCGATTGTATAGACCATGATGAGTAGACTTAGATATATAAATCTAAGTTCGATAGACATCGTCTTCATTTGTATGATAAGGAGAAAAACAATTAAAACCGGAATAACAATAGTATATTTAATATAATTCATTAAATTCTGAAAAACCTGTCTTAAAGGAAGAACAACACTTGAAGTTCTACTTACCACAATCATAGCTAATAGTTGATATGAAAAATTAAGTAAAGCTAGAAGAACAATCTTAGTAAGTGAAAAACCAACCCAAATCCCCAGTAGATATAGTAAAAGCATGGAAATGCATTCGATGATTGAAAACCGAATAATATTTTTCATAATATTTCCTCTTAGTCTAATTCAATAACACATTAACTAGCCTCTAATCAATATACTATATATTGAAAGATTCTCAGATTTATTTTCGTTCTTAATGTAGTTGAATTAAGTCTAATTAATTTTTAGGAATCAAATGCCTATAGAATTAACGTCTGTTATCGTGAAATCGATCTTTTAAAAATTGATAGTTAGAACAGAGCGTTACATATACATACATAGTCAAATATAGGATAATAGTAAAAAGAGATATACTTCCAAAAATTTTAGCCAGAATTTCATTAACTGAAATCAATGCATTAGAAATACTTAGTACGAGAAGAGCTATCGGAACCACAAAATTCCCAGTTTCTAGGAATTTAGCAAGATAATCTGATACGATTTTAGAACTTTGTGTTAAAGGTTTAATTCTAAACATATTCAGTCAAACTACTCCACTAACGAGGCCAAATCAAATTTGACGCGGCACCACCTACTGCACAAACTGCATATCCCTGCCATGGAATATACAAACCAAATTGTGCGCACATAGCTATTCCATTTGCTGCTCCAGCAGCAGCACTTAAAAACATATCCCCTTCTCTTGCTCCTCCTCCTCGCACCTCCACTAAGTTTTTAGTATCCAATTTTTCATAATATGTAAGATTTAATTGTGAATTTATCATTTTGACTATCCTCTCTTTTCAATATATTTTTTAATAACAAAGCATATTATTTATACTCTATATAATTCAAAATTTAGTAATTGTTAAGCATCTTTGATAAACATTAGTTCACCACTCATCAACTTACCTCAGATTTCAAACTACTTTGAGCATTCTGGTTTTGAAACTAAATTGACATTAGTATGCTCTTGCAAACAGCCAACCAGCTGTACAATATTGAGCCCCAAGAATAGCACCTGCAGCAGTCCCTATTCCAGGAATAACACTCCCAGCCATAGCACCACTCAGTGTACAGATACCGACTGCTTGACCAAATTCACCAACTGTTACTCGAACCCCTCCAGTAATCAACTCAAGTTTTAAATCATGTTTTTTTTCAAAATGTTTTATTCCAACTTTCATAATAAAACTCCTTCCATTATTATCAGTTGCAACCGTTACATAAAGTATATAACAAATTTTCAGCGATTGATTCCTATTTCCCAAACGGTCATTGAAACGTCCTGAATGGTCAAAAAAGAGGGTTTTCACCCTCTCACTGTCATTCTTTATTGATTATTTCTTAGCGGCTTCTTTTAGCTGCTTGCTGGCAACGTCGTCTCCAAACCATTTATTAGATATTTCTTGGAATTGGCCGTTTTGATAGAGTTGGACCATTCCTTGGTTGAGGTGTTCTTGGAGGGTCTTATCGGTTTTGCGAACACCAACTGCGAAGGCTTCTTCTGGGAAGCCAACTGGGAAGACATTGTAGTCTTCGAGGACTCCTTTTTGGGTTAGGTAATAGTTGGCGTAGACACGGTCGATAAGGAGGCCGTCGATGCGGTCGTTCTCCAAGTCAATCAAGGCTTCGTTGAAGCTCTGATATTGGGTTGCAGCGTTGTTTTTGACATACTGCTTAAGCAGGTCTGGAAATTCCTCAAATTTGAGGTAACCAGAGGATCCTGCCTGAGCTCCGAGGACTTTGTCCTTCATGGCTGCAGTTGTCTGGATACCGGATGATTTTTTGGTAACCAAGACTTGTTCGTTGGCCATGTAAGGAAGGCTAAAGTTTACTTTTTCTGCTCGTTCTTCGGTTTGGGTATAGCCGTTCCAGATGAGGTCAATGGTACCATTGTTGAGTTCGGTTTCTTTCATGTCCCAGTCAATGGGTTGCCAATTGACTTTAAGGCCTTGGTTTTCAAATATACGGTTGGCCAGGTCAATGTCAAAACCGACATTGTCTCCATTTTTTTCTTGGAAGCCCATAGGTACGAAGGTGTTGTCAAAGCCGATGGTCAGCTCGCCTCGTTCTTGGTATGTTTCCCAAGCATCTATTGTGGGATCCGTCACCCGACTGCTACAGGCCGTCAAAACCAATAAGGGAAGTAAAATCAGAAATCCGATAATCCGTTTCATGTAGAGCCCTCCTATTGGGGAATGACTTCGAGAATTTCGTCAGCGATATTCTGAGCAAATTGCATATCGTGAGTAACGACAATCTGAGTCATCCCCATTTCTCGGTTTTGGATTAACAGTTTTTCGACTTCCAGACGGAGTCCTGGATCTAGGGCACTGGTTGGTTCATCGTAGCCAATAATTTCTGGTTCAATCATCATGGCACGCGCCAAGGCTACCCGTTGCTTTTGCCCGCCAGAGAGAGCGTGTGGATAGTGGTCTGCGTGTTCTTCCAAACCAAGTCGCTCCAGCAGTTGCCGAGCTTTTTGCTCGGCCTGAGCAGGATCCATATCCATCGTTTTAACTGGGGATAGGGTCAAGTTGGTGAGGACGGTCATGTGTGGGAAGAGTTGGAAGTCCTGGAATACAAAGCCCAAGAGGTTCATACTCGCCAGCTCACTGGCTGAGATTTCCTTCCCATTGTAGAGCACTTGTCCGCTATCAATGGTTTCTAGTCCTGCCAACATCCGCAAGAGGGTGGTTTTACCTCCTCCTGACTGACCCACGATAGCTAGGATTTTCTTCTCAGGTACATTCAAGTTAAAATCTTTGAGGATTTGCCGTTCCCCAAAGCGTTTATTAATATTTTTTAATTCTAGCATGCAACCTCCTTAGCGATCATAGGCATATTTTTGTTCAACTTTTCGAGAAACAAGGGTCACCACCCCAATCATAATAAGGTAAATAGCTCCAGCTACGAACATTGGGGCCAAGCTGGCATCGCGATTGGCTGCGGTACGACTGACCAAGATAAGGTCCGTAACGCCCAGGGCATATACCAAGGAGGTATCCTTGACCAAGGCCATAATTTCATTAAAGACACTTGGTAAAACAATCTTCGTAACTTGAGGAAGAATAATGTACTGAATCGTCTGGAAAGGGCTAAACTTAAGTACCTTAGCTGCCTCATATTGACCTTGAGGAATGGAATCAATTCCACCTCGGAAAATCTCCGCAAAGTAGGCTGCATAATTTAGCGTAAAGGCAATAATCGCAGCCGGCATCCGATCAATCCGAATGCCAATACTTGGCAAAATATAATAGATAAAAATCAACTGCAGTAACAACGGGGTTCCGCGCATCACCCAAATATAAATCGATAGTAACCAACGCAACGGCTTCGAATCAATTTGCATAATAAAGGCTACTAAAATTCCTAAGGGAATGGACAAAATCAAGACTAAACTAAAAACTTGCAGGGTGACAGTTGCACCCTGCAACAAACTAGGTAAAATTTCTAAAACGTATGCCATTTATTACTCCACATCTATAAAACCGAAACGCCCCAAGGGTGTCAAACGAAAGCTAATCACGCCTTTAATTTGCTCTTTTTGAATCAGGCCAAACTCACGACTGTCATCATGGTTGAGGCGGTTATCATTTAAAATTAAAAACTCCTCTTGCCCAATAACATCTTGATTGGACTGAGTCAAAGATTCAATGGTGAAATCTTCTGTAAAGAGATTCCCAGTGTTACTGGCTTTTCCTTGATAGGTGTTTTTCATACTACGAATATAGGGTTCATCCTTGACCTGATGGTTAATATAGAGGACATCATCCATATAGACTGCTCTTTCACCATCTTGAGCGATGACACGTCCGACATATTCTTTCTGATCGACTTCGTATAAAACAATACTTTCATTGGGGATTTCATTTTGGTTAAAAGCCAACACATAATCAACTGCTTCCAAGCCCTTTTGGACATCTTTTTCAGTCACATGATGGGGAGTAAACCAAAATAGACGAAGGAGTACAAAAATCATTGCCAATAAAAAAACAATGAAAATATTTCGAAATAAATCTCTTCTGACCATACTTCCTCCTTTATATTCCCGCCTATTATATCATGAAAAACGCTAGAAAAAAAGGAGGTTCTTTCAGAAACCTCCTCTTTTTTCAGAAAATATGGAGCCAGTTATTCGGGATTAGCGAACTTTTATCCCTTATTAGCTCGTATTTTCCTTATTTTTGTTTGCGTTTCCCTAATCCTACTGGCAACAAGGTAAGGAGAGCAAGTCCTAGGCTCATCCAAAGGGAGTCTTTTGTTCCAGTATTTGGCAATGTACCTTCAGAAGAGTTGGAGCGAGTTCCAAGCAAGCGTGGAGCTGGATCCTGAACAAGCCGATTTGAAGGGGTTCCAAGAACTTGAGGCTCTTGGACTTCCTGAACCTTATTCGGTTTCATTGGAGTTAGTGGTTGAACAGGTTTTTCAGACTGATTAGGGCTAACAGTTCCAGTTGGTTGACTAGGAAGATCTGGATTTGTTGGTTGCTCCGGTTGAACAGGCTCCTCTGGAGCTACAACTGGGGCATAGTGATAACGGAATTCACCAAAACCATCTACTGTATCTGAAATCCCAACAAAAGAAATGGCCGGATTAGCAGTCAAATGCTCTTGAGCCTTCAAAGAAGTCAAGAAACGAAGATCCAAGTCTTTAATCGTATCCGCAAAGGTCCAGTTATGATTTGGACGAGCATCAATGGTTTTTTCCGCTACAATGTAATTAATCAAAGCTTGACGGTTTTGCAAGTTCAATAAGCGGCTTTCTTGGGCATCCTTAACTCCTGGGAAGGGACCACTTGCTCGATAGTTATTGGTAACAACCATAAAGACCTGGTCATCCGTTACTTCTTTTCCTTGGTAGCGAAGGTTCCGAACCCGGCTAGCAGTTGGATTTACTAATTCTGCACCGACAGAATATTTATTCGGTTGGGTAATATCCAACTCATAAGTAACACCCTCAATCACATCGAAGTTATAGGTTCTAAAGGAGGTATTAATAATATTTTGCGGTTCTTTCTTAGCAGGATCAATTTGATTAAATTGCCCAGCGGACATTTCCAACCACTCTTTCAGTTGCGCACCGTTAATTTTAAGCAAGGCCACAACATTATCATAGACATATAGATCCGCTACATTTTTAATCGCTAAAGGCCCTGCCTTAATATCGGTATAGGAGTTAGGATCATTGCGTGCTCCAGCCTTGAAAGGTGCTGCTGCAGAAAGCAAGGGAAGGTTAGCCTCTTCTGTTCCCGCAAGAACTTGTTTGGCATACCAGAGTTGCGCCTGATTCACAATTTGAACCGATGGATCATCTTGAACAAGAGAGAAATAAGAATGAATTGGACTTGGAGTCTGTCCAACTTCTTGACGAACATAACGAATCGTAGCTTCGTGTACGTCTTTAGCTAAATTCAAAACTCGTTCATCTGCCTTGCTAGATTTGGTATCAATTTTCCGAAGTACCGAACCTGATTCTTCAACTTGCCAAGCACCATTGGTATAGTGAAGTTTCAAATCCATAATTCCCAAGTGATCCCCGTACTTACCCGCCATGGTTACTGGAATCCCATTAATTTTACCATTGGTATCATCCACACCTTTGATTTTTGAATAGAATCCTGTTCCAGTTCCTGATGGGAAATTCGCATGGGAATGACCGGTCGCAACGGCATCAACTCCTGGAATACCGGCAAGCTGGTATCCTATGTTTTCTTCACCAACTAGATATGTATCGTCCCCAATACCGGAGTGAGACAATACCACAACGACATCTGCTCCAGCCTTCCGCATTTCTGGAACCAAATCAGTTACGGCCTGAACTGCATCCAAAGCAATCACTTTTCCTTCTAGGTGACCACGATCCCAGTTCATAATCTGAGGAGGTACAATCCCTGTGAGACCCACATGAACTGTCACCAATTGACCTTCAGAATCTTTAAAAGTCTTAGGAACAATGACATAAGGGGTGAAGAGGTGATCCTTTGTCTGAGCATCCAAAACATTGGCATTCAACAGTGGAACTTTTGAAGAAGCTACAATCCGACGTAAGTAGTCTAGACCATAGTTAAATTCATGATTCCCCAAAGCGGCTCCATCATAGTTCAATTCTTTAAAAGCCGCAAACATAGGATGTTCTTCCCCTTCTTTAACGGGATCAACAATAGCCTTATAAGTTCCGAGCGGTGTTCCTTGAATGGTATCCCCACTATCAACGATGACAACGTTAGAATTTTCCGCGATTGCTTCTTCCATCAAGACCGCTGTTTTTGCCAAGCCAAGAGTCTCAACTTGCATATCTTGATAATAATCGTAGTTAACCAAATTCGTATGGAGGTCAGTGGTAGCTAGAATCCGCATATCCACGCGTTGACCTTCTACAGGTGGTTTCACAGGTTCTTCCTTTATAGGATTGGATAAGACTGTTACTTCTGGCATGCTTTCTTCTACCAGAAATTCCCCACTATTCTTACCTTCAACCGATTCTGCACCAGCTTGAGCAACCGATTCTGAACTCACTAAAGGCTCTGACTGAGATACTACAGGAACTGTAACTTCTTGCCCTTGAGTCGGCGTCACCTGATCTGCCTTAACCTCTTCCGCTGCTGCAACAGCTGCTGCCAAACTCAAAACTAGAGCAGACTTTTTCAAATATGAATGAACCATGATAACCTCCTAAAACTGTTCGATTCTTGAACATTATAAACAATTTATACAAGAAATTCAAGAAAGTTTCCGCTTTCTTCCGAACGTTTATCTCATAATATGAAAAAAAGTTTCTTGTTTAAAGATAGGTAAAATCCCTAATCGCAACAAGTAACACGTCCACTCTCTGCAAACTATGAACAAGCCTTAGAGGAAACAATCCGCTCCTAGATCACAGAGAGTTCCCCACAGACTGTCAATCCTAACTAGCACAAAACTCCTCCTTTAGTTTCCCATGACCTCCTTACCAGTCACCGTCCACTAAAGGAGGAGCCTATTATCCTTCTATTACTGAATCACGACGGCTGTTCCAGAGCAAGTCACCATCATCATACCATTATCAGCACCCAAGATTTCATAATCCATCTTCATTCCGACAATAGCATTGGCACCAAGTTTGGCTGCCCGTTCTTTCATCTCTTCAATCGCTTCTTCCCGTGCAACTTTAAGTTCATCTTCATAGCCCTTGGAGCGACCACCGAAGACATTCCGTAAGCCCACACCGATATCTTTAAACATATTGACACCGGTAATCACTTCACCAAAAACAATCCCCTTGTATTCCTGCACAGTCTTCCCCTCGACAGCATGAGTTGTTGTAACGATCATAGCATTCTCCTTTTTTAACCAATTTCTCCTTTAGGAGGAGTCTCCATTATAGTTTACCAAAAACGATAGGAAAAAGTCCTCTCCCAACTAAGGGAAAACTTCAAATAGAGGAAGAGACAGTCCCAAAGTCCGTACTCCTTATTTTTCTCGCTATAAAATAGGAAGAAAAGCAAAAAAGTTGTGTGGAATTTTCCACACAACTTACTAGCGAACCCTTATTTGCCCCTTTAGCAGAACAAAACCCCTTTAGGACTAGCTATAAAGCCTATTCCTAAAGGGTTTTTGACTATAAATTAACGTACAGTGCGGATACGCATAGTGTTCGTTCCACCTGTTCCTACTGGAACACCTGCAACGATAATGATATTGTCACCTGATTCAACAAGACCTGATGAAAGAGCAACTGATTCTGCAACTTCAAACATATCGTCTGTAGATCCAGGTTTGTCAGTTACGACTGGGATAACACCCCAGTTCAAAGTCAAGGAACGTTGTGTCAACTCATCAAAAGTTACAGCCAAGATATCTGCATCTGGACGGTATTTAGAAATCAAACGAGCTGTGTTTCCTGATTCAGTAAGAGCAACAATCAATTTAATATCCATTGAGTTAGTTGCATCTTTAACAGCAGAAGCAACAACTTCTGTTTTAGAAGTACGGCTGAAGTTAGCTGTTGATAAACGACCATACTCATTCAAAAGAGTTTGTGCATTCTTATCAATTGTAGCCATCGCAGTCACAGACTCAAGTGGGTATTTACCGTTAGCAGACTCACCAGAAAGCATTGTTGCGTCTGTTCCATCGATAACCGCGTTAAAGACGTCAGATACTTCTGAACGAGTCGCACGTGGTTTTTCAGTCATAGTTTCCAACATGTTTGTCGCAGTAATAACCACTTTACCAGCAGCATTTACTTTCGTGATAATCATTTTTTGGTAAACTGGAACCATTTCGAATGGTACTTCAATCCCCATATCACCACGAGCAATCATGATACCATCTGCTGCTTCGATAATTTCATCAAGATTATCAATACCTTGTTGGTTTTCAATTTTAGCAAACAACTTCACATGGCTATTTCCTGTTTCTTCACAGATTGTGCGAACTTCGTTCACGTCTTTAGCTGTACGAACAAAAGAAATAGCGATGAAGTTAATTCCTTGTTCAAGACCAAAACGAATATCTGCGTTATCACGATCTGCTAAAGCAGGGAAAGGAATTTTCGTGTTAGGGATGTTGACACCTTTTTGTTTAGCGATGATGCCATCGTTTTCAACTTCAACTTCGAATTCACGAGTTGCATCATCTTTTCCAACAACGCGAAGACCCAATTTACCATCATCAACCAAGACTTGGCGTCCAACTTCAACGTCATCGTAGATATCCAAACCACCAGCAACGTTCAAAGCGATCACATCACGAGTAGATTGGATTCCTTGTTTTGTTGCAACACGGATTTTTTCACCTGTTACGTATGAATATTCTTTTGCATCGCCTTCGAACAATTCCGTACGGATTTCAGGACCTTTTGTATCTAAAAGGAAACCAACACGTTGGCCAGCGATTTCTTCGGCACGTTTAACAGTTGCCATACGCTCACCTTGCTCTTGGTGGTCACCGTGTGAGAAGTTGAAACGGAATGTATTCGCTCCAGCTTCAATCAACTTCGCAATATTTTGTGCAGAGGCTTCAACATCAAGTTTTTCAGCCCAGTAGCCATCTTCACCAAAATGTTTCCCACCACGGATCTCAACCGCTGGTCCCAAGGTTGCAACAATTTTAACACGTTTGTTCATTTTGTTTGTGAACTCCTTTTTATTTTATAAAGCTATAGCTTAGAAAGTCGCCAAATGACGGTTCAAGTCTGCCAACTCAAGGTCAGCTTTGTGTGGATTGTTAACAATGATTTTACCATCTGCAGCAAGACTGAAGAGAGCACCTTCTTCTGCAGTTCCAAGAATTGGACTTTCAACCATTTGTTCGTTGCGGATACCAACTGCAAGTCCACCACGACCTTCTTTAAGAAGCTTAACCGCATGTGCTCCCATACGAGAAGCTAAGACACGGTCACGCGCAGTTGGAGCACCACCACGTTGGATATGTCCCAATTCCGTCACACGAAGATCACGTAGATCTTTCTCATCAGCTGATTCACGTAATTTTACGCCAAATTCATCAGCTGACATTACGCCTTCCGCAAGAATGATGATGTTGTGTTTCTTACCACTTTCATAGCTTTCTTTAATTGTGGCAGCAATCGCATCCATATCAAATTTTTCTTCTGGAACAATAATGCTATCTGCACCAGAGGCAATCCCAGCCCAAAGTGCAATATCTCCTGCATTGCGCCCCATTACCTCAATAACAAAGGTACGACGGTGACTTGCTGAAGTATCCCGGATCTTATCGATAGCGTCCATAGCTGTTGTCACAGCTGTATCAAAGCCAATTGTAAAATCAGTTCCTACGATATCGTTGTCAATCGTTCCAGGGACACCAACAGCTGGGAAACCGTGCTCTGTAAGACGCATCGCGCCATGATAAGAACCGTCACCACCGATTACGACAACTCCTTCAATTCCATGAGCTTTCAATTGCTCAATTCCTTTAAGCTGCCCTTCCAGTTGAGCAAATTCTGGGTAACGAGCTGATCCTAGGAAGGTACCACCACGACCAACAATGTTTCCTACAGAAGCTGCGTCCAATTCGATAAATTTACCAGCAACCATTCCAGCATAACCTTCTTGGATCCCGTAAACTTCCATTCCTTCAGAGATTGCTTGACGAACAACTGCACGAATAGCAGCATTCATTCCAGGGGCGTCACCACCACTGGTCAAAACAGCAATACGTTTCATTCTGCTTGAGCTCCTTCTCTTATATTACATTCCTAAGCATTATAGCATAGGGGATTTTAAAATTCTAGCGTTTTTCAAGAAAAACCGTTTTCAGAGCATAGGGCCCCAGAGCATTCACCAGTTGTTCAGATTTGGAAACGCCTCCTTCTAATTGTAAGGTTTCCTTTCCTTCTTGATAGCGTAAAATAACTGGAACAGGTCCGGGATGTGCCTTTAAAATCCGCGCAACTTCTTGATCTAACTGATGATTTTGAAGCAAAATCCAACATTGCTCCTTTGTCAACAGTTCCGCATGATTTAACAGAATCTGCTTCCGTCCATCCTTGTCCTGAACTTTCCCGCGAATCCTCAATAAATGGCCTTCTTGTAAAAAATCCTTAAATTTTCGGAAAGTTTCTGGAAACACAATCACTTCTATTTTATGACGAGTATCTGTGACTTGAATAAAGGACATTTGCTCGCCCTTCTTAGTGCGAATGACCCTCATATTCAGAAGCTCAACTAAGAGTTCCACATTACGCCCCACTTGCAAATCAGCAATGCGACCAACCCTGTCCCCCGCATCCTGAAGATAATCCTTTAAGGGATGAGGGCTCAGACCTACACCTAGAAGTTCTACTTCCATTCGGTATTTTTCCAAAGAAGAAAAATCAGCCACTTCTTCCCAAGAATAACTAGAATCCGCAAAAAGGCTCCCCAACTCTTGATAGAAGAAAAGAAGACGATCTAGATTGGTTAACAACGTAGCCCTGTTAGGAGCCATCTGATCGAAGAGTCCAATCTGGATGAGAGGTTTAAGAAATTCAACTTTCTGATAATTCGAAGGTAGACGAAGAAAAAAATCCTCCAAATCTGCAAAAGGCTGCTGCTCCAAAATCCAATTCTGAAAATCTCTGGGAAGTCCCTTGATACGATTCAAGCCCAAATAAATAGCACCATTCTGGAACCGATCTTTACGTGAGACACTATTAATGGTTAAAGACTGCATCTGGAAACCTGCATCTAGAGCATCCTCTAGGTATGCTTGATTTCCAGAACTTAACAGAACTTGAAAAAATATGTGGGGATAGTGCGTTTTAAAATAAGCCAACTGAAAAGCCAAGGCAGAATAAGCATAGGCATGACTCCGGTTAAAACCATAACCTGCAAACTTCTCCATGATCGCAAAAAGAGCTTTCGCTCGCTCCTGGTCATAGCCTTGCTGCAAAGCTCCTTCAACAAAGTCTGCTTCCATAGCATGCATCTCTTCTGGTCTCTTTTTACCCATAGCCCGCCGTAACAAATCGGCTTTTCCTAAACTGAATCCAGCAAAGCGTTGAGCCACCTGCATAACCTGCTCTTGGTACAGCATAATACCATAAGTGGGAGCCAAGATATCCGCCACCGCTGGATCCACTGAAGCCACTGCCTCCCGACCGTGTTTTCTCGCAACAAAATTATCAATATAATCACTAGCTCCCGGCCGGTTCAAACTGGTGGTTGCCACCACCTCTTCAAAAGATTGAGGCTGGACCCGACGTAGAAGATGAATAGCTCCTGGTTGTTCAAATTGAAAAATTCCCTTGGTTCTACCTGCCGCAAATAACGCCAGAGTGTCGGGATCTTCTAGCGGAATTCGAGCTGGCTCTAAGACAACCCCCTCTTCCTTGAGAAGTAAGTCCCGCATCCGCTCCACATAGGTGAGGTTCCGCAAGCCCAAGAAATCCATCTTAAGCAAGCCATTATCTTCAATCGCTGCGGCGTCATACTGAGTAATATAGATATCCTCCGCGTATTTCAAAGGAATAAAGTCTGTCAAATCCGCATCACTCATCACCACACCAGCCGCATGAACTGAGGTCTGCCGGGGTAGACCCTCCAAGCGCATAGCTAGTTGCAAAGCCCGTCCCAACTCTGGTCGTTCCTGAAATTGTCTGCGAAAAGACAAGCTCCGTTCTGCGACTTGACGCAAGTGCTCCCCAAAGCGAATCTGCTTGGTTAGACCGGAAATTTCAAACTCCGGTAAACCAATCCGTTTCAAAACATCACGCAAGGCCTGCTTGGCACCAAAGGTAGAAAAGGTCACAATCTGCGCAGCATGCATACTTCCATAACGATCGCGAACATAGCGGAGGAAATCTGGGCGATGGATATCTGGAATATCAATATCAATATCTGGCATGCTAAAACGTTCTCGATTCAAAAAGCGTTCAAAAATCAAGTTCTTAGCAACAGGATCAATCCCTGTAATATCCAAGGCATAGGCAACCAAACTTCCAACGGCTGAACCACGTCCCATCCCCATGTAATAGCCTTGTCGTCTGCCAAAAGCTAACAAATCCCAGACAATCAAGAAATAATCATCAAAGCCCATCTCATGGATAACGGTGAGTTCCTCATCCAAACGTTGCAGGTATTCTATCCCTAGCAACCCCTTGGCCTCTAAACCCGCTCTAGCCCGTTCTCGTAATTCCTCCACAGCCGGTCTTTGGGGATTAAATCGTGGTAGTTTGAGACTCCGATCCAAATCATAATGGATACCATCCACCAATTTTTCTAAATTCTCCCATGCACCTGGAAAACGAGTTTGATAAGCTTCTTTCACTTCCTGGGCAGGGAGCAAGCCTTGTCCTCGGTAACGAACAGGAGTTTCAATCAACGATTGATTGGCTTTGATAGCCTCCATAACCTGTAAAACTTCCAAATCCTGAGACTCCAAATAACGAATCGTAGGAAAAGGAAGCAAGGGAAGGTCACTTTCAGGACGAGGACTCTCCAAGCCTAGACCTAGAAAATAAGGAATATCTAAGTCTAACTCTTCCTGTCCTGGCTGATAGGGACGAATAACAGCCAGATCCTCGGTGTATTCCAACAATTCTTCCCAAGCTACTTTCCCTAAATTCCGTTGAGTGGCCAGTTTTAACAGGTTTTGATAACCTTTTGTGGACCGAGCCAATAGTTGTAACTCAATCATTTGCTCGCCGACACGTGTAGTCAAACTCATCCCCAGTAAGGCTTGGATACCCGCTTTTTCAGCTATTTCTAAAAAGGCATAAGCCCCATAAAGATTATCCTGATCCATCAAACCAAGACTTTGGTAGCCCAAATCCCTAGCTCTCTGAACGTAGGAGTTCAGGGTTAGATTACTTTCTAAAAAACTATAAACCGATCGTGTATTTAACTGAATCATACACTCCTCCATGGATACTCTTCAAAAATCAATCCCTAGCCTAGTGGCTTGAAATTTTGCTATATAGTACTCGGATAGGCTGGAACATCGTTCCAGCCTATCTTGACTTAATCATCTTTAATAACAACCTGCGAAGCCAGAAAAGCGAATTGTTCTGGAATCAAGGATTCTTCTTTGGCTTCTTGCTTTTGTTGCCGGTTCTTCGCTGCAAAATCCTGCCGGAGTTGTTGCCAATCTTCCATTGAAATCGCTAGAATCTCTGGAGAAAAACCAGCGGCCTGACTGAGGATATTCCCAAAAGTCACATTAAGATTGTCCCTTTTCATGGTCTGTTCAGCGTTGAAGGCAGATTCAAAAGCCAGAATGGCGTGGTGTTCATTGGCCGCAACAGGTTGCGAACCTTCCAACAACGCCTTATCTGCTCCTGCTAAACTG
Source organism: Streptococcus sp. WM07 (assembly GCF_004570525.1). Classification (GTDB taxonomy): domain Bacteria; phylum Bacillota; class Bacilli; order Lactobacillales; family Streptococcaceae; genus Streptococcus. The sequence goes on along the minus strand of NZ_SPPZ01000003.1, from coordinate 40,127 downwards.
TTAATAATCTCTCCCCAAGCTTCTTGCAATTTCGTTAGATTAGCACGGGCCAAGACTGGATTCTCAACAGCTTCTTCTAAGATTTTCGTGAAACGGCTCTTGTCAATTTTAACTTTCGTTTCTGAACGTGTTGCGACTTGAGGAGTTCTTACGGGTTGAGCTTGACTAATCCCAGTCCTTTTGAGCTGGGCTACTTCTTCTCTTAGGGCTACAAGCTCTGCTTGGAGCCGAGCCATTTGGGAATCGGCTCCTTCTTCCTTAGGAGCGTCTTCCAATAATTGGACCGTAATCATTTCTAGGGCTAGACGGGCTTGGCTCAGTTGACGCAGGGTCTGGTTAGCTTGAATTAAGATTCCCAGCATATCTAAGAGACGAGCACGATCGAGCTCTTGATTTTCTTGAAACAGACTAGAACGGTCTGTAAAAGTCAACCCTGCTTGACTCAAGAGCAAATCACGAAAATAGGCTAATAGATCATCGAGGAATCGAGCGGGCTGTTTCCCACTATCAAGAATGGTGTTCAAATAATCCATAGCATTTTCCAAATGCCGGCTGCGGAGAGCTGCTACATAGGAATCTAAAGCTAAAAGACTAACAGAACCTGTAATTTCCTCAACAACATCCAAGGTTAAGGTCGAATCATCCAAAAGACTGAGAGCCTGATCTAATAAGGACAGAGCATCCCGCATCCCGCCTTCAGCTCGACGAGCAATCAGGCTCAACGAACCTTGTTCCACCGTTATACCCTCTTGCCCTAGAATCCATTCCAAATGGGCTACGATATCCGGCTCTTTGATAGACTTAAATTCAAAACGCTGAACCCGAGAAAGGATTGTCGCTGGAATCTTATGCAGTTCTGTCGTTGCAAGAATAAAGACCAAGCCTGGACTCGGTTCTTCCAAGGTCTTGAGGAGCGCATTAAAGGCACCCGTCGAGAGCATGTGAACCTCATCAATAATGTAGACTTTGTACTGGGCCAAACTAGCCGCATAGGTAGATTTATCCCGAATATCACGGATTTCATCCACCCCGTTATTACTAGCCGCATCAATTTCAATAACATCTTCCAAACTCCCTAAGGTGATGGCTTGACAGATGTCACACTGATTGCACGGTTCCCCATCTACCTGATTAGGACAGTTCATAGCCTTGGCAAAGATCTTAGCAGCAGAGGTTTTACCAGTTCCCCTTGGACCTGAAAATAGATACGCATGACTGATCTTTCCCGTGGCGACAGCTTGGCGTAAACTTTGGGAGACGACTGGTTGCCCCACCATTTCTTCAAATGTTTGACTTCGGTACTTACGATAGAGGGCTTGGTACACCGGCTTTTTCCTTTCCATGTTTCTTGAGCTTTGAACTGAGCCAACAGCCTTTCATGGCTTGTCGGATTTAGGCAAATATGAACCACTATTATACCATGAAAATCTAGTCCAAAGCCTTGATTTCCAGAATCATATCGCGGATTTGTGCTGCCAACTCGAAATCGAGGATACCAGCCGCTTCCTGCATCTGTTCTTCCAATTTTTTGAGAGCTTCCTTGCGTTCTTTTTTGTTCATGCTTTCGAAATCTGGTGTTTCTTCTTGCTCCGGTAAAACAGCCTTGGTCACACTAATGAGATCTCGAATCTCCTTCTTAATCGTTTGCGGAACAATCCCGTGTTTTTCATTGTATTCCATTTGGATCGTGCGACGACGAGCTGTTTCTTTCATAGCCTTTTTCATAGATTCCGTCTCATTATCGGCATACATGATTACGTGTCCCTCACTATTACGGGCAGCTCGACCGATGGTCTGAATCAGACCTCGCTCATTGCGGAGAAACCCTTCTTTATCAGCATCCAAAATAGCCACTAAACTCACCTCAGGAACATCAATTCCCTCACGCAATAGGTTGATTCCGATAAGAACATCAAAGACTCCCAAGCGTAGATCACGGATAATCTCCGTCCGTTCTAGGGTCTTAATATCCGAGTGCATATACTTGACCTTGACCCCCATCTCCTTCAAGTAATCGGTCAAGTCTTCCGCCATTTTTTTGGTCAGAGTAGTGATGAAAACCCGCTCGTTTTTCTCCACTCGCTCGTGGATTTCACCTAAAAGATCCTCCATTTGTCCATGGGTTGGGCGGACCTCAACTTCTGGATCCAGTAGTCCTGTTGGCCGGATAATCTGCTCGACAATCGTCTCTGTCTCATCCATTTCATAATCACCCGGAGTTGCCGAAACATAGACAATCTGATGAACATGTTGTTCAAACTCCTCACGCCGAAGCGGACGGTTATCTAATGCACTTGGCAAACGAAAACCATGATTGACCAACATTTCCTTCCGAGCACGGTCGCCATTATACATTCCTTTAATCTGCCCCATAGTCATATGGGACTCATCAATCATAATCAAGAAGTCTTCTGGAAAGAAATCTAACAGTGTATATGGTGGCTCACCTTCAGAACGTCCATCCATATGACGCGAATAGTTCTCAACCCCATTGGTATACCCCATTTCACGCAACATCTCGATATCATAATCCGTTCTTTGTTTCAAGCGCTGCGCTTCAAGAAGCTTACCTTCCTTCTCAAATAGGGCTAGCTGCTCTTCTAACTCTGCCTGAATCTTGGCAATCGCCATCTCCAAATCCTGGTCATTGGTCACAAAGTGAGTCGCAGGATAAATAGCTAAATGATCCACCTCTCCTAAAACCTGACCGGTCAAGGCTTCAATTTCACGAATCCGGTCAATCTCATCGCCAAAAAACTCAACCCGAAATGCATGCTCATCACGACTCGCTGGAAAAACCTCAACAATGTCTCCCCGAACCCTAAATCGTCCCCGTTGAAAATCAATGTCATTCCGCTCAAACTGAATGTCCACCAGGTCATTCAATAATTGATCTCTTGAAATCAACTGGCCTGGTCGTAAACTAACAACCTTATCTGCATACTCCTTCGGAGAACCCAAACCATAGATACAAGAAACAGATGCCACTACAATCACATCATTGCGTTCTAGTAAGGCTGAGGTAGCAGAATGACGTAATTTATCAATCTCATCATTCACCGAACTATCCTTCTCAATGTAGGTATCACTGGAAGGAACATAGGCTTCTGGCTGGTAGTAATCATAATAAGAGACGAAATATTCAACCGCATTTTCTGGGAAAAATTCTTTGAACTCGCCATACAATTGCCCTGCTAAGGTTTTATTATGGGCAATTACCAAGGTCGGCTTATTCACCTTGGCAATCACCTGACTCATTGTATACGTTTTTCCCGTACCAGTGGCTCCCATTAAAATTTGGGCCTTTTCCCCACCTTCAATATTTTCGACTAATTCCCCAATCGCCTGAGGTTGATCCCCCGACGGCTGGTACCTAGATACAAGTTTAAATTGATTATTTTCGATTCTTTCAATCATAGTACACCTCATTTCCTATTTTACCATCTTTCGGCAAGGAAATCCCGAGTCAGATATGTTAGAATTTCTTACATAGGATAGCACCAATTTGCATCCTCCTGCCCTTTTTGGTATAATTTGAAAATATTCGAAAAGGAGATGCCGAAATGAAGAAAAAACTTCTAAGTCTCTTGTTGCTTTTCATTCCATTATTAGCAACGAGCGGCGTGCAGGCAGCTGATACAATTAAAATTGTATCGGATACAGCTTATGCACCATTTGAATTCAAAGATTCAGATCAAATTTATAAAGGAATCGACGTCGACATCATCAAGGCAGTCGCAGAGAAAAAAGGATGGAATTATGAACAAAGCTATCCTGGATTCGATGCGGCTGTTAATGCGGTTCAAGCCGGTCAAGCTGACGCCATCATGGCAGGAATGACCGCTACAAAGGAACGCAAAAAAGTTTTCACCATGTCTGACACCTACTACGATACCAAAGTGGTCATCGCAACGCTTAAAGGAAATGGGATTTCAGACTATAGCCAACTCAAGGGTAAAACCGTCGGAGTAAAAAACGGCACTGCTGCCCAACGATTCCTTGAAGACAACAAGGACAAATACGGTTATGAGATTAAAACTTTTGATACCGGAGATTTAATGAATAACAGCCTCCAAGCTGGTGCTGTCGATGCTATTATGGATGATAAACCCGTCCTTCAATATGCCATCGATCAAGGCCAAAACCTTGAAATCAAGATGGACGGTGAGCCAGTTGGAAGTTTCGCTTTCGGTGTGAAGAAAGGAAGCGATCAAGAATACTTGGTAGAAGAGTTTAACGAAGCCCTCGCTGAGATGAAGGAAGATGGTAGCCTTGAGCAAATCATCAATACTTGGACTGGCGCATCTAACAACTCAGTAGCTGCCAATATCCCTGAAACTTCTACCCCAGCCGGTCAAACAGCAACACCTGTCAAGAGCGAATACAAGATTGTCAGTGACTCTTCTTTCGCACCTTTCGTCTTCCAAAATGATTCCAATGAATACACTGGAATCGACATGGAGTTGATTCAAGCCATTGCTAAAGACCAAGGATTTAGCGTTTCTGTCACCAACCCTGGATTTGACGCAGCAGTTAACGCGGTTCAAGCAGGACAAGCAGACGGAATCGAAGCTGGAATGTCCATTACAGATGAACGAAAGAAGACTTTTGACTTCTCTGACCCTTACTACATTGCCAATGCCATTATCGGGGTTAAGAAAAACAGCGACATCGCTTCCTATGAAGACCTCAAAGGTAAAACGGTTGGGGTGAAAAACGGTACCGCTTCTCACGACTTCTTGACCGAAAACAAAGATAAATACGGCTACGACATTAAGGTCTTCTCAGAAGCCGCTTCTATGTACGACAGTTTGAATGCTGGTTCCGTAGATGCCATTATGGATGATGAACCAATTATCAAATACGCCATCAATCAAGGTCAAGATTTAGCTACTCCAATCACTGGAATTCCAGTTGGCCAATACGGATTCGCCGTTAAAAAGGGCACCAACCCTGAATTGATCGAAATGTTCAACAATGGCTTAGCCAATCTAAAAGCGAATGGGGACTATGAAAAACTCCTCGATAAATACTTAGGGGAATCAACTGCAAACAGCAACCAATCTTCAACAGTTGATGAAACAACGATTTGGGGACTACTCCAAAACAACTACAAGCAATTGCTAAATGGTCTTTGGATTACCATTTCCCTAACCTTGATTTCCTTTGCTATTGCTATGGTGATCGGAATTATCTTCGGAATGTTTAGCGTGAGTCCAGTTCCTGCATTACGAACTGCGGCCTCCATTTTCGTAGATGTGATTCGTGGAATCCCGTTGATGATTCTTGCAGCATTTATATTCTGGGGTATTCCTAACTTGATTGAAAGCATGACGGGTCACCAGTCACCAATCAATGATTTTGTAGCAGGTGTGATTGCCTTGTCTCTAAATTCTGGTGCTTATATCGCCGAGATTGTACGGGGTGGTATCCAAGCCGTTCCCGCCGGGCAGATGGAAGCCAGCCGCAGTTTGGGTATCTCTTATAGCAAGACTATGCGGAAGATTATACTCCCTCAAGCTGCTAAGATCATGCTTCCAAACTTCATCAACCAGTTTGTAATTGCCTTAAAAGATACAACCATCGTATCCGCAATCGGTTTGGTCGAACTCTTCCAAACAGGTAAAATTATCATTGCACGGAACTACCAAAGCTTCCGAATGTATGCAATTCTAGCCGTGATTTACCTCATCTTGATTACTTCTCTCACTCGCCTAGCGAAACATCTAGAAAAGAGGACCAGTAAATGAGTAAACAATTGAAAATTGATGTAAATGACCTTCACAAGTACTATGGGAAAAATGAAGTTTTAAAAGGCATCACCACTCAATTCTATGAAGGAGATGTAGTCTGCATCATCGGTCCTTCTGGTTCCGGTAAGTCTACCTTCCTCCGCAGCTTAAACCTGCTGGAGGAAGCAACAAGTGGACATATCACCGTCAATGGTGAAGATCTTACCCTCCCAACTACAGATGTGGATAAAGTCCGAGAAGACATCGGAATGGTATTCCAACACTTCAATCTCTTCCCCCACATGACGGTTCTTGAGAACATCACCTTTGCACCAGTTGAGCACAATCGTATGTCTCTTGAAGAAGCGAAAAGCTTGGGAATGGAACTTTTGGAAAAAGTTGGTCTAGCTGAAAAAGCTGATGCTATGCCAGATAGCCTTTCCGGAGGTCAGAAACAGCGGGTAGCCATTGCACGTGGTTTGGCTATGAAACCTGAAATCATGCTCTTTGACGAACCAACTTCTGCCCTCGACCCTGAGATGGTTGGAGATGTATTGAATGTTATGAAAGACTTGGCAGAACAGGGAATGACCATGATTATTGTTACCCACGAAATGGGATTTGCCCGCCAAGTAGCCAATCGAGTGATTTTCACCGCAGACGGTGAATTCCTCGAAGATGGACGACCAGACGAAATCTTTGATAACCCACAACACCCACGTTTGAAAGACTTCCTTGATAAAGTCTTGAACGTTTAAAAGAATCAAACTTAATAGCCAACCCCCATGGAATTCTTGATTCCATGGGGGTTTCATTTACCAAATTTTTCACAAAGGAAGGAGAATATAGCGACGAACGCCTGAACCTGAGATGTAGCTAAGCCAATTTCTGCCTTCAGCTTGAACAATCTTGTCATAGTTTACAGACATCCCTTTTTCATAGAGGGCTACAGCTGCTGCAGATATTTGAGCTTTATTTTTTACAAAGGCCTCTGCTCCAAAGGTATAAGTACCGGCTGATGGAAGACCTTGATGAAGGGATGGTTTTACCTCTGTCTTTGACGCTGCCGCTAGCTTTTCAATTGCAATGTAATGGCGAGTTCCACCATAGCTGAGATAGCTAAGCCAACGGTGACCATCCGCTTCCAAGACCTTGTCGTAGTTTACAGATCCGCCCTTATCGTAGTAAGCGACATCGGGGCTGGTTACTCGCGCTTCTTTTTTAATACCGAAGCGACCTTCGAAACGGAAAGTTCCAGAAGAGGGGATACCCGCTGAAGATGTACTTGGAACTTCTGGTTTGGTTTCTGGTCTTGCTTCACCCTTTGGCGCTGTAGCTAGTTTTTCAACAGCGATGTAATGGCGAGTTCCACTATAGCTGAGATAGCTAAGCCAACGATGACCATCCGCTTCCAAGACCTTGTCATAGTTTACAGATCCGCCCTTGTCGTAGTAGGCGACATCAGGACTTGCAAGGCGAGCCTCTTTCTTGATCCCATAACGGCCATCAAATTTATAAGTACCCGCTGATGCTAGACTTTGAACTTGCGGTTTTACCTCCGGCTTAGCTGCTGGTTTGGATTCAACCTTTGGTGCTGCCGCTAGTTTTTCAACAGCGATGTAATGGCGAATTCCACTATAGCTGAGATAGCTAAGCCAACGGTGACCATCCGCTTCCAAGACCTTGTCGTAGTTTACAGATCCGCCCTTGTCATAGTAAGCGACATCAGGACTTACAAGGCGAGCCTCTTTCTTGATCCCATAACGGCCGTCAAATTTATAAGTACCCGCTGATGCTAGGCTTTGAACTTGCGGTTTTACCTCCGGCTTAGCTACTGGTTTGGATTCAACCTTTGGTGCTGCCGCTAGTTTTTCAACAGCGATGTAATGGCGAGTTCCACCATAGCTGAGATAGCTAAGCCAACGGTGACCATCCGCTTCCAAGACCTTGTCGTAGTTTACAGAACCGCCCTTATCGTAGTAAGCGACATCAGGACTTGCAAGGCGAGCCTCTTTCTTGATGCCATAACGGCCATCAAATTTATAAGTACCAGAAGCCGCTAAAGGTGCAGATGCCTCAATTTCTTGTTTTTCTTCTACCTGGGGAGCAAGAGGAGAAGCATTTAAAACCCCAATCGGAGCATAGCGACGTTGTCCGCTATAGGATTTATAGGACAACCATTGATAACCTTCTTGATGATGTAATTGATCGTAGTGAACTTGGTCTCCTGCTTGGAAGTAAAAGGCTACATCGACTTTTACAGATAATTCATCTTTTACACCAACAGTTTCTGCAAAAGTATAGAGACCACTTGTAGCTAGCTCTTGAGCAGGTTGTTCTGGAAATTCCTGTAACTGATCCGCAGAAAGTTGTACCACACGAGGTTGAGACTGAGCTGGTGCAGCATAAACTCCATCTAGAGAAGCTTGACCTTGATTCTCAACCACATCTTGTTGAGATATAGTAAGAGGTACTTCCATGGATACTTGATCTGCCCCAACCGTAGAAGCTGCTCCTAGCAGCACAGTTCCAATCGCAATCGATGCCACACCAACACTATATTTACGAATAGAATAACGTTGAACTGGGTTCCACAAATCTTTAGCTTTCATGATTTACCTCCTACCCTTAGTCATAGAATTATCTTTTGTAACAAACGTTACACTTTTGTTACCTTGTGTATTAATCGTAACAAAACTTTACAAAATTGTCATCTGATTATCGGCTATTTACTCCATTTTTTTTTGCAAAAAAGAGACCCTTTCGGGTCTCAACTTGCCTATTCATCCTGCTCTTGTCGCTCCAATCGGAATTTCCGATTGGGATTCAATGTATTAAAAAGGGCTTCCAACTTCTCTTCGGTCCAGACATCGGCTGCTGAAACAAAGTTTCCATCAGCATCCTTAAATGATATCGGCTTATCTCCCATAAGACCCCCTAGTCCACAAACTCGAACTCAAAATTCCCAATGCGAACCAAGTCCCCATCGCGAGCTCCGCGTTCGCGAAGAGCCTCATCAACACCCATACCTCTCAATTGGCGAGCAAATTTCATCACAGCTTCGTCTCGATCAAAGTTGGTCATCGTAAAGAGTTTTTCTAGCTTAGCTCCCGATAGAACCCAAGTAGCATCATCATCACGTGAAATTTCAAAGGCCGCCTCTTCTTGGTCAAATCCATAATAGGCTTCTTCTTGATACATTTCATGACTATCATATAGAAGAAACTCTGGAGTCTTCGCCAAGAGATCTGCACTGGCATCTAGTAATGGGCCCAAACCTTTTTGACTAATTCCTGAAATAGGGAAAATCATCGGCAACTCATCAAATTCATCATAGTTAGCTGCCAATTTTTCCTTGAAGATGTTTAGATTCTCCTCACTGTCCGGCATATCCATTTTATTAGCAACAATCATTTGAGGACGTTCCATCAGGCGAAGATTATAAGACTCCAACTCCTTATTAATAGCCAAATAATCTTCATAAGGATCTCGTCCTTCGCTCGCACTCATGTCAATGACATGCCAAATCACACGTGTCCGCTCAATATGACGAAGGAACTGAGTTCCAAGACCAACTCCTTGACTAGCCCCTTCAATTAATCCAGGAAGATCCGCGACTGCATAAGAATCCCCGCTTGGTGTCTGAACCATTCCTAGATTTGGAACAATCGTCGTAAAGTGATAAGCACCAATCTTAGGCTTAGCAGCTGTAATAACAGAGAGCAAGGTAGACTTGCCAACAGATGGGAAACCGACCAAGCCAACATCTGCCAAAATTTTCAACTCCAATAAAAGCTCTCGTTCTTGACCAGGCTCCCCATTTTCAGAAATCTCAGGAGCGGGATTCCGTGGAGTCGCAAAGCGAATATTCCCCCGGCCACCACGACCACCTTTGGCTACAATAAATTCTTGGTCTTGTTCAATCAAGTCTACCAAGACCTTCCCAGATTCCAAGTCCCGCACAGTTGTCCCAGGAGGTACCGCCACATACAGATCCTCAGCTCCACGACCGTGCATTCCCTTGTTCATCCCTTTCTCACCCGCTTGGGCTTTAAAATGACGATTGTAACGGAAATCCATCAAGGTACGCAGACCTTCATCCACCTTAAAGATGACATCGCCACCGCGACCACCATCACCGCCCCAAGGCCCTCCGTTAGGGACATATTTCTCACGACGAAAGGCTACCATTCCGTCGCCACCTTTTCCTGCTTTCACCTTGATTTTAGCAGTGTCTAAAAACATACTCATCTTCCAATTCCTCCTACATGGTAAAAAGGACCAAGGATGCCCCTAGGCTTCCTTGGTCCTTGACTCCTAGATTAATGCAGAAATAGCGGTCATGAAAATAGCTCCAACTGTTACAAGAACCATAATAATCACAACCAACATGGTTAATTTCTCAAACGGGGATTTCTTACGCTTCCCTGTGTCACCAAATGCCATGATAACTCCTTCTTCTACTTAAATACTTAATTTCATTCTATCATGCTTCCAGTTCCAAAACAAGAAGAAACTAAGCTTAAAGTCCAATTTCTGCCTGAACAACTGCTGCGATGGTGTCCACGTAATAATCAACTTCCTCGTCAGTAGGAGCCTCTGCCATCACCCGAAGTAGAGGTTCCGTTCCACTTGGACGGACCAAGATACGACCATTTCCAGCCATCTCTTCCTCCATCTTCGCAATCACAGCCGCAATAGCAGGTACTTCCATTGCTTGATCCTTCATCTTGTTATCGACTCGAATGTTCACCAATTTTTGAGGATAAATCGTTACCTGCTCTGCTAGCTCAAACAAGGTCTTACCAGACTCCTTCAGGATTTTCGTCAACTGAACTCCCGTCAATTGACCATCACCTGTCGTGTTGTAATCCATCAAGATGACATGTCCAGATTGCTCTCCACCAAGATTAAAACCAGAGCGGCGCATTTCTTCAACAACATAACGGTCGCCAACAGCGGTCACAGCCTTATCAATGCCATGTGCCTCAAGCGCCTTATGGAATCCAAGATTAGACATAACCGTAGTCACAATACTATTCTTAGCCAACTTGCCTTCTTGAGCTAGGGCTTGTCCAAGGATAAACATGATTTTATCCCCGTCAACAATTTGACCTTTCTCATCAACCGCAATCAAACGATCAGAATCTCCATCAAAGGCCAAGCCGAGATCGGCACCTTTTTCTAAAACCAATTCTTGTAGTTTTTCAGGATGGGTAGAACCAATTTGATCATTGATATTAAGACCATCTGGTTTCTCACCGATAACACTTAGTTTTGCCCCAAGATCCGCAAAGACTTGGCGAGCACTAGTTGAAGCAGCCCCGTTTGCTGTATCTAAAGCTACATGTAAGCCATCCAACTGATTACCTGTTGACACCAAGAACTCTTGGTATTTCCGAAGACCTTCTGGATAATCCATCACATGTCCCAAACCTTGGGCACTTGGGCGGGGAAGTTTATCTTCTGGTGCATCTAGGAGAGCCTCAATCTCCAATTCCCGTTCATCATCCAACTTAAAACCATTGCCACCAAAGAATTTAATGCCATTGTCTTGGGCAGGATTATGGCTAGCAGAAATCACAACTCCGGCACTTGCCTTCTCTGTGCGAACCAAATAGGCAATTCCAGGTGTTGCAATAACTCCTAACTTATAAACTTGGATTCCAACAGATAAAAGACCTGCAATTAGAGCATTTTCCAACATTTCACCAGAGATCCGTGTATCACGCCCAACAAAGACACGTGGGATTCCTTCCTCGTGTTGGCTCAATACATAGCCACCAAAACGTCCTAAGCGAAAAGCTAATTCTGGTGTTAATTCAACATTAGCTTCTCCACGAACACCATCCGTTCCAAAATATTTTCCCATGATTATTTTTTCTCCTCTGTTTTTACTAGTATGCGAATCGAAATGGTTTCAGGCTCAATAACACTAGGAACAATTTCCCCACTTGCATCAATCGCCTGAAGATTCACTTCTCCATTATAGTTCTTCGTTTGATCCCAATCATCCGGTAAAACCATTTTCACAGCAACAATCTGATCCAATAGCTCCTCATTTGTTGTCACCATTACTTCCTTGGCTTCATCAGGAAGCGTTAAGGAGGTTCCTTTAGGTAACTGACTTAGAAAGCTTGCCAAATCAACCTTAAACTGCTGGGATTTTTTTAAGCCAATTGTACCGCTAATAGTATCTGGATAGACCTTAGCTGTTACCCCTCCTGTTAGATGTTCGACTGTCACTGGTACTTCAACCAAACCTAGAGACTCTTTGGTCAAATCAACCACCACACGAAAGGTGCGGGAGGATTCCTGAGTTTCCGTTGACAGTAAAACCCGATTGGAAGAAGAAAGATCTACTGACACTTCAGAAGCAAAACCAGATACAAAGTAGCGATCCGAATCATATCGCAAAACTAGGGGAACTCCCTTAATCGTATTGGTATAAGTTTCCGTTGCAATATCCCCGCTAGTCTTGGCCTGAGTTTGATATTGACTAGTGGAGGCATACAAAAACAAAATAAGAGATAAGAAGGTCGCTAATAACGCATATAGCCAGGATCGATTAGTCTTACTTTTCATCCTTTTTCCTCCTTAGTAATAAGGACAAACCATCTGAACGATCTTCCTGCACAGCAAAAAATTCCTCTAACACCAGACGTAATTCGGTTGGGGCCACATCATGTGTCAGAACTCCATTTCGGGTATAGGAAATTTCCCCTGTTTCTTCAGATACAATCAAGGTCAGGGCATCACTCACCTCAGACACACCAACAGCTGCCCGATGCCTGGTCCCGAAATTCTTAGGAATTTTACCAGATTCAGATAGCGGAAGGTAGGCCGAAGCCGCTGCTATTTTATTCTCAGAAAGAATGACAGCACCATCATGTAAGGGAGTATTTGGAATAAAAATATTGATTAAGAGTTCTCCACTAATCTGTGATGCCAATGGAATTCCAGTAGCAATATATTCCCGTAAAGTCTGAGCTCCTTCAAGAACAATCAAGGCCCCAATTTTCCGAGGACACATATAGGTGACTGCCTTCATCAATGCATCAATGGTATGCTCCTCAGATGTCTGAGTTCGAACATTAAAAAAGTCTAAGGTCCGTCCCAAACGCTCCAGTCCCGACCGAATTTCTGGAACAAAAATAACCACGGCTGCAATGACACCATAGGTGACAACCTGATTCATCAGCCAAGCAACCGTTGTCAAGCCGACCAGGTTGGCTAAAATCTGAAGGCCCACAAACAAAAGAACCCCTCGAACCAGGGTCATAATCTTGGTTCCTGCTAAGGCTTTAATCGCAAAATACAGGGCAATCGCAACCACTGCGATATCTACAATTTGAATAAAAATAGCCCACGGACTGGAGAAAAAGCTTTGCCAATACTGGGGATCTACTAAATATCTAAAATTCATACCAAAACAGCCTCCACTCCTTTTCCGTACATTTTCATCAACTGAACAATTATACCACGATTTAACCTTCGAACCAAGACTGCGAACATCTTCTTCTGCTGCTTTTTATGATAAAATAATTTCATGAAATTAAATACATTACTTGGATTAGCAACTGGTAAAACCAGTGCAACTGCTTTAAAAATGCTCGGGCGTGGTTCTACCCTCCCAGGTAAGCTCGCCCTCAAGTTTGACCCACATATTTTGGACCAATTAGCCAAGGACTATGAGATTGTTCTAGTCACCGGAACTAATGGCAAAACACTTACAACCTCTCTAATTGTAGGGATTCTTTCTGAAGCCTTTGGTCCCGTTTTGACCAATACCAGTGGGGCTAATATGATTACAGGAATTACCACAACATTTCTCAAAAGCCCTAAGAAAAACGGTAAAAAAATCGCCGTTTTAGAAGTCGATGAGGCCAGTGTACCCAAAATTTGTGATTATATCCAACCCACACTCTTTGTTCTCAGTAACATTTTCCGAGATCAAATGGATCGCTTTGGCGAAATTTACACGACCTACCAATTTATTTTAGACGGCATCAAAAAAGCTCCCGACGCTACCGTTTTGGTCAATGGAGATAGCCCCATTTTCCAATCAGTAGAGCTGCCAAATCAAATTCTCTCCTTTGGTTTTGACCATAAAGAAGAAGAGGCGCATTTAGCTCACTACAATACAGAAGGGATCCTCTGTCCGAAATGCCAACACATCTTACGTTATAAAATGATTACTTACGCAAATCTTGGCAACTACTTCTGTCCGACTTGTTCCTTTGAACGTAAACCCTTGGATTATCGTTTGACCGAACTGGTAGAGCTTACAGAAAAATCTTCACGTTTCAAAATCGATGACCAGGAGTATAGCATTAACATCGGCGGTCTTTACAATATTTACAACGCCTTAGCTGCCGTGGCTGTCGCAGAATTTTATCAAATTCCTGCCGACACGATTCGCGCAGGTTTTGACAAGAGTAAGGCTGTCTTTGGTCGGCAAGAAACCTTTAAAATTGGCGACAAAGAGTGCACACTTGTTTTAATCAAAAATCCCGTTGGAGCAACTCAGGCTTTGGAAATGATTCAATTAGCCCCTGGTCCCTTTACGATGTCTTTCCTACTCAATGCCAACTACGCCGATGGGATTGATACAAGCTGGATTTGGGACGCAGAATTCGAACGAATTCAAGAAATGGACGTTCCCCATGTCTTTACCGGTGGTGTTCGCCATGCCGAAATTAGTCGCCGGATTCGGGTTGCAGGCTATCCCGAACAGCAAATGACGGAGCTTGATCAACTTAAAGATTTGGTCCAAGCCATCAAAAACCAAGAAGCTCCACGTGCCTACATCCTCGCAACCTATACTGCTATGCTGGAAATGCGAGAACTCCTTGCTAGCCAGCATCTCGTTTCGAAGGAGATGAACTAATGACCTATGTTTCTTTGCAAAGCGCAAATACCCAAAACTATCCCTATCAGCTTCGAATCGCTCACCTCTACGGGGACTTGATGAATACCTATGGGGATAACGGCAATATCCTCATGCTGAAATATGTCGCCGAAAAACTAGGAGCTGCTGCAACAATCGAAATTGTTTCCTTGGATGATCCCTTCCCAGCTAAGGACTATGACATTGTTTTCTTTGGCGGTGGTCAAGACTATGAACAAGCAATTGTCTCTAAAGATTTGCCCCTCAAAAAAGAAGGAATTGATCAGTTTATCCATGAAAAAGAAGGAGTCCTATTAGCCATCTGCGGTGGTTTCCAACTCCTAGGCCAATACTACATTGAAGCCAGTGGACGGCGGATTGAAGGAATTGGGGTTATGGGACACTACACCTTAAACCAAGAGAATAATCGCTTTATCGGAGACATCAAAATCCACAATGAAGAATTCAACGAAACTTATTATGGATTTGAAAATCATCAAGGACGGACCTTCCTAGCAGATGACGAAAAACCTCTCGGCAAAGTCATTTACGGCAATGGTAACAATGAAAGTAAAGAAGGAGAAGGGGTTCACTACCACAATGTCTACGGCTCCTATTTCCACGGCCCTATTCTCTCTCGAAATGCTAACCTCGCTTATCGTATGGTTACTACTGCTCTCAAGCAAAAATACCCAGATATCCAACTTCCCGACTTCGACGCTATTCTCAGCCTTGAAGCTTCCCAAGAATTCAGCGATACCAAATCTAAGGCTGAATTTAGCAATTAGGAGATTTTATGAAGCCAAAATTTCGATATTACCTCTCTCTTATTTCTATCTTGCTCATTGCCCTTCTATCCATTAGCAATATCCAAGAGGTGCAAGTCTCTCTTCTTGTAACCCAAGTCCAACTCCCCTTAATTTTAGTCATCCTCTTTTCCTTTATCTTAGGAGCACTCGTTACTTTACTCTATAGTCGACCTAGTAAAAAAGTAACCAAGGAAAAGAAGAAAAACAACAAAGAACCACAAGAACTCGAACCTAAAAAATAACCAGCCGCAATGCGACTGGTTATTTTTTACTCTTCCAACTCTGCCCATTCTTCCAAGGCTACTTCTTCTTCAGCCTGGGCTTGCTCCAATTCTGCTTGCAATTGAATGAGCTGATCAGGGTCATTGCTCGCCAACATGCTAGCCTGAATCTCAGTTTGAATGCGACTTAGTTCTTCTAGCTGTCGCTCCAATTCTTCAATACGACGCTGCCGTCGACGGATTTCCTTTTGACTCTCCTTTTGCTCCTCATAGGAAAGATTGTTCGACTCCTTCGTCACGACAAGCTCAGGCTCAGTTTCTTGTGCCAACTCCTCCAATTCCTTTTTCTTCTCAAGATAGTAATCATAATCTCCAAGAAAAAGTCGGGAACCTTCGGGGCTTAACTCCAGCACCTGGTCTGCAATCCGATTGATGAAATAACGGTCATGACTCACAAAAAGCAAGGTTCCCTCAAAATCAATCAATGCCTGTTCCAAGGCCTCTTTGCTCTCGATATCCAAATGGTTAGTCGGTTCATCTAGGACTAGGAAATTATTTTTCTCCATAGAGAGTTTGGCCAAGAGCAGACGGGAACGCTCTCCACCAGAAAGCATACCAATCGTTTTCTGAACATCATCCCCAGAAAAAAGGAAAGAACCCAGACGGTTGCGAATTTCTAATTCTGGACTTTGAGGAAAATCATTCCACAGCTCATCTAAGACTGTATTCCGAGCACTCAAGGTTTCCTGATTCTGATCATAGTAGCCAAAATCAACATTGGTTCCCAGACGTGCTTGCCCCTGAATAAACGGTAAATCTCCCTTTAACGATTTTAAGAAGGTTGTCTTACCAACACCATTCGGGCCAACGACTGCAATAGCTGTATATTTCCGCAAATCTAAGGAAATAGGCTGAGACAAGACTTGTCCCTCATACCCAATGGCTGCTTCCTCCACCGTCAAGACCACATTTCCGGACGGACGTTCAATGGGAAAAGCGATTGTCGCCGCTTTTTCCTGACCACCAGGTTTTTCCAGTCGATCCATTTTTTCTAATTTTTTTCGACGAGACTGGGCCCTTTTGGTAGTTGAGGCTCGTACCAGATTTTTAGCCACGAAGTCCTCTAAGGCAGCAATTTCCTTCTGCTGCTTCTCATATTCCTTGCGTTGAGTTTCTAATCTTTGAGCTTTTTCTTGTACAAACTTCGTGTAATTTCCAACATAACGATCCAAGGAATTTGGTCGCAAATCCCAAGTGATATTCGCCACCTTATCCAAGAAATAACGGTCATGACTGACAATCAAAAGGGCGCCTTGGTAATTGGTCAAGTAATTTTCTAGCCAAGCAATCGTCTCAATATCCAAGTGATTAGTGGGCTCGTCCAACACCAAGAGCTGAGGCTCTTCTAGCAACATCTTGGCTAAAGCTAAACGCGTTTTCTGCCCGCCAGATAAATCCGAAATGGGCATGGACCACATGCCCTCATCAAATTGAAAACCATTCAGGATGGAGCGAATCTTGGCCTCATACTGAAATCCACCCGCTTGACGAAAACTCTCCGACAGCTGATCATAACGGCTCATTAAAGAAGCTAGTTCTGCTCCTGTCACCTGCCCCATCTCAGCTTCCAGTTCTCGTAGTGTTTGATCATCCTGTCGCAGGTTGTCAAAAACCTTCAGCATTTCATCATAGATAGACAAGTTGGAATCCAAGGAAGATGACTGAGACAGGTAGGAGAGGGACAAGTCCTTTTTACGACTAATCTCACCCGAGGTCGCCTCCTCCACCCCTACTAAAATTTTTAACAAAGTCGACTTACCGGCACCATTACGCCCCACAAGGGCAATCCGGTCACGGTCACCAATCTGAAAGGTAATATTTTGAAAGAGAACGTCTCCCGCAAAGGAGCGCTCCACCTTACTCGCTTGCATAATAATCATAAGACTATTATAGCAAAAAGCCATAAAGAGACTGGGCAAAAACTAGCAATTTCTGGCTTAGCTTGAAATTTGAATAAATAGAAAACAGCTTAGAATCAACGTTTTTAATAACGTAATTCTAAGCTGTTTTCTATTTCGAAGGCTTTTTGCCCAGCCTCTTGAGTTCAATAAATGGTTATAAACACACTCCATCTTTAAATTTAGTTTTACAAAAGAAATTGTTTTTAAAATCCCTTACAAATTATATTGGTACTTAATAATCCGAATAGCATTCTAGTTTAATTCAATATTCGGAATGATTACATTAAAATAGATGTCTTTATTGTCAGTTATTAATTGCATATGGGTAGCTATTGCTACCTCGTTACATTCTACATAGATTAATTGTACCGAATATCGAAATCTCCCAAATTGAACTTCATCTTCCGATAGCAACTTTTGTAGTTTTTGTTCATAATAAAATTGATTATAAACTTCATCTGCTCGCTTATTTATTGGTTCATTAGACCATTTCGATTGAGTAAAATACATCATTCTTTTCTCAGACTGATTAGACTTCCCGCGAAACGTTTATAGCCTTTCAAAATTGATAATACCAGCAATCAAGTTCATTCTTAAACCAAATCGTTTCTTACGATTGCGGTAAGTTGTTGAAAATATGTTAAACACTTTGAACTAAGACTTCTTCAACCCAATGACTACGACGAATAAGGTTGCTTTCATGTACACCAAAATCAGCTGCAATTTGTTCATAAGTACGATATTCACGTAGGTATTGAAGAGTAGCTATTAGGATATCTTCTAAACTCATTTTTGGAGTTCGACCACCTTTAGAGTGTTTAGCTTGATAAGCAACTGTCAAGATTTCTAGCATTTTGTCAAAAGTTCTTCTCTCAACACCAACTAGGCGTTTAAAGCGTAAGTCGGAAAGTTTTTTTACTGGATTCATAATTCATGCTTCTATTTTATCATATCCTTGTTTCGCAGGAAGTCTATTAAAAGAAACTTTATAAAAATACCTATCAACCAGCCAAGCAAATAAAATATGACCTTTCCTCCAGTTTAATTTACTAGAATAACCAATTGGGATAAAATCGCGATATCGAGAGCTCCTTCTTTCTTCCAATGATTGATGCTGTTCTACAGTAACCTCAATATCTCCTCCAATCGGCTTCTCGAATTGTACAGCATTAGATGATAATCCAATAAACATTGACTTATCGGGGGCGAGGATTGTCCCTGAACTTAGATTAAAAAAAGGCTGACCTTCCTTTAAAGCATAACTACCACGACCATTATATTTGAAAGGTTGTTGGTTAGAAATCTTCAAATTTTCTGTAATAATATTTAAAAACTTAGTTCTAGACAGGCCCAAAGCCTTTAAAACTCTTTTTTCTTCGATAATTTCTCTATCAAAACTCATCATATGTTATTAAATATCAAACTTTATTCTGCTATATTCAAATATATATCACCAGTTGAAAAACTTTATTTAAACAAGTCAGAATGCGAACCAATTCTCTGTAAAGATAGGACTAAGACATCTTCAATAATTTCGTAAATTA
This sequence comes from Streptococcus sp. WM07, assembly GCF_004570525.1. Lineage (GTDB taxonomy): Bacteria > Bacillota > Bacilli > Lactobacillales > Streptococcaceae > Streptococcus. The sequence goes on along the minus strand of NZ_SPPZ01000003.1, from coordinate 20,970 downwards.
ATAACCAATCTGGTTCAATATGACACTCTCTAGTTCCACTATAATTCCCAGACAAAGAATGATCCCGATATTTTTCTTCCAGTGTTTCGCCATTGGCTAACTGCTCAACAATTTGAAATAACTTATCTAAATCTTTTCCCTGACGTTTTGCAAGTTTTATATCTTTTTTAAAGCGACTGGTAAATCGAATCTCATATTTCATTATATTTCTAATGCCGTTTTTAAATCCTGAATTGAGTGATACCCTTCTACAGATGAATCTTCCGCAATTCGTCTCCCTTCCTCGATAGCAAGTCTAGTTTTATAATTGGGTTTGTCTAATTTTAATTCAAATGGAATTCCGTTTTCCCGAATACTAGCACGTAAGAAAAGATTTATAGCCGCAGTCATCGTTAACCCTAACTCTCCAAATACTTGATCTGCTTTTTCTTTAATCTCTTTATCTGCTCGAATATTTAAATTTGTTGTTGCCATACTACCACTCTCCTTTATTTATAATTCTACACAAAAATTCGGTTACTGTCAATACATTGAACGAATAATGCATGTTTCACCATCAAAAAACCTGGGAGCTTTTCCCAGGTCGATCTATCTTTAATCTTGATAAAGCTGGCGGACTACCTCAATATCCCTAGCTTGAATGGAATAAAAGGAGCCTGCCGGTTGCATGACGGATTCTTCGTCCGTATGGTCCAATCCGATAGCATGGCCTAATTCATGGGCAGCTGTATTGACTACCCGTTCATAGCTGTAGCCATAATAGGGATTGGAAAGATAATGGGCATTGAGTCCTACCTTAGCCTTGTTTAGACGATTGGTTAAAACATTGGTTTGGGATTCGGTTTCTCCCGCTGCTGAAACCTGAGAATCACTGTAAACATCAGCTTCAATTTGCGCCAGACTAGCATCGTCAGTTTCAATAAACTGGAATACCCCTGTTTGATTCCACTGACGCATGGCGTCACGATAGGCAGATACCATCGTACTATCTTCTGTAGAAATATAGACCAAGGCCTGATTTTGATCCCATCGATGACGTTCATCTGAATTAGAATTGGTCAAATCTGTAGGAATTTGAGTTGGATTGCTCAAAAAACGTTGGGGAAGCTCTGTCAAATAACTAGCTACAGGTAATTGCCCACCTGTAACCCATTGTCCCACAAAAAGAAGGAGGAGCGCTAGACTAATAGTCCACACAACTAGCTTCATCAAAGAAAAAATCAAGTGGAAAACAGTAGAGATAACTCTCAAAATAAAACGAATAAGAAACAAATTTCCACCTCCTTAGGCTCTCTAGTATAAAGAAGGAGGCTAAAAAATAGCTTAACTCAAGCGCTCTTCTTCTTGGTAATCAATGGGTAACCACTTCAGAACTTCTTGGATTTGCTGATCCCAATAATACCATTCGTGTTTTCCAGGACTAGAGCTATAGGTTAGATCAAACTCCGCATGTTCGAATATTTGTTTAGCTCGTTGATTAGCAGGAAAAAGAAAATCCTGTTCCCCACACCAGATAAAGAGTTTGGTTTTTCGATCAGCTTCTTCTAACCAGTTCACGAGATGAGCAGGGTGATTCCTGTCAAAAACCTGCTGACCAAATACTCCTTGCCAGTAAGTCCTCCCCCGGAAATCATCTACGAGCGATTCCACATCTTGAAAATCCAGTGCCCCTGACAGACTAGCGGCATAGGAAAATCGGTTGGTCTGCAAAGCCAGTTTCATAGCCCCATAGCCCCCCATAGACAAGCCGGCTACAAAAGTCTTCTCCCGTTTACGGCTCATCTTCGGAAGGAGGTTGGCAAGGACTTGTGGTAATTCAAGTGCAATGGCGTCAAAATAATTATAGCCATAGGGTGTGTTGGTGTACCAACCATCATGGGTATCTGGGAAGACTACGATGACATTCGTATTTCTGACATAACGCTCAATGCTGGTTCGACGCATCCAAGTATCTGCATTTCCACTCATACCATGCAAAAGATAGAGGACTGGAATGTCCTCTATCTCGGCATTGCATAAAGCAGCGTCTGGGTAAAGCAGATTGATCGTCACACTCATAGACAATACTTCAGATCTATATTGAAAATTCAATAGTGCCACGCAAGCTCTCCTATTTCACTTCCATCACAACTGGCAAGACCGCTGGACGGCGCTTGCTTTGTTCAAAGAGATACTTAGAGAGGTTATCCCGTACCGCTCCTTTTAATTCAGCCCAATCAAAATTGGGTTGGCTAAGATATTCTTCAACCGTTTGGTTAACCAAATCAGCAGATTCCCGTAGAATATCCCGACTTTTCTTAACATAGACAAAACCACGGGTATGTACTTTAGCCTTGGCTACAATCTTCTTCTGTTTACGATTGACCGTAATGGCGACAATAAAAATTCCATCTTCGGATAAAACCTTACGGTCTCGAAGAACCACATTGCCAACATCCCCAATGGCGTTTCCGTCAATCAAGACGTCTGCGGCTGGGACAGATCCTGCAAAGACAAAGCCTTGACCGTCCCATTCCATTTGATCTCCCTTTTTCATAAGGAAAATAGTATCGGATGACATCCCCAATTCCATGGCTGCTTTGGCATGGGCAATCAAATCGCGGTACTCCCCTTGAACAGGGAAGAGGTAACGGGGTTTCAAGAGGCTAAGCATTAGTTGTAGGTCTCGAGAGTTCGCATGACCAGATACGCGTAAGTTTTGGGTAATCAAACGAACAACCCCACCTGCCTGGTAAATCATATTTTCAACACGGGCTACAACTGCTTCCTTGGCTACAGACGGGGTGGTAACAATATAGACCAAATCTCCATCTGTAATTTCAACATACCGGTGACGACCCTGAGCCATTTTTTGAAGACCATTGATTGGTTCTCCCATACGTCCAGTTTCCAGAATAATTAATTCTTCTGGAGCATATTGTCCCATATCCTTCGGCTTGATCAACACATTGCCATCTTCCAAGGTCAATTTTTTCAAGCGAATCGCTGTTCGGACAATATTTTCAATGTCAAAACCAGTCAAGACAACCTTGCGATCGGTTGCAACAGCGGCATCAAAAACTTGCTGGATCCGAGAAAGATTACTAGCAACCGCTGCGACAATAATCCGCCCTTCCCAATCCGCGATGGTCTGGGAAATCTCTTCCCCAACCTCACTATAACTTGCCACTTGCATACTAGAATCCGCATTAGCGGAATCACTTAAAAGGGCCAAGACCCCTTCTTTACCAATTTCTGCTAACCGACTAAAATCAGTCGCATAAGCTGGACTTGCCGCTTGGTCAAATTTAAAGTCTCCTGTATACACAATCTGACCTTGATCTGTCTTCAAAACAACTCCCAAACTCTCAGGAATAGAGTGAGTAGTTCGGAAGAAAGATACTGTTGCTTGACCAAAATCAATCTCGGTGTCCTCATCAATAACATGGTAATCATTGAATTTCTTAACACGATCATTGCGCTTCACAAAAAGCTTCGCCAACTCAATGGTCAACTCAGAACCAAAAACAGGTACCTGAACTTCCGCTAGAAGGTAGGGAAGGGCACCAATCGCATCTGCATGGCCATGAGTTAGAAAGACCCCAGCAATACGATCACGATTATCAATCAAATAATCTAAATTAGGAATCACCACATCCACCCCAAGTTGCTCGTTTTCTGGGTATTTAAGACCGGCATCCAAAATGAAGATTGCTTCATCAATTTCTGCCCAATAAAAGTTTTTTCCATTCTCACGAACTCCGCCAAGAGCCGTAATCTTAATGTCTGACATACATCCTCCTTTAAATAAATTTTTCATAAATTATAGTTATTTCACCCTGTGATGAACCTCCCTATTATACTACATTTTGCCTTTTTTTTCTATTCCCTTCCCCCGCTCATTCCAGAAATACATAGGATTTGGACAGACCATCCACCTCAAGACTCTTCTTTTTGGTACAATGGAAACAGATTAAAAAGAAAGGTTGGAGTCTATGATTCTATCTGTTATCTCACAAGGCTTATTGTGGGCCATTTTAGGAATGGGCCTCTACCTCACATTTCGGATTCTCAAATTTCCAGATATGACAACGGAGGGGAGCTTTCCACTAGGAGGAGCGGTAGCTGTTAGTCTGATTACTGCGGGGGTAAATCCTTTATGGGCCACTTTAGCTGCCGCTGGAGCTGGGGCTTTGGCTGGTTTTGTCACAGGTATGCTCTATACCAAGGGACGGATTCCGATTATTTTGGCAGGAATTTTGGTCATGACCTCCTGTCATTCCATCATGCTCATGGTCATGGGACGGTCCAATTTAGGCCTGCTCAATCAATCCCTACTTCAGTCCTGGCTTCCTTTTACGGATCGAATCAACAATGTGATACTAGGACTCTTGATTTTCAGCCTACTGCTAGCTGCCATTATTTATTTTCTCAATACCCGCCTGGGACAAGCTTTTATTGCTACAGGGGACAATCCGGACATGGCCCAGAGCTTTGGTATCGAGACTCCGCGAATGGAGGTTATGGGGCTAATTCTGTCCAATGCTATGATTGGTCTAGCTGGAGCTTTAGTTGCCCAACAAGAAGGTTATGCTGATATTTCTCGTGGAATCGGGATTATCGTAATTGGTCTAGCTAGCATTATCATTGGAGAGGTACTCTTCAAGAATGTTACCCTACCGGAGCGACTCATTTCAATTGGACTTGGAGCTGTTATTTACCAAATCCTTATTTGGGTAGTCCTATCTCTTGGATTTAACACAAACTATCTTCGCCTCTACAATGCCCTTATTTTGGCTTTCTGCCTCATTGTACCTCAACTTCGGAAATCCATTTTGAAAGGAGTTCGACTGAACGCATGAAAAAAATCATTGAACTACAGGATGCTACCAAGATCATTCAAAATGGGCTAGAGGAAAAACGGGTTATCCTAGACCATGTCTCACTCAGCATCTATGATGGAGATTTCATCACAGTCTTAGGCGGAAATGGAGCTGGTAAATCAACCCTTTTCAATGTCATTGCAGGTACTCTTCCCCTAACTAGTGGGCGTATCCTCATACACGATACAGATGTCACCAGTTGGTCACCGGCAAAAAGAGCCCGTTTTATTGCGCGTGTTTTCCAAGATCCAAAAATGGGAACAGCTCCTCGAATGACACTGGCAGAAAATATGTTACTTGCCTATTATCGTGGTGAGAAACGGGACCTCACCCCCCGTCAGTTAAAGGAAAAAATTGATTTTTTCAAAGATCTCTTGAAAAAAATCCCAAATGGTTTGGACCAACACCTCGATACCGAGATCCAAAGTTTATCTGGTGGTCAACGTCAAGCCCTTAGCCTCCTAATGGCCACCTTGAAAAAGCCAGACCTTCTACTGCTGGATGAGCATACGGCAGCTCTGGATCCTAAGACCAGTAAAGACTTGATGAAGTTGACTCAGCAGTTTGTTGAGGAAATGAAATTAACCAGTCTTATGATTACCCATAGTATGGAAGATGCTCTCCACTATGGTAATCGCCTGCTTATTTTAAAAAATGGACAAATTATCCAAGATTTAACACAGGAAGAAAAGGCTCAACTAAGCCTTCAAGATTACTATCAATTCTTTGATTAGGAAAACCACCCCTAAAATCATTGTATGTTTTCAGAAAATATAGTATACTGAATATAGCTTATTGAAAAGTAACACTCTGATGAACAAGTGTCGCTTTCAATAATAGCTAACCTGATATTTCCTGTTATCCCACCTCTCTACCTGTGTCTATTTATAACTTACTTCCCTAAAAAGAAGGACATAGGTCAGAAATCATCTAAATTTCCCAATGCTATTAACCTTGGGTAACAGGTAGATCTCAGAAAACTCGACCCGTCGTACCATGACAGGTCGTTTTTTGTGTGTAAAAAAGAGGCTGGATTAAATACCAGCCTCTAACGTGAAAATTCTTTGATACAGTGGCTAATCAAGTCAAACAGCAAAACAATCTCAGACTGTGCAACATCGAATCTACAAAGCGAACGACATTCGCTCGCATTTCCCACTCCCTTTGATAAAAGCTCTATTCCTCTGTCTGACTCGTTACCACCAACTGAGCATTCTTTTTGATATCCTCTGGAATACGAATTCCAAGATCATTAGCTACCTGCGTATTAAGAACGGATTTTCCTTGAGAAAAAAATTCAACAGGAATAGCACCTGGTTGTTCTCCCTTGAGAACACGAGCGGTCATTTTTCCAGTAGCTCGCCCAAGTTCAAATTGATCGACCACAACAGAAGCCAGTCCACCAGCTTCAACCATAGCCCCAGCGCTTGGATAGAGAGGCAATTTGGCTGACTGATTTGCTGCGACAACCGTTGAAAAGGCTGAGGCAATGGTGTTGTCAATTGGAACCCAGATGGCATCAACCTTGTCCGTTAAAACTCCGACTGCTTGATTGAGTTCATTGGTAGAGGGAACGGCCTGCTCAACTACTTCTAAACCTGCTTTTTCAGCAGCTTCCTTAAACTCCGCAACTTGTGACTTGGAATTATCTTCTCCACTGGAATAAAGGGCTCCTATTTTTTTTACAGTAGGGGTTAAGGTCTGAATCAAGGTAACCTGCTGAGCTGCTGGATTTTGATCCGAGACTCCCGTTATCAAGCCACCTGGATGTTCTGGATCCTTCACCAAATTCGCCCCAACAGGGTCTGAAACAGCACCCATGATCACAGGTAAATCCTTACTGGCATTAGCCAAAGACTGGACAGCTGGGGTCGCAATTCCCAATAAGACCTGATTCCCCCCTTCAATCAATTGTTGACTCATCAAGGTCAGCTTACTCTGATCAGCTTGGCCATTGAGAAATTGGATGTCCAACTTCTCTTTCCCATATCCCTCTTCTTCCAATCCTGCTTGAATTCCTTGGTAAATCTCGTCCAAGGACGGATGGCTAACAAATTGAAGAACTCCTAATTTTGCCTTGGTAGCCTGACTCTGGCTTGTCAAGGAGAACCAACCTAGTTCTTGACTCACTCCAACTCCGACGAGTACAAAAAAGGCCAACAAAGTCATTAATAAGGCTTTATTTTTCATAGATTCCCCTTTCTTACCACATGAAAATATACTCGCAACATTTCAACTAAAGCATGAACTTCAGCATTTCAAATGAATTGCCTTACAATTACTCCCAGTTTATGCAAGATAGACGGAAAAGTCAAGTCAGAGTTTTTTCTATTAGCGCTTTTTTTGCTATAATCTAAAGACTAGTATCAAGGAGGTTCCCATGTCTTTTGACGGTTTTTTTCTCCACCATATGAGACAAGAATTAGCGTCTCAATTAATCGGCGGACGTATCCAAAAAATTAATCAACCCTTTGCACAAGAACTCTTTCTCCAAATTCGGTCTCAGGGCAAGAACCAACGACTACTAATCTCAGTCCACCCAACACTCAACCGAATCCAACTCACCCAGCAAGTTTTTGAAAACCCAAGCAATCCTTCTACCTTTATCATGGTACTCCGTAAATACCTGCAGGGAGCCATTATTCAGGATATCGAACAAGTTGAAAACGACCGGGTTCTCCGAATCACAACGCAAAACAAAGATGAAATCGGGGACAGCCAATCGGCCGTCTTGCAGGTTGAACTGATGGGGAAACACAGCAATATTTTATTAATTGACCAGACTCAGCATAAAATCTTAGAAGCCATCAAACATGTAGGTTTTGGTCAGAACTCTTATCGGACCATCCTACCAGGAGCACAAGCTATTCAACCCCCAGCAGATGAACGGGCCAATCCCTTTACCATTGAGGAAGAAAAACTGTTCGCCTTTTTACAAACAGCAGACCTCAAAGCCAAGATCCTCCAAGGTTACTTTCAAGGATTAGGCCGAGACACCGCCCAAGCTCTGGAAACTCACTTAGAGAAGCATGCTTCCAGCCGCCTCAATGCTTTCCATCAATTTTTCCAAGCTCCCAGTCAAGGTCATTTGACAACCAAATCTTTCTCTCCAATTCCTTTTCCAGACTCTTTAGACCAGACCTATCCCTCCTTATCTGAAACTCTGGATTTCTTTTTTGCCGAAAAAGCAGAAAGAGATCGGGTCCAACAGCAGGCGGGAGAGCTCATTCGTCGAGTCGATTCGGAATTGAAAAAAACAGTAGATAAACTGGAGAAGTTAGAAAAGGAACTAGCGGACACCGACAAGGCAGAATCCTATCGCCAAAAAGGGGAACTCTTGACGACCTATCTCAACCAAGTTCCCAACGATCAAGACAAAGTGATTTTACACAACTACTATACAGATGAACCCATCACCATTGCCTTGGACAAGGCGCTAACCCCTAATCAAAATGCCCAACGCTACTTCAAGCGCTACCAAAAATTTAAGGAGGCCATCCGCCACCTCAACCAGCAAATTGAAGAGAGTCAGGAATGGGCTCATTACCTAGAAGGAGTTCAATTTTTACTTGGCGAAGCAAGACTTGAAGATATCCCCGAACTTCGGGAAGAGCTGGTAACCGCTGGTCTCTTCAAACGTAGCCGGCAAGATAAACGAGCTCGCCGGCAAAAACCAGAAGCTTACTTAGCCAGCGATCAAGAAACCCTGATTTTGGTCGGTCGGAACAACCTTCAAAATGATGAACTAACCTTTAAATTAGCTAAGAAAGACCAACTCTGGTTCCACGCTAAGGATATCCCTGGTAGCCATGTTGTCATCACCAATAATCCCAATCCTTCTGACGCCATTAAAACAGATGCTGCTGAACTAGCAGCCTACTATTCCAAGGCTCGTCACTCCAACCTGATCCAAGTAGATATGCTACCGATCAAGAAACTCCACAAACCCAAAGGGGGGCGCCCAGGCTTTGTCACCTATACTGGCCAAACCACCCTTCGGGTCACTCCTGATCCCGACAAAATCGAAGCTATGCGCCAAGCTGCACAAAAACAATCAAACTGAAAAAGGGCCGAGTAAACATACTCGACCCTTTTTGTCTTGCAAGCCATTTAGGAAATCAGGCTTTGTAAGCATCTTGCTCTAGTTTGATTTAATTACTAATTCCAATGGAGGATAACAGATTCTCTACCTCCAAATGACGAATCGTCTCAATCATTAGGAAGAGGTTATCAGGTGAAAAGACTTTTTGACCATGATCCCCATGCTTCGTTTCCTCAAAGGCTAAAATAGGTTTTCCAGCTGCCGCCATGTCAGCGACAACACTTCCAACCTCCATGTAGCCATTAATATCTAAGTAGAAGTCAGATTCTCGAACAATTTCTTCGTACAAAAGACTATCTTCACTGACACCCGGTACCAAGGTAATATTCGGATAGACCAATAGACTCATCAAGGAATCTGACACCTCAGTTGGTGCTGCCACTACAAAACCAATATTCGGTAGTTCTCTAGCTAAGGTCTCCAAATGAAGCAATTCATCAGAGTAGGTATAGACCCAACCGACATAGTCATAATTAGAAAGAGATTGGACTTGTGCCTCCAATAAGAATGGGCTGGTTAAGATAACCTCATCCCACGTGAGATTGGCATAGTACCACCATACATTTTGATAAGGAACTCGACGAAGTTCAGACCACGGCTTGAAGGGAGTATCAAAATGAATAACAATCGGATAGACCGGTCCTTTTTCCAGTTCAGTCTCTTCGAGATTCTCAAATCCTTTGCGCTTTCTCCCCTTCATCAATAAAGACACATCCATTTTATTAGATATGTTTTCCTCCGATAAGGAGGTTTTTAAATTAACAGATTTTGGAACATGGTGACTAATCACTTTAACCCGACCATCTGTTCCTGTTTCAGGGTCATTCTGATTCTGGACACTGGAAATCGATAGAATATTCCCCAAATCTTTCTGGAAAACGGGACCTAAATCTCCAGTCACAACCATATCTGGTGATAGAAGCAAGACACTTTCTTCCTCTACATGATAATCTAGGGTATAGCGGAAAGGACTCTTATCTGTGTCCGCTAACTCCTCTGGCAAGCGAACAGAAGTCAAGTCCACAGATAGACCCGCCAATCGTTTTCGAATCTTACCAAACCATTGTTTGGCAATTCCATTATGAGCGATATAAAAATGAAGATTTTGATTATGGAGAATAACCGATTTCAGCAGAGTCTCCAATTCTTGAATCTGGTTGACCTTCGCAACCACTATTAAGGCTTTATTCATCACTACTCCTTGTTAGAATACATTATTTCGATTATAGCATACTTTCAAGGACCAAGCTAGGAACCTGAATATATTTTAATCATCTAAACTATCCAAAAATTCCTGCATAGCCAAATCATCAGGAACTAGAGCTAGATAGGATTGGGCAACTTCAACAGCTTCCTCCCGATACCCCATTTGGCGTAATTGATAAGCATACTCTTCCAAAAATTCTGGATTATCTCTCAAGTCTCCCCTTAGACTTTGGTAAAGTTCAAAAGCTTCCTCATCCTTTTCCAAGGATTGAAAAGCCTTGGCCACATTCCACTTAGTCAGTACAGAATCGACATCCTTAGGAATCTGATCCACCAATTCCTGGAAATTCTCTTCTTCAAGGTAAAGATTGCTTAGGCGCAGATAGACTTCCTCCAAATCCTCCGCAATTTCCAGAGCTTTTAACAGGTAGGTCTTAGCCCCTTGCATATCGTGGACTTCATAAGCCAGCTGAGAGGCTAATAACATCAGACTCTCATCAAAAGGATTCTTCTTCAAACCAGCCTCCGTCACGCGCAGTGCTTGTTCCAACTGATGTTCCTCTCTAAGAGCTCTTGCATAACCTAATTCAAAGCCTAGCATATCTGGCGATAAGGCCTCTAATTGACGGAAATAATCCAAAGCACGCTGCGTACGCCCTGTCTCCAACAAAAGAAGGGCCAATTCATGGACACTCTTATCATCGTATTCCAATTCAATAGCTTTTTCTAAAAATTCAATAGCCGCTTCCATCTTCCCAAGACTGGCATAGCTAAGGGCAATCCGCTGATAGGTTGAAATTCCCGTTAAGGCATAGATTTCTCGATTGTCCAAACTGGCATAAGACGGAATCGCAGCTTGGTAATTCCCCAACTCAAACTCTAATTCCGCGATCCCGAACACGATAATCGGGTCTGTGCTAAGAGATTGGGCCTCCATCAACTTTTCACGCGCTACATCGGATAGGCCTTCAGCTTGGTAGAGATCGGCTTTCACTAAGAGACTGGCTAAATACCAGTCACTAGTTTCTGGAATTTCTTCCAAATAAGCAAAAGCTTCCTCGGTCTGACCTTCCTGACTAGCCATTTGGGCCAGACTCAAATAGGCTTCCGGATAGGCTTCTTTAACTTGCTCATAAAGAAGTTGAGCTTGATCATAAAATCCCATCTCCTCTAGATACAGCGCCATTTCAAACTGTTCCTCCTCTGAGGACTCCTGCAAAAGTTGATGAAAGGCAGCTTGCGCTGCCTCTAAATCCTGATGTTCTAAAGCCTCTAGGAGAATGTGACTAGGATTCATGGTTTTCCTCCTCATACAGTCCTGATACCTCTTGATACCAGGTGAAAAATGCTTCAACAATAACCTTGAGAGAAGCGTAGACCGGTACTCCCAAGAAGACACCCCAAACTCCAAACATACTTCCCGATGTCAGAAGGACAAAAAGAATGGTCAAAGGATGGATATTAAGCTGACTCCCCAAAATCAAGGGAGAAACAAAGCGACCTTCGATGGTCTGCTCGATGATAAAAACTAGAATAACCTTAATCAACATGGTAGGGCCTGCAATCAAGCCCAAAATCAAGGCTGGAATCATCGCTAAAAAACTTCCCAAATACGGAATCAAATTCAAGAACCCTGCAGTAACCCCTAGTGTTACCGCATAGTTGAGACCAATCAATTTAAAAAAGATAATAAACATAATAGCCACAATAAAAGCAACCGTAATTTGACCTTGGACATAATTGCCCAGTTGCTTATTAACATCCGCCATAATTCGGCTAAAAGTTGGGCGGAATCTTGTCGGCATAAACGTGCTTAAATACAGATTCAGTTCCTTACCATCCCGTAGTAGATAAAAAACAATGAACGGCATAATCAAAATCGCCACAAAGAACTGAGATACACTTGACAAGAAATTGCTAGCCCAATCAACAGCCCGTGGTGAGTACTGACTGACAAACTCCGTCAAACGATTGGAAATCTCATTATTAAGTTCCATAAACTGTGGTCTAGCAGCTTCAAACATAGGCTGAGAAATCAATTCATTCACCACAACTTCTGCTTGATCCAAATACGCTGGAAAATTATGGACAAAAGCCAAAAACTGATTCCGTAGATTGGGAATCAAAACAGCAACGCCCCATACTAGCAAGGCTAAAATCAAAACAAAGACCAAAACGATGGCCCAAAGTCGGGGAATTTTACGAGATTCCAAGAAATTAACCAAGGGATTCAGTAAATAAAAAATCAAGCCAGACATGATCAATGGCAAGGCCAAAACCTGAAGAAAATTCAGGATTGGTATAAACAAAAAACTAATTTTGGTTAAGAGGTAAATATTCAAAAAGAGTAATAAAGAGACTAAAAAGACGGTAATGGCTTTATTATCTAAAAACCACTTAAAAAACCAGGAAAGGTTAAAACCTCGCTCTTTTTCCTGCATGCTTAGCTCCTTTTTTCAAGATTTCCCTTCATTTTAACATTTTTTTACAAAAATAACTCTAGCTAGCCTATGATATAATGAAGATAAAACAAATTTGTTTATTCATCCGGTCTTCAAATTCAAGCAATCAAATAAAGGAGAAGCAAATGTTTGATACCCTCTATTTTGGAACCTATACTAAACGTGAATCTCAAGGGATTTATCAGGCCAAGCTGGACCTTGAGACTGGTAAGCTTTCAGACTTGAAACTCCTTGCACGAGAAACCAGCCCCACCTATCTGGCCTTTAGCCCACAAGATAGACTCTATAGCGTTGCAGCCCAAGACGGACAGGGAGGCATTGGGGCTTACACCGTAGAAGGGCAACTGTTAAATCACGTATTAGAAGATGGTGCCTCCCTTTGCTATGTAGCCTACGATAAAGGACGGCAACTCGTCTACGGTTCCAATTATCATAAAGGGCAAGTGACCTCCTATCACATTCGGGAAGATGGACAATTAGACCTTGCCGATGTTGTTACTCAAGAAGGTTCCGGTCCTCATCCGAACCAGTCCTCCTCCCATGTCCACTATTCAGATTTAACACCTGATAACTACCTGGTCACCTGTGATTTAGGTGCAGACCGTGTCAGCACCTATGCTGTTTCAGATACAGGTCATTTATCCCTTGTAGGGCAATACAAATCCCAAGCAGGAGCAGGCCCTCGTCACCTAGTTTTCCATCCCTACTTCAAGATGGCCTACCTAGCGTGTGAACTCAATTCAACAGTTGAGACCTTAGTCTATGACGGAGTCGGGGATTTCGACTATTTGAATAGCCAATCTACCTTACCAGCAGATTTCCAAGGAGACAATGCCGTAGGAGCTATCCGTATGAGCCAAGACGGAAACTTTGTTTATATCTCCAATCGTGGTCACAATTCGATTGCCGTTTTCAAGGTTCTAGCAGACGGTAACTTAGAGCAGATTCAAATTGTCTCTAGCCATGGAGATTTCCCTAGGGATTTTAATTTCTCTAACAACCAACAGTTCTTGATTGTCGTTCACCAAGAATCAGATAATGCTAGTGTCTTTCAACGAGATGCACAAACAGGACTCTTAGAACTACTATCCCACGATTTCTATGTTCCCGAAGCTGTATTTATTTCTTCCAACCCTTATGAATAGCCTTTCATAGCAGATTGTGCTATCCTATTACTAGTAAAACAAAAGGAGATACCCATGAACCCAACTGAACTTTTTAACAAAGTTAAAGAATTAATCGAAAGTAAAGATATCGAAGCTGCAAAACGCTTCATCGACGAACACAAAGATGATCTTGGCTCTTACTTTGACCAAGCTAAAGCCTTGGTTTCAGGATCAGAAGGTTTAAGTGGTGCAGTCGACAAGTTGAAAAAACTATTCTAACACACTATGCGCCAGCCCTTGCTGGTGCTTTTTTACTAAGGAGAAGCATATGCTACATTTTGATTTATTCGTCATTGGTTTTGGAAAAGCAGGAAAAACCTTAGCTGCCAAAATGGCTAGCCAAGGCAAAAAAGTCGGACTAGCTGAACAAGATCCAGCTATGTATGGAGGCACTTGTATCAATATCGGCTGTATCCCAACCAAGACTCTAATCCGTGCTGCTGAAGAAAATCAATCTTTTAGCCAAGTCATGGCCGAAAAAAATGCCGTAACTGGCCGACTCAACAAGAAAAACTATGCCATGTTAGAAGGAGCAGGCGTAACCCTCTTTGATGCTCAAGTTCGGTTTCAATCCAACAAAGTACTAACATTAACCGCAGGAGATGATCAACAAGAAGTCACTGCTGAGATTATCATTATCAATACTGGTGCCATCTCCAACCAACTCCCTATTCCAGGCCTCTTAGAGAGCGAACATGTCTATGATTCCACTGGTATTCAAGGCTTGTCTGAGTTACCGCAAAGACTAGGAGTACTTGGTGCTGGACCTATTGGCCTAGAGTTTGCAAGTCTCTACAATCGCCTTGGAAGCCAAGTCACTATCTTAGATGCTGCTGAGACTTTCCTACCACGTAGTGAAGAAAGTTTAGCTCAGATGGCTAAAGGATATCTAGAGGAAGATGGAATCCAAATTCATTTAGGAGTACAGACCCAATCCATTACAAATACCTCTGATGGTAAAGTCAGCTTGGATACAAATGCAGGTACCTTTGAGTTTGATGCTCTCCTCTATGCAACCGGTCGAAAACCCAATACCCAAAATCTTGGATTGGAAAACACAGATATTCAATTAACTGATCGAGGAGCCATCCAAGTTGACGCTCATTGCCAAACAACAGTTCCACAAGTTTTCGCAGTTGGAGACGTTAATGGCGGCCCACAATTTACCTACATTTCCCTAGATGACTTCCGGATTGTATACAATTATCTGGAAGGGGACGGTAGCTATACCTTGGATAACCGCAAACATATCCCAAATGCCATCTTCATGCAACCGACCTTGGCTCAAGTTGGTCTGACCGAAGCTCAAGCCCAAGCTGCAAACCTCCCTTATAAAGCGAAAGAAATGCCTGTAGCTGGTATGCCTCGTGGCCATGTTGACGGTGATCTTCGTGGAGCGTTCAAAGCTATTGTTAATACTGAAACAAAAGAAATTCTTGGAGCTAGTATCCTATCCCATAATGCTCAAGAAATAATCAACTTGATTACAATGGCTATGGATAACCACATCCCTTACACTTACCTAGCCCAACAAATCTTCACGCATCCAACATTAGCTGAAAACTTAAATGATTTGTTTAATCTCTAATTTCTTAAATAAAACCTAAAAAACTAGGGACTCTGAAAAAGAGTCCCTAGTTTTTTCATTACTCTTCTTTTTCTTCCAAAGATACTTCTGGAGGAATCACTTCTGTATACCGTTCTAAAAACTGTAATCCCTCCTGGTCCATCTGAGCATCCGTCATAATCGCTGTTAAATCTTTTAGGTGATAAAAAGAGGCAAAATCATCTTTTCCAATCTTCGATGAATCCAATAAAAGATATTTCTCAACCGCATGGTCGATGGCTAGCCGCTGCGTATAGGCTTCTGCCAAGGTTGACGTCATCACGGTACTCCCTTTCAATCCATTTGCAGAAACAAATGCCTTACTAAAGTGCATCTCCTGTAAACTGGTATTCGTAATTTCCCCAACAAATGACTCTGTCACTTGGCGATACTCCCCACCCAAGAGAAAAACATGAAAATCTTCGGTCTTTTTTTGAAACAAGATTCTAAAAATAGGCATGCAGTTTGTAATAACTGTCAGACGAGTATTTCGAATCTCCTCTGCCAAAAACGCAACCGTTGTTCCCGGACCAAGGAAAATCGTCTCTCCTTCCTCTATCAGAGAAGCAGCACGACGGGCAATCTCCTTCTTTTGCTCCCTATGTTGGATATCTTTTTCAGAGTGAGAATATTCACGGTATTGAAAAGCCTTATTACTCCTTGCACCACCATGAATTTTGGTTAAAATTCCTTGCTCCTCTAATTCTGCTAGATCACGACGAACAGTCATATCTGTCACATTTAATAAGGTTACAATTTCCGAAATACGAATTGTCCCCCGTTGATGGACCAAACGCGTAATTTCAGCTAACCTCTCCTGTTTGTTCATAAAGTCCTCCCTATTTTCTATCATTGTACCATATATTCTGGAGGAAACTAACAGAGCTATTCTAGCAACTTCGCAACAAGAAATTACCTATTTTTCCTCGAATACTTATTCCTCAGAATGGAATAGGAAAATAAGAACTGGGGCCTTAATCATGATACTCTCCACGATCCCATTTTTCTAAAAATTCTTGGAAAAAACCGGGATTAAGCTGGTCTTCATTCAAGTGTTCAACTGCCTGGATTTTCTCAATCAAATGTCTCTGCTCTGCAGTTCCCTCAAACTCTGCTTGGAGAAAAGCATCAATGATATCACACATCAACAGTTCACCTGTAATTTTACCACCAAATCCGATAACATTCGCATTCAGTTTCCTTTTAGCATATAAGGCAGAACTCATATCTCTAACTAAAGCCGCACGAATTCCTGGTACCTTGTTTACTGCATTCGTAATTCCAACACCTGTCCCACAAATACAGACACCAATTTCAGCTTCACCACGACTAACCGCTTCTCCTACTCGCTTTCCAAAAATAGGATAGTGGGTACGAACATTATCATAAGTCCCCAAATCAATTACGTCATGTCCTTGACGTTTTAAATGATCGACAACCGCAATTTTTTCATAGGTTACAATGTGATCACAACCAACTGCAATTTTCATGTTTTTCCTCCAAATTTCCGTCTACTATCTTTCATGTACTAACACATTTTATTAAGCATATCCACTCGGATTTGGTGACGTCCCCCATCATAAGAACCGTTTACAAAAGCTTCAACAATATTCTTAGCGAGACCTGGCCCAACAATTTCCGCTCCCATTGTAATCATCTGTGCATTGTTATGGCCTCTTGTCATATAAGCTGAACGTTCATCTGAAACAGCCGCAGCAATCATTCCCTTAATCTTAGTGGCCACCATAAACGAACCTACTCCATAGGCATCAATAACCACTCCTAAGCTCTCCTTATCTTGCTGAAGCTGGTGAGCCACCGCCAAAGTAACATCGATAAAATCCTGCTGATCCTCTGTAACATCTACCACTTCAAGGCTTAACTCCCGAAGATAGTCTTTAATGACTTCTTTCAGTTCTTGTCCATGGTGATCTGCTCCAATAATAATTTTCATAGTTTCCCCTTTCATTCATAGTGAGTTAAAAAACATTTCCATTTCAATATTCTGTCATTTTAGAAATCCCTACTGCTCTTGCTTAGTATATTCTTGATTTCGTAAAATCATTTGTTTTCGATACCAAGCAAAAAGACCTAGATAAAGCACTAGAAAAATTAGTAAATTCAAAACTGCTGCCAGTTGACCTGTTGTAGCATCGCCAATCATATAGCCCAGAATTTTCTCCATTGGTCCTTCCAAGGTGGAATGCGTAATCATCGCATTAACAGGAGCCCCTTTCGGAAAAGCACCAACATTCTTAGCCAATTCCGTTGCAAAAGGAGCAATCATCGTTCCAGATAGCAAGAACAGAGGTAATAATAAACTACCAAACAGAATCATCCGAAGTAGACGACCGCGTGTCACTACTAATAGAGCTGGTGTCATCCCCATGGCAATGATTCCCGCAAGAGGTAAAATTCCATTCCCCACCTTAGCTAGTAAGACAGCTTCTACCAGCATAATCGGGGCTAAAATATTGGCACACGCCCAAACTTCCGCACGACCAGCAATAAAGGGCCAATCCAAACCAATATTAAATAAACGTCCGCCCATTTTTTTATTGGCGAAATCAGTGATTCCCTGAGACAATGGTTCCACTGCTGCGATGAACCAAGAACCAATAAGAGAGAATAATTCCAAGCAGGCTCCAGCTGTGAAACCGAGTGCGAACCAACCTTTCATCGATTCCTGTGTCAACCGAGGATCTCCCATAATTCCAATGACAAACCCAAGCATACAGCCAATCGCAAACTTAGAACCCCAAAAACCAATCTTTTGATTTAATTTAGCTGCGTCAAAATCATACTTATCCAAAGCTGGGAAGAAACGATCACAAAGACGATCCAATAATAAAATCAGTGGATTCATCATATAGTTCATATGCGTTGACGTCATCGGGGAAGTCTTTGTCCCCAACAAATCATCAAATGTTGGCTTCATTAAATCGGAATTGATCAACTTCAAAATTCCTACCAATACAACTGCAATTGTTGCAATAAGTAAGGCTACTGGAGTTGGCAAGGCATTTTTTTCCGCATACCACATAATAAGTAGACCTGTAATCGATAAATGCCAAATATCAAACACATCCACATCAAGCGTATTTGTTTTCTTCATAAAAATCATGACAATATTGACAATCAGCATGACTAATAGAAAAAACAAAGTATAAGGGGAACCCCAGGTAATCGTTGCAAGAGGAGCCCATCCTACATCAATAATCGTTAGCGTAATCCCTGTGTGATTCACAAAGGCTTGCAAAGACTCTGAAAAAGCTCCTGTTAAAATACCAATGATCAAACCCGTGCCCGTTAAAGCAATCGCTAATTTGATTCCTCCTTCCAAGGCCTTTCCCCATGGAACACCGAAAGCTTTCGCCAATAAAGTTAAAATGAGAAACATCATAACAGGGGCGCCCATCTCAATAATAGGGTTTAAAGCGGCATTGACCAGTTCAATAAATCCACCCATACTTCTTCTCCTTATTCACAATGAATCTCCTAGCTTAATCCATTCTCTTTAATCACCTGTTCCAATTGCTCAAAGACTGGGGCACTCATCGCTGGAATGCGGTAAAGGATTGCTCCTGCTTCCACGACTGGGATAGATAATTCAAAGCCTAGGTCTGTCTTTGCAATGGGAGCAAAAATATCATATTTTTGAACCATATCCTCTGTAATATCCTTGACCATAACTGCATCGCACATCACTTGATAGCCACGCTGGGATAATTGACTCTCAATAGCCTCTTTAATTTGATGACTAGAATTCACACCTGCACCGCAAGCCGCTAAAATTTTAATCATAATGAAACACTCCTTTTTCTAGTAAATATTGGTTTATCTCTGCATCACTACTTAATTGCTCTAATCCGGCTAACCCTCCTTCTGTTATAAAAAAACCAATGAGATTGGCAAGAATTTCTGTCTGTCCGTCCTGACGATTGTTTAAAATGAAGAACATGGATTTCGGATAGCAGTCCTCTGCTTTATTAATCATGTGCTGAAATTTTAACGCTGTCTCATTTCGGACATAGATTACTTGATTGACTCGACAAAAGTCCACTTCTGTATGGGGAATTGCTGTATAAATTGTTTCTTGTGAGTCAGGTAAGGTAACCTTTAACCCTGTTGGAAAAGCCTCTTCTCGTTCCTTTAAAGCCTCTAAGTAACCGTTTGTTACATACCCCTTCTTCTGCAACACTTCCGCAACCTGTTCAAATAAATCTTCTCTAGTCGCGACATCTGTACGGATAATTTCATAGGTCATTATCTTTCTCCCCCATAACCGTCGATTCATTAAACTCACTTTTCATAAACAGGTTCCTCATTCTTCCCTTCTAATCAAGTCCGGAACCAAGCACCATTCATCAAATTCTCCTAAAATAGGATGACAGCGCTTTCTATTGTTTTGAAAATTATCCTCCATAAAGACAAAAGAATCTCATTCATCTGTTGCAACAATTAACGATTTCCCTCTTTATGTTTAAATTATACAACTAATCGAACATAAATTCAACAATTTATGTTCGATTTTCGAAACAATATTGTTAGAAAGTAAGCGCCCAATAACAAGGTATCTTTAACCGAACTAGAAATCTAGCTATACTAATCTTATAAATCATCAGGATGGAGATTGATATGGTAGATTCTCGCTCGTTCACTAGGATAAATTTATGCGATTTAGGTCGGGTTCATTTGATAACTGGTAAAACAGATATGAGGCAAGGAATTGATTCCTTGGCTTACTTAGTGAAACAGGAATTTGAATTGGACCCTTTCTCAGGCCAAGTCTTTCTTTTCTGTGGTGGAAGAAAAGATCGCTTCAAAGCCCTTTATTGGGATGGACAGGGCTTCTGGTTACTGTACAAAAGGTTTGAGAATGGAAAACTCAACTGGCCTTCGAATGAGCGAGAAGTAAAGGAACTTACTTCAGAACAAGTTGAATGGTTCATGAAAGGATTTTCGATTACTCCTACTATAAAAACCATAAACAGTCGCGATTTCTATTGAAATCACGGCTGTTTTTCAGCTATAATTAGAGTAGAAATAAAAGGAGAGTATCATCTTGAAAGAACTATTGGATATTATCAAAAAACAAGCAGCTACCATCCAAGGTCTAGTAGATGAAATCTCCCTTCTACGTGAACAGGTGGCTTATTTAACCCAGAAACTATATGGCAAGTCATCTGAGAAGAATTCTGTTCAACCAGGTCAAATGAGTCTTTTTGAAGAAGAAACTCCTATTCAAGAAGACTCTGATTTACCCAGTTGAAACAGAGACAATTACTTACAAACGCAAGAAAACAAAAGGCCGTAAGCAGGCCATTCTTGACCAGTTTGAAGCTGAAGAAATACATCACCGCCTAGAGGTCTGCATTTGTCCGGATTGTAATGGTGATTTAAAAGAAATTGGTAGCCACCTACAACGCCAAGAATTGGTCTTTATACCTGCTCAATTAAAACGAGTGGATCACATCCAGCACGCCTATAAATGTCAGGAATGCAGTGAAAAATCAGAGAGTGATAAAATTCTTAAAGCTCCTGTACCTAAAGCACCCCTAGCTCA
>NZ_SPPZ01000039.1 GCF_004570525.1 Streptococcus sp. WM07 | reverse complement strand
AAAGAAACGACCCCAAAAGAGGTAGCCTTTATTGAAAATTGGATAAACAACTATCCTAAAAAATGCTTGGGCTACAAGTCGCCGAAGGAATTTCTTAGCGGTGGCTAACTTCAACTTGAAATTTAGCATTATTAGAAAATATAATCAAAAATTATAAAAATCGATTAGTTTACAAAGTCCAAAAGAGCTAGGAAGCTATCCACTTCAAGAGAAGCACCCCCAACAAGAGCTCCATCTACATCTGGACAAGCCATGTACTCTTTAACATTTGATGGGTTTACAGAACCACCGTATTGTACACGCACTTTATCTGCCACTTCTTGGCCAAAATCTGCAGCAACAACGTCACGAACAGCTTTACACATTTTTTGCGCGTCATCTTGTGTTGCAGATTTACCAGTACCGATAGCCCAGATTGGCTCATAAGCAATCACAAGTGAAGCCACTTGCTCAGCCGAAAGATCTTTAAGAGCTGCTGAAACTTGGGCACCAACAAACTCAACCGCTTGTCCAGCTTCATAAGTTTCAAGAGACTCACCACAACAGATAATTGGAGTCATACCATTACGGAAGATTGCGTGTGCTTTTTTATTGATATCTTCATCTGTTTCGTGGAAGTAATCACGACGCTCTGAGTGACCGATAACAACGTAGTCAACACCCATTTCATTCAAGACTTTTGGACTAGTTTCACCAGTGAAAGCACCTGCATCTTCAAAGTAGCAGTTTTGCGCTGCCACTTTAAGGTCTGAATCTTTAGAGAACCATAGCAGTGCGTTCAAATCTACAGCTGGTGCTGCAATAGCTGCCTCAACAAGGTCAGTTGATGGCAATTTACCTGCAAGCCCCTCTACAAAAGCTTGTGCTTCTTGAGGGTTTTTATTCATTTTCCAGTTACCTGCGATAATTGGTTTACGTGACATTTCACATACCTCTTCTATTTTTATTACAGTCCTTATTTTATCACAAAGCCGCGCAGAAAAAAAGAGGAATCACAAAAACGCTAGCCTGACCAAAGGCCAAGCTAGCGTTGTTCTGACTTAAATTGTTAATCTAGGAAATGAACCGAATTAAGCTTCGATTTCAGTAACCATACCTGAACCAACAGTACGTCCACCCTCACGGATAGAGAATGTTGTTCCTTGTTCTACGGCGATTGGGTGGATCAACTCAACGTCGATTGTCACGTTATCACCAGGCATAACCATTTCAGTACCTGCTGGCAACTCGATAGAACCAGTTACGTCAGTAGTACGGAAGTAGAATTGAGGACGGTAGTTGTTGAAGAATGGAGTGTGACGTCCACCTTCTTCTTTAGTAAGGATGTAAACTTCACCTTTGAATTTAGTGTGTGGGTTGATAGAACCTGGTTTAGCGATAACTTGTCCACGTTCGATCTCATCACGTTGAACACCACGAAGAAGAACACCAACGTTATCTCCTGCAAGACCTTCATCCAATTGTTTACGGAACATTTCAACTCCAGTAACAACTGCTTTAGTAGTTTCTTCTTTGATACCAACGATTTCGATTTCATCGTTAACACGAACCACACCACGGTCAATACGTCCTGAAGCAACAGTACCACGACCAGTGATTGAGAATACGTCCTCGACTGGAAGAAGCAATGGTTTGTCAGTATCGCGTTCTGGTTCTGGAATGTATGAGTCAACAGTATTCATCAATTCCATGATGATGTCTTCAAATGCTGAATCACCTTCAAGGGCTTTAAGAGCTGAACCTTGGATAACTGGTAGATCATCACCTGGGAAATCGTATTCTGAAAGAAGGTCACGGATTTCCATTTCAACCAACTCAAGCAACTCTTCATCATCAACAAGGTCAACTTTGTTCATGAAGACGATCAAGTTTTTAACACCAACCTGACGAGAAAGAAGAATATGCTCACGAGTTTGTGGCATTGGTCCATCTGTAGATGCAACTACAAGGATCGCTCCGTCCATTTGAGCCGCACCAGTGATCATGTTTTTAACGTAGTCCGCGTGTCCTGGAGCGTCGATGTGAGCGTAGTGACGTTTTTCAGTTTCGTACTCAACGTGTGCAGTGTTGATAGTAATTCCGCGTTCGCGCTCTTCTGGAGCAGCATCGATAGAAGCGTAATCTTTAGGTTGGTTAACTGATGAAGGCAAACGACGTGCCAAAACAGTTGTAATCGCTGCAGTTAGGGTAGTTTTACCGTGGTCAACGTGTCCAATTGTACCAACGTTAACGTGGGGTTTACTACGATCGTATTTTTCTTTTGCCATTTGGGTAAAAGCCTCCAATAAAATATATTTTATAGATAGACAGTAGGCAATACAGTCTAACTTTCCCTACTATTCTATCAGACTGTTAGAAAAAATCAAGCCTTTTACCTCTTTTTTTAATTTTTCCCCAGGGATTAACCCGAATTCCGAAGCCCCGTCGCAATTCCATTAATCGTAGTCGCAATCAAGGAGTCCGCAGAATCTGGTAATTTACCTTCTCGCTTACGCCGAATCAACTCAACTTGAACATAGTTTAAAACATCAAAATACGGCATCCGATAAGACAAACTATTAGAAAGATAAGTATTGTCCGCCAGTAGTTCTTCTCGTTCCTCTATTAATAGGATGCTTTCTTTGGTTTTTTGCCATTCTGCTAAAATCAAGTCATAGACAGCCGCTACTTGCGGTTCCTGGACTAGATCCCGATAATGACCCGCGATTGTCATATTTGATTTGGCTAAGACCATATCAACATTGGAGAGCAAGCCCCTGAAAAATGGCCATTTCTGATACATTTGACGGAGAATAGAGAGCCACTCACTGTCCTCAGCCATTAAAGTTTGAAAAGCACAACCAACACCGTACCATCCAGGTAGCATGATCCGGTTCTGGGACCACGAAAAGACCCACGGAATAGCCCTTAATCCTGAAATTTCTGTAATCGTCTTTCTAGCCGCTGGTCGCGAACCAATATTCAGACTGGAAATTTCCGTAATCGGACTAGCCTCAAAGAAGAAATCATAGAATGCTGGATTTTCAAAGACTAGGTCACGATAGGCCTGGTAACTAGTCTCTACCAAATGATTCATCACCCGACCATAGGTCTCCCGTTGCTCGGGACTCAATTCTGTTTCCAGACTCACCATACGATCAAGTGAGGCGGACAGAAGCATTTCTAAATTGTAGTAAGCAGCTTCCTTATTCCCGTATTTATTGGCAATAACCTCTCCTTGCTCTGTTAGACGAATGCGATCGCGAATACTTTCGAGAGGTTGTGCAATAATAGCCTCATAGGTAGGGCCACCTCCACGACCAACTGTTCCTCCACGTCCATGGAAGAATGTTACTTTCACCCCAAATTCTTGACCTAATTTCTGCAAGTCTTCTTGCGCCTGATAAAGAGACCAAACTGATGACAGATAGCCTCCATCCTTATTACTATCTGAATAGCCCAACATAATTTCTTGATAGCCATTACAGGAGACAATCCATCTTTGAACCAAATCCAAAGATAGGTAAGACCGCATGGTCCGACGAGAAGCTTCCAAATCCTCAATTGTTTCAAAAAGAGGTACCAATTGAAGACGAGTACGCTCACGGTTGACCAGTCCAACTTCTTTCAACAGAATTGCTAATTCCAAAAGATCAGAGACACTGGTTGCATGGGAAATGATGGACTGACGAATCACTTCTTCACCAAGTACATCTTTCAACTGAGCACCCATGGCAAGAATAGACAATTCCTTAGCTAGTAAATCACTCTTTGGAAGAGTTGGAGCCGACAAGGGACGTGGATCCTTTTCCAGTAATTCAAGCAAGATAGATACTTTTTCTTCTTCAGATTGACTGGAATAGGCTTCCATGAGACCAGCTGTTGCCAATAATTCTGCCACACAAGCTTCATGGATAGAGGAATCTTGACGAAGGTCAATACTAGCCAGGTAAAAACCAAAGACCTCTACTGCCGTAATGAGTTGGCTCAACTTCCCACTCGCCAAATGCTGTTGACCACAGGTCGCTAATGACGCCTGTACCTGCTCCAACTCTACCTTAAATTCTTCTGCGGAAGAATAAGCAGGGATTTGCTCCCAATCCCGCTCCTGTTGAATGTTAACCAAGTCTTTACCAGCCAAAGCCAGATACTCTGCTCGCCCTAAAAAGGCCTGCATGTTCCGCTGAGTTTTTAGAAGACGGTCACGAATCCAGGAAAGAGCCCGTCTATAGGGTTCTTTTTCTCTAAAAATCGAATTATCCTGTGAGAGGCCAGCCATGCGACTCACGTCTTCACTCACATGTGTTAGGTTGAGTGAGACAGAATAATCCCGATACAGCTTGTTTAAATGTTGCAAATAAAAATCAAAAAGAACTTCTTGCTGCACCCGTGCTGATTCCTTCAGGGTTTCAGCTGTGACAAACGGATTTCCATCCCGGTCACCACCAATCCACATTCCCATAGACACAGGCTTGCTGGCAGGTACAGATAGCCCCTGTTCCTGAGCTAAATCCCGATAGGTCTGTGTCAAACGTGGGACAGCTTCAAGGAGCGAGCTCCGATAATAAGCCATAGCGTTGACGATTTCATTGGTTACGGTTAATTTTTGCTCCCGGATCAAATCCGTTTGTAAAATTGTCTCTAAATAACGATAAAGTTCTTCTTCCCACTCAGCCTGATTAAGATCACCGGGTAAAGCCATCCGCTTACGTTTCAGCAATTCATGAATTTGGGCTGTCAAATCAAGCAAAGACTTCCGTTGAACCTGAGTCGGATGGGCCGTCAAAACCGGCACTACTTGTAAATCTTCTAGAAGGGCTTGGGCATTTTCCATTTGAGCAGTCCGAGCTACAGCTTGACTGAGTTTCCCAAGGTAGTCTTCTTGCAAATTATTGCGCCGCTGAATGGTTACTTCCAAATCCACATCTTCCGCTATATTGATTAACAGAGGAACAACTGCAAAATAACGCACTAAAAGGGCTAACCGACTCAATTCCAAGTCCTTCAGGAAGGTCGCGATAGCCTGGTCCTCCCCTTCTACTACCCAGGTTTTTACCTGGGCAATCTCATCAAGCACTTCTGGTCCAAAAGCGCCTGCTACAATCTGATTGACCATTCGAGTCAATTCTTGGGCATCTTGAGCGATAAGATCGGCAGACACCTGGTACTCTAATTTTTCCATAGATACTCCTAATATGCAAAAAGAGGCGTGGAAGAGGCTCTTCCCCATCCCGCCCTATCCAATAAGTTCTTTCATCCTCAATAGTGAGAGTTATTTTCTTCTAGTTCTTTTTTCGTTTCCGCCGCGTCAACATTTAAAACAAACGCAATTGCAATGGAGAGGACCAGAAGACTGTTCCCGCCCTGCGACAAGAAGGGGAAGGTTACCCCAGTCGAGGGAATTAGTCCTGAAATCCCACCAATATTGACAAAAGTCTGCGTCAATAAAAGACCGCCAACGCCTGTTGCCAACATGGCATTAAAAGGATCACGCGCTCGGATTCCTACCAGTAAAATTCGAAGAATTAAAAAGAAAAGCAAACCTAAAATCAAACTCGCACCGACAAAACCTAACTCCTCGATCACAATCGAAAAGACAAAATCGGTATGGGCTTCCGGCAGATAACCATTCTTCTCGATAGAATTACCCAAGCCAAGACCAAACCAAGAACCATTGCTCATGGCATAGTAAGAATTCGCCAACTGATGCCCAGAATCAGACAAATCCTCAAAAGGATTAAAGAAGGCACTGAAACGCTTGGCAATATAACCAAATAAGGGAATCTTCGCAACAACATCTACCCCAATAAGGCGAATCGCTCCCAAAACAGTAGCTGACAAAGCTACCACAGCTCCAAGACTCGTCATAAACCAACGATAGGAAATCCCACTCAAGGAAACCATCATCAATACCAGGAATGTCAAAATTGTCGCATTCCCCAAGTCAGGTAGGGAAGCCACAACAGCTAGCGAGAACATGACAGCTACTCGCCAATCTGTAAAAGAGCGTGGCCAAAAAGTATTCTTAGTCAGAGCATAATAATCGCTCCTAGCTATCAAATCTTGCTCTCGGCTAAAAACGGAGGCCAAATACCAGACCATCACAACCTTGAGGTATTCAGCTGGTTGAATACTCAGAGGCCCCAATAAAATCCAGCCTCGTGCCCCATTAATCGTCGCTCCAAAAAAGCGCGAGACGATGAGCAATAGAATAACAATGGCTAGAATGACCCCTACTACTTTTGAGTTCTTTAAAAAATCTAGTTTTAATTTATAAATCAAGGCAATCCCGATTAAACTCGCAATCCAAAAGACCCCCTGTGTCAAAACTGAGCTGAATGGATTTCCACCACTCTGAATCGAGTTGGCACTAGTCGTTGAATAGACTACAATCAAACCCAAGATAGACAATATGAGGTAAGGAATTAGGATTGAGTAGTTTAACAAGTAGCGTTTTTCAATCTTCATCACGTACCCGTTTTCTCTAAAAATTCAGCCTTGATTATACCATTTTCACCGACGAAAAAAAAGCCACGGACAATAGCACCCCTTCCAATTGGACAATTTTTCTATTTTTACCCAAAAACAGGTGAGATTCCTTGTCATTTCAATCATTTTAAGATAGAATGAACCTTATGAGACAAAGGATAAATCCTATTTATATGGTAGTCTTTTTCGGTTTCATCTTTCTTAGTCTGATTGCCGGCCATAATCAAGTTCAATTCTTAAAAGCTGAACAAGAAGCGGCTCGTGCAGCCAAGGCCACCGAGGAAGCCAAAAAGAAAAAAAGCGAAACAAAGAAAAAGAAAAAAACAACAACGGAAAACGTCAACCTACGTCCCATCGTAGACCTCTCTGGCTGGCAATTACCGGAAGAAATTGACTACGATGCTATGGCAGCTGGTGTGTCTGGTGCTATCATCCGAGTCCACAGTGGAGCTCAAGCTAAAAAGGAAAATGCAGCCACTTATCTCAACGGAATTGACAAATCCTATCAAAAACACATTGAAGAATTCAAAAAGAGAGATATTCCTGTCGCTGTCTATGCCTATGTTGCAGCTGGTTCAGTCAAAGAAATGCAAAAGGAAGCCGAAGAATTCTATCAAGCTTCCGCCAAATACAAGCCAACCTACTACTGGTTAGATGTGGAAGAAAAAACCATGTCCAACATGGACAAAGGAGTTGAAGCCTTCCGTGTCAAATTACAAGAACTAGGTGCGAAGAATATTGGTATTTACATTGGAACCTATTTCATGGAAGAACACAGTATCAGCACTGATAAATTTGATGCTGTCTGGTTCCCCACCTATGGTGTTGATTCCGGTTACTACAATGCTGCCCCTTCGACAGACATTGACTATGACCTCCATCAATACACCTCCCGAGGTTGGTTACCAGGTTTTGATAAGGAGGTTGATTTGAATCAGATCTCCCCACTCAAGAATACCGCTGATGTTTATAAAAAATTATTCCAGAGGGACGCTGTAGACTACCAATACCAAAATGCTTCCCAGACAGAATAGAATCAAAGGCTGGGACTGAGGTCTCAGCCTCTCTTTATGACACAAAGGAGCAATATGGCTAAGAAAAAAATCAAAAAAACCTTGGTCGAACAAATCTTGACCAAAGCTGGTATTGAGTACCAAGCTCACCAATTTAATGGGCTCGAAGGTCAGACCCCTGATGATATTAATCGCAAACAAATCTTTAAAACCTTAGCTCTCAAAGGAGATAAGACTGGCCCACTCATCGGTGTGCTCTCCATAGAAGATCATCTAGCCGAGAAAAAATTGGCAGCATTGTCTGGGAATAAGAAAGTTCAGATGATTCCCCAAAAAGACTTGGAAAAAACAACTGGCTATGTTCATGGAGCCAACAATCCCGTCGGTATTCGCCAGCGGCATCAGTACCCAATCTACTTCGATGATCGAGCTTTAGATTTCTCGAGCATCTTGGTTTCTTCAGGTGAAATTGGCCAAAGTGTCCAAGTCAATCCCCAAGAACTAGCTCAATTCGTAGACGCAAGCTTTGCTAATTTTCGTGAGAAAGGAGAAGAAAAATAATGAAGTTATACTTTGTTCGTCATGGTAGAACGGAATGGAACGAGGAAGGACGTTTTCAAGGAGCTAGTGGAGATTCACCACTATTAGACCAATCCATTGAGGATATCGAAACTCTGGGAAAACACCTACAGCATATCCATTTCGATAGAATCTTCTCTAGTGATCTTCCACGGGCACTTCATACAGCTCGAATTATTCAAGCTCAAAATCTTCATCCAGTTAAGATTGAACCCCAAGAATCACTCCGTGAGTGGCAACTGGGCCGCTTAGAAGGTCAAAAAATTGCCACTATGGAAGCCATCTATCCCCAACAGATTCGAGCCTTCCGTCATAATTTAGCCAAGTTTAATTACGACATGTTCGAAGCTGAATCTGTTTATAAAACAACCCAACGAGTTGCTGAATTGGTACACAGTCTAAAGAATCAACCTTATGAACATGTTCTCTTTGTAGGGCATGGTGCTAATCTGGTAGCTTCCCTTCGTACCCTTTTAGGAGTAAGCCCCGCCTTCATCCGAGACTGGGGCGGTCTTGCAAATGGTAGTCTTACCATCTTAGAGACGGATAATTTTAATGATTTCCAACTCCTAAGTTGGAATGATACAAGCTTTTTAGAGTCTGTAAAAGTCGAATCTATCCACTCATAACCCTTGTAATTGTGATAAAATAAAAAATAGTCTACGGATGACAGAGGAGGAAAATATGTCACACCATCTAACAGAGGAACTCAATGACCAGCAAATCATTCGTCGGGAAAAAATGCAGGCCTTGGCGGATGCTGGTATTGATCCCTTCGGTCAGCGCTTCGAACGAAGTGCAAATTCTGCAGAATTGAAAGAGAAATATGCAGACTTGGACAAAGAAGCACTTAATGACTTAAACGAGTCAGCAACCATCGCCGGTCGCTTAATGACAAAGCGAGGCAAAGGAAAGGTCGGATTTGCACATGTCCAAGACCGTGATGGCCAAATTCAAATTTATGTCCGTAAGGATGAAGTTGGCGAAGAAAACTATGAAATCTTTAAGAAAGCGGATTTAGGTGATTTTATCGGTGTTGAAGGTCAAGTCATGCGGACCGATATGGGAGAATTGTCGATCAAGGCTAGCCACCTAACGCACTTGTCTAAATCCCTTCGACCGCTTCCTGAAAAATTCCATGGTTTATCTGACGTAGAAACCATCTACCGCAAACGCTATTTGGATCTTATCTCCAACCGTGAGAGTTTTGAGCGTTTCATGGCGCGCTCCAAAATTGTGTCTGAAATTCGCCGTTATCTAGATAACCAAGGGTTCCTTGAGGTAGAAACACCTGTTCTTCATAACGAAGCGGGTGGAGCTGCTGCTCGTCCCTTTGAAACCCACCACAATGCTCAAAATATGGATATGGTACTCCGTATTGCAACAGAGCTGCACTTAAAACGGTTAATCGTTGGTGGTATGGAACGTGTTTACGAGATGGGACGTATTTTCCGAAATGAAGGTATGGACGCTACCCACAATCCAGAGTTCACAACCATTGAAGCCTATCAAGCTTATGCAGACTTCCAAGATATTATGGACTTGGTCCAAGGAATTATTCAAGCAGCAGCTAAAGCTGTTACAGACCAAGCTGTCATTACCTATCAAGAGCAAGAAATCAACATTGGTCATGATTTCGCCCGTCTACATATGATTGATGCCATTAAAGACATTACCGGCGTAGACTTCTGGCAAGAAATGACCCTGGAACAAGCTCAAGAACTAGCCAAGGAGCATCAGGTTCCTGTGGAAAAACACTTCACTTCAGTTGGTCATATCATCAATGCCTTTTTTGAAGAATTCGTGGAAGACACCTTGATTCAACCAACTTTCATTTACGGTCACCCAGTTGAGGTTTCTCCATTGGCTAAGAAAAATCCTGAGGATCCTCGCTTCACCGATCGTTTCGAACTCTTTATCGTCGGTAAAGAATTTGCTAACGCCTTCACAGAATTGAACGATCCAATCGATCAACTTTCCCGCTTTGAAGCTCAAGCCAAGGCTAAAGAATTGGGAGATGACGAAGCAACTGGTATTGACTACGACTTCGTTGAAGCCCTTGAATATGGAATGCCACCAACAGGTGGACTTGGAATTGGAATCGACCGCCTCGTTATGCTTCTTACAAACGTAACCAGCATCCGTGACGTCCTCCTATTCCCAACGATGAAATAAGCTAAAACACCTCTTGATGGTAGCCATCAGGAGGTGTTTCTTTTGTAATTTGTAGGCTATTCGGAATCAATCCTATCTTGAGCTGAACCTCTTAGACTTTACGGTACCGCAACATCGCAATGCCGTCTGTCACAGTAGACTCAACCAGTTTCAGTGGAATTTCAGGTAGTGCTTGGTCAAATAATCGTCTTCCCTTGCCAAGAATAACAGGAACAAGACCCAAGATATATTCCGTCACTAGGTCTTCTGCAATCAGACTATCTGCAATCTGGGCACCTCCGAAAAGCCAAACCGGCCCCCCTTCTTCTGCTAACAACTCTTTCACAGAAGCTACCAAGTCGGGCGTAAAATGAACATTGTCCCTTTTCTCCTCAGGACCACGCCGGGCTACCAGAAACTGCTTTTCTTTAGCACTTGGGATATCCTCTAACCCCAATTCCAAGAAAGACTTATGTCCCATGACAACCGTGTCACAACTTTCAAAAAAAGCAGTATTATCAAATTGCAAAGGCGTATTAGGAGTGGAATCAGCAGGCGCCTGAATCCAGTCATAAGATCCATCCTCACGCGCTACATATCCATCCAAACTCAAGGCTAAATTCAAAATTAATTCTCGTTTCATCATTACTCCAAAGATTTTAAGGCATCCAACATCGGAATGCTGTTTATTTTTTTCAAGATAAAAAAATAAAGGCTAACAAATACGACAATCAGAAGAAGCATCGGCAAAAGATAGGGGACTAGCCCCATGTCTCGGCTAAAAACAATGCCCGCTGGGGCAATCTGTTCTAACAAAAAACCATGAAGAACATAGCCACATCCTAGTCCCAAAAAGGCTCCAAGAAGGGTCAGATAAAGCAATTCCTTATAGAGTAAGCCTTGCAACTCACTAGGATAAAACCCTAGTACCTTCATCGTTGCAATCTCCCGCATTCGTTCATGCAAATTCAATAAGATCAAGGTTACCAAGATAATAACTACCAAACCCATAGATAAAAAGGCCACTAGGTACATGGTCTGATTTAGGGATTGGGCTGTATCCCTGAAGAAAGACTCCAACAGGGCTGTCTCTTCCAATCTCAAGGTGGAGGTATTCTTTAATGCCGCTTCTTTAAAAGCTGCTTCTTGCCCCTTTGGTAATTTCCAAAGCTGGGCATTAGCAGACATATCTCCCGACATCTGAGCCTGGGACAAGTAAAGCGTATAACCCACATACTGCCTGGCAATTCCACCGATTCTCCAGCTTCTTCCTGCTAACTGGACCTGCTCACCAACAGTGACACCCAGCTCCTGAGCTAAGGTCTGACTCAAGACAACACCTGTTTGATCCAAATTAAGAATTTGGCCAGTTTGCCAATCTGACAGTTCAATCAAATCCGACCAACCCTGATCTGAAAACTGACCAAAAATTTGCAGACGCCCCGTTGCCTGAGCCAGTTCAATCTCTTCCTCCTGATAATACAGACTAACAGACCGGCCCTGTTTATATTGGAGAGGCTGGCCTTCACGATGGAGAAGTAACGCATCATAATTCCAGACCTGATGAAATTGTTTATCTGCCACACCTGCGATCGATACTTGTAAGCCAAGAGCCGCAACCAACAAGGCAATGGAGCCCAAAACACCCAAAACTGTCATGGCCATCCGCTGTTTGTACCGCAAGAGATTTCGGATTAAAAATTTTTGACCAAAGGTCAAGCGGGACCAAAAGATCGGCAAGCCTTCAATGAGAATTCGCTTGCCCTTGGCAGGTGGCTTGGGACGAAGCAATTGACTGGTTGGCTGGCGTAAATCTGACCATAGCAATCCAAATAAGGGAAAAAGAATGGCTAGACTGCCCAAACCAAAGGACCAGAGGAAGGGATCCCAAGACAAGGTCTGTTCAATTTCCGTAAAGACTGTCCTCCGTAACAGAATCGACTGAATCATCGGTGCTAACAGACCGGTTCCTAGGATTCCACCTAAACCCGCACCAATTAAAGCTAAAAGAATTCCATAACTGAAAAACTTAAATACCAAAGTAAAGGGGGCATAACCTAAGGCTGAGAGTAACCCCATGTTCTGCCGCTCATCTTGAACCAGCCGCACCATACTAGTCAGAGCAACCAAAATCGTCACACCATAAAAAATCGGCGGAATCCAATTGGCAACTTTTTTCAGACTAGCAATACTCGTCTTCAAATAAGTATAACTGGAAGAACCTGGGAATTCTCCCTCTTCCAACACTTCAAAAAGGGGTTGCCCGTCCAAACGATTGACAGCAGCCCGATAGTCGGCCAAGGCCTTCTCTCCATCCTGCAGGTCTAGCCTATATCTTTGCTGCTCCCGTTCAGACAAATAGGGCTGAGACTGCTCCAAGGTCTTCTGTGCTTTCTTCAATTCCGCCTCTTGCCGACTCAAATCTTGTTTGGCAGCCTCCCAAGTCTTCTCCTCTTGAGCAGCTATCCAGGTTTGCATGACTTCCAAGTCTTTTTTATCTGTCTTTCTCCAGTGGAAGAGGGCTATATTCTCTTTTTGATTTTTAAAAAAAGTTGAAGGAACAAAACCATAGACATCAACCTTTCCCTGCCCCAAAGTGCTAGGTCCTAAATCCTCTTGGGAAATAAGTTGACTTGACTGCGCAAATCCTGTTACCGTCAAGCGTCGGGTCTGACCCAACCACTCCAGCTCAAGATCTTGTCCTTGTTTAAAGGCAGACTGGTTAACCTGTCCTAACAAGACTTCCGAGCTCAGATTAGGAAGCTGTCCTTCTAAATTCCAAAGCTGAGCTTGCTGATGGGGGAGGGAAAAAAGCCTGAGAACATGACCATCTTTCAACAGCACATCTTGAAGAAAGCCAAATTCTACTTCTCCTTGTTGCTGTTGAACCTCTTGCCGCAGGAAGGCTTGCTGTTCCTGGCTAAAACCCAGCTTTCCTATAAGAGTAGCTTGGGGAACCTGCTGCTGCTCCTTAAAGTTTACTAGCCACTGTTCCAAACTAGGTCCAGCTAATTGCAGACCAACCAATACGAAAGCTGATAGAGTCAGTAAACTCGCCAAGGCTAAAAACCGACTCCAACTAGACTGGAAGGTACGGAGTAAACTAAGCCAATAGGTTTTTTTCAGCATACTAGTACTCCAATTCTCCTACAGCAAGTGGGGTTTCCTGAATCTGAATCCGTTTAATCTGAGCATCCTGCATGTGGATTACCCGATCTGCAATCTGAGCCAAGGCCGTGTTATGGGTCACAATGATAACCGTTCGTCCTTCTTTGCGGGCCAAGTGACTCAAGAGGGTTAAAATTTGCTTTCCTGTCTGATAATCCAAGGCCCCCGTGGGTTCATCGCATAACAGAAGTTTCGGATTTTTGGCAAGGGCGCGTGCAATGGCAACACGTTGTTGTTCTCCCCCTGACAGTTGAGCTGGGAAATGGTGCTGCCGCCCTTCTAATCCCACACTCATTAAAGTCCTCTGAGCATCCAAGGGATTGGAGACCAATTCCGTCGCCAACTCTACATTTTCCAACGCAGTCAAATTTCCCACTAAATTATAAAACTGAAAGACAAACCCAACATCTTCCCTACGGTAGCGAATCCGTTCCCGCTCAGAATACTGAATAATGTCTTGACCATCAATCAACAGTTGACCACGACTAGCTTGATCCATTCCCCCAAGAATATTAAGAAGAGTTGATTTACCAGCTCCGGATGCCCCTAAAATAACAACTAGCTCCCCCTCTTCCATTTCAAAGGATAAATCCTGATTGGCCACAACTTCCAAGTCTCCCTGACCATAGATTTTCCAACAATTCTTTGCTTCAATATAGGCCATTCGAGATGCCTTCTTTCAACCGTATTTCTTCCTCTATTTTATCACAAAACCAAGACCTTCTCCTGATTTCAAAAAATCCCTCATAGCAAAAAAAGACCGGACACAAGCTCCAGTCTTTCCTTTTCATTTGCAATAACTCTGAAATGGTTCCTCCTTGGAAGTTATCTTCGATTCATGATGGAACGTAAAATCCGTGCCAATAACAACCACAGAACAATAAAGGCTAGGGGCATCCAAATCCAAGCCAGGGGTTCTTCAGACAGGGAAGCGGGACATTCATTCCAAAGAATCCCGTAATAAGTGATAGGACCGCTAGGAGAATTGAGATGATATTGAGGGTCGTCAAGTTTCCATTCAGCGTATTATTCAGGATGGTATCATAAGCCCCTGACAATTGCTGCAAAATCTGAGATTCCAATTGGCTCATGGCAAGAAGCTGTTGCGCTTCAATAAGAGCATCCTCGAGCTCTTCCAGCTCTTGATTGGTCAAACGACTCATTCGTGGATGTTTCCGCAATTGTTCCAAAACCAAGACATTCTAATTGCTGGCGGTTAAAAGATATACTAAGCCCGTTTCAAAATCTGAAAGTTCTAGCAGTAATCGCTTAGTGGTTTGTTTTCGTAAAAGACCATTCACCTGATCCTTCTCGCGATTAATTTCATCTAAAATAGTGAAATACTCTTGAGTAACTAAGGTTAGGATTAAAAATAAAAATTGGTAACTACTGGTAATCGTCGAATACGGAAGCTGCCGCTGAATCCGATCAATCAAGTAATGATTCTGTTCATTGACAATTGTAATCACTTGATTCCCGCTGGCAATCAGAGTCAAGGGAGTTGTCTCATAGTGATTATCTTCTTTGATTAAATCCAAGGCATTAAAGATTAACAACAAGCGATCACCCTCCGCATCGTACTCCATGTGTGCTCGCTCATTCTTATCCAGTGCATACTCCATCAATTCTGTATCCAGTTGATAGTCTTCTAGCTCTTGTCGATTGAGTGGTCCTTTATCAGACCGGACTACAATCCAGCTATATCCATGCTCTTTTCCAAAATGTTCTTCAATCATACAACTCCTACTTTTCCATGCGTATATATCTACTTCTACTATAAGAAAAGAGAGCGTCCCTGTCTATGGCAACCCAAACGCCATCTAGCTACTCCAAAAAGGGACTGGGAAAAATATCAACCTTAGCTTTTACTTAGTGAAAATTCTTTGACAAAAAATCCCCAAGCTCAATTGAACTCAGGGATTATAAAACTTATTTAGGTCGAGAAAGACGAGCTACATCAGCTTTCAAATCTGCAATAAAGTCGACAATAGACTTAGTTTCAGTTTGCTTGCTACCGTAACGACGCACGTTAACCGATTTGTCTTCCATTTCCTTGTCCCCAACAATCAATTGGTAAGGAACTTTTTGAGTTTGGCTTTGACGAATCTTGTATTGCATTTTCTCATTACGCTCATCTACATGAACACGGAAGCCAAGATCTTTCAATTCTTTGGCTACTTCCCACGCATAGTCTGCATGGGCTTCATTTGAAATTGGAATAAGGGTCACTTGAGTTGGTGCCAACCAAGTTGGGAAGGCTCCTTTGTAAGTTTCAATCAAGTAGGCCACAAAACGTTCCATAGTGGAGACAATTCCCCGGTGAATCATAACAGGACGGTGCTCCTCACCATCTGCTCCGATATAAGACAATTCAAAGCGTTCTGGCAAGAGGAAGTCCAGTTGGATTGTCGAAAGAGTTTCCTCATTTCCCAAAGCAGTTTTTACTTGAACATCCAATTTTGGACCATAGAAGGCCGCTTCACCTTCTGCTTCAAAGTAATCTAGTTCCAAATCATCCATGGCTGCTTTCAACATCTGTTGAGCATTTTCCCACATCGCATCATTATCGAAGTATTTTTCCTTATCTTCAGGATCTCGATAAGAGAGACGGAAACGATAATCAGTGATGTTGAAATCTTCATAAACACTGATCATCAACTCCAAGACTTTCTTGAATTCTTCTTGGATTTGTTCTGGAGTAACAAACAAGTGTCCATCGTTCAAGGTCATTTCACGTACACGTTGGAGTCCTGAAAGAGCACCTGATTTCTCATAACGGTGCATCATTCCCAACTCAGCGATCCGAATTGGCAATTCACGGTAAGAATGAACATGATTCCGATAAACTTGAATGTGGTGTGGGCAGTTCATTGGGCGAAGAACAAAGGCTTCTCCATCTCCCATATCCATCACTGGGAACATATCTTCTTGGTAGTGATCCCAGTGACCTGAAGTTTTATACAAGTCTACACTGGCAACTGGTGGAGTATAAACATGATCATAACCAGCTGCTACCTCACGGTCAATAATATAACGCTCAACCACACGACGGATGGTAGCTCCATTTGGCAACCAGAATGGAAGTCCTTGTCCTACTTCTTGACTAATCATGAAGAGATCTAATTCCTTGCCTAGCTTACGGTGATCCCGCTCTTTAGCCTCTTCACGCATCTTGAGATAAGCATCTTGCTCTTTTTTATTGAACCAAGCAGTACCATAAATCCGTTGCATCATTGGATTTTCACTCTTACCACGCCAGTAAGCACCTGCAACATTCAACAAATGAAAGACTTGAATATGACCAGTTGTTGGTACGTGAGGTCCACGACAGAGATCCACATACTCTCCTTGTTGATAGATAGTCAAGCCGCCCTCATCATCCTTGTGTTCCTCAATCAATTCCAATTTATAAGGATCATTGTGGAAGATTTCCTTAGCTTCTTCCTTAGAAACTTCAGAACGGACACTTGGGAAGTTTTCCTTGACGATTTTATGCATCTCTTCTTCAATTTTGGCCAAATCTTCATTGGAAATTTGCCCCGCTTCATTGTCAGTATCATAATAGAAACCGTCTTGAATCGCCGGACCAACTCCTAGGCGAATATCTGGGAAATGACGCTTAGCTGCTTGAGCAAACAAGTGGGCTGCAGAGTGACGTAAAATTGGCAGCGCATCTTCGTGATCGGGTGTTACAATTTCCAAGTTTCCATCTTCGTGAATGGCACGAGTGGTATCAATCAACTTACCATTCAATTTACCTGCCAAGGCTTTTTTAGCCAAGGACTTGCTAATGCCTTCTGCAATCTCTACAGTTGTAATGCCATCCTGATACTCACGAACAGCACCATCAGGGAATGTAATTTTTACCATATTTCTACTCCTTTAAAAACTAGTAGACCTACTCGGGACAAACAAAAAAGCGACCTCCCTCAAAAGGACGTCGCAACGTGGTTCCACCTTCATTTATACCCAGTAATCCTGGGTACCTCATTCTTGGTTCTAACGTAACCACCGTTTTATGTTTGCATAAAATCTTACCGAGTAGTACCTTCTAACCCTTCTATGCACTTCCAGCAACCGTGCACTCTCTTCAAGAAGTTCTGTTAAAAGACGTGTCTCTATAAGCATTATACCAAACCCCTTGAAAAAAACAAGGAAAATCTAGTTTTTTCTCTTACCACCTATAAGGAGTTAATTCTCAACGTAAGTTCCAGAAATATCTTTAATCTAGATATTAACTTGAGACAAAAATAAGAGTAGAATTAAGTTAGAGATTTTTCTTGGGAAAGGAGTTCCCTATGACCAAACATAAACATCTAACTTTTTCTGATAGACTTGATATTGAATCTGGTCTTCGAAATTCAAAGACCTTTACCCTTATTGCTAGTCAAATCGGTAAAGATCCTTCAACTGTTTCAAAGGAGGTTCCTAAGCATATCCAGGTTAAGAAATCATCTGTCCACTCAAACAAAGGCAATAACTGTCCTAAACTCTGTAAACCTCCATACGTTTGTAATGGTTGTCCTATAAAAAATCGAGACTGTGGCTTCAATAAGCAGTTTTATAATCAACTGAAACTAGAATGGGACAAAAGAGCTTCAAGAAAAGTATCGTAATTTGGCAATACTTTTCTGAGATGCTTTTTGATGTGAGCCCATATTTTTTCGATAGGATTGTACTCAGGTGAGTATGGAGGGAGAGGTAAAAGTTTATGTCCCTGCTCCTCACATAAGGATTTTATACTACTCATCCTATGGAA
>NZ_SPPZ01000397.1 GCF_004570525.1 Streptococcus sp. WM07 | reverse complement strand
GCTCCTATTCAAGAAGACTCTGATTTACCCAGTTGAAACAGAGACAATTACTTACAAACGCAAGAAAACAAAAGGCCGTAAGCAGGCCATTCTTGACCAGTTTGAAGCTGAAGAAATACATCACCGCTTAGAGGTCTGCATTTGTCCGGATTGTAATGGTGATTTAAAAGAAATTGGTAGCCACCTACAACGCCAAGAATTG
>NZ_SPPZ01000396.1 GCF_004570525.1 Streptococcus sp. WM07 | reverse complement strand
GAGTAGACAATCCAGGGGATCGTCCACCTGTACCATATGATGACACACCATTGGTACCAGGAGATAACCCCCCATTGCCATATATTCCGGGTTATACCCCGAAAGATCCAGATGGAAATCCCTTGAAGCCAGTTGATCCAACAGATCCAAGTAAAGGTTATGTACCGCCATCAATTACAGATCCAAACGATCCAGCCAAGGATA
>NZ_SPPZ01000395.1 GCF_004570525.1 Streptococcus sp. WM07 | reverse complement strand
GAGCCTTAGCTGCTGCTTTCTCTTCGTCTGTTAGATCAGAGCGAGCGTCAATTTCATCCTTCTTGGCTTGAGCGGCTTCATCGACGGCTTTCTTCGCTTCAGGCTTAGCAACTGCATCTGGGTTAATAGCTTTAACAGTGTCAACACCTGCAGTCTTAGCTTCTTCAACTCCTGCATTTGTTGTTGCTGCATCTACTGCAGCTTT
>NZ_SPPZ01000394.1 GCF_004570525.1 Streptococcus sp. WM07 | reverse complement strand
TCATATGTCATCGGAGCTATAATCTCACCATTTGTGAGACCTGCAACTAAAGATATTCGTTGATATCTTCTTCCAGAAACCTTACCTTCTATCAACTGACCTTTCATGGAACGACCATATTCTCGATAAAAATATGTTTCAAATCCTGTCTCATCAATATAAACAGGAGTCAGATGTTTTAAATTAGTAAATTCTTTAAGGAACAGT
>NZ_SPPZ01000393.1 GCF_004570525.1 Streptococcus sp. WM07 | reverse complement strand
GGTTCCAGTAACTGTTAAAGTTTCTGAACCAACCGACGCGGATAAGAACACGCCAGTAGCACAAGATCAGACCGTTAAACCAGGTGAGGAAGTAGATCCATCTAAATCTATTGCAAATCTAGGAGACTTGCCAGCAGGTACTAAGGTAAGCTTTGAGGAACCAGTAGATACAACCACACCAGGAGATAAGCCAGCAACAGCTGTGGTA
>NZ_SPPZ01000392.1 GCF_004570525.1 Streptococcus sp. WM07 | reverse complement strand
ACCTTATCCGTTGAACCATCTGGATACGTTACCACAGCTGTTGCTGGCTTATCTCCTGGTGTGGTTGTATCTACTGGACTCTCAAAGCTTACCTTTGTACCTGCTGGCAAGTCTCCTAGATTTGCAATAGATTTAGATGGATCTACTTCCTCACCTTGTTTAACGGTCTGATCTTGTGCTACTGGTGTGTTCTTATCCGCATCTGTTGGTT
>NZ_SPPZ01000391.1 GCF_004570525.1 Streptococcus sp. WM07 | reverse complement strand
TTATCTCCTGGTGTGGTTGTATCTACTGGTTCCTCAAAGCTTACCTTAGTACCTGCTGGCAAGTCTCCTAGATTTGCAATAGATTTAGATGGATCTACTTCCTCACCTTGTTTAACGGTCTGATCTTGTGCTACTGGTGTGTTCTTATCCGCATCTGTTGGTTCAGAAACTTTAACAGTTACTGGGACCTTATCCGTTGAACCATCTGGATA
>NZ_SPPZ01000390.1 GCF_004570525.1 Streptococcus sp. WM07 | reverse complement strand
AGTCTTCTAAAATAGGTCGGAGGAACTCCACCGCTCCTTCGGAGCAATAGCGATTTCCAGGACGTAACTGAGCATTGAAACAATAACCAGTCTGACTTTCAAAAGCATAGAGTGGATGATACCCTGTAGCACGGTAATGAGCATTGTAAGCCGAGCCTTCTTGTTTTCCATAGGTTGTAAAATGAGTCGAATCAATATCAATGATAAGATTC
>NZ_SPPZ01000038.1 GCF_004570525.1 Streptococcus sp. WM07 | reverse complement strand
TACTGGATGCAGACTCCTGCTGTCCACTCTATCTAAAAATCCCTCCCCTCTAAGGAGGGGAGGAAGAAGATTGTCTTTATTCTACATTGTCAGTTTTCAAGGATTCCACACAACTTGACAAAGAACCCTTTTTATTGATTATTATTCACCTTTTGCTTTCGCAACGATAGCTTCTTGGACAGACTTCGGTACATCTTCATAGTGGTCAAAGACCATCATGAAAGTACCACGTCCTTGTGATGCTGAACGAAGAACAGTTGCGTATCCGAACATTTCAGCAAGTGGTACATAAGCACGAACGATTTGGCTGTTACCATGTGCTTCCATACCATCTACACGTCCACGACGAGCTGTAACATGCCCCATAACATCACCAAGGTTCTCTTCTGGAACTGTGATAGTTACAAGCATCATTGGCTCAAGGATAGCTGGTTGAGCAGTCTTAGCAGCTTCTTTCAATGCAAGAGATGCAGCGATCTTGAAGGCTGTTTCAGATGAGTCAACATCGTGGTAAGAACCATCGTAAAGTTTAGCTTTCACGTCAACAAGTGGGTATCCTGCAAGAACACCGTTAGCCATTGACTCAACCAAACCTTTTTCTACGGCTGGTACAAATTCACGAGGAACCACACCACCGACGATAGCATTTTCGAATTCGAATCCTTTTCCTTCTTCGTTTGGTGTAAATTCAATCCAGACGTCACCGAATTGTCCTTTACCACCAGATTGACGTTTGAAGAATCCACGTGCTTGTGTAGCAGCACGGAAGGTTTCACGGTAAGATACTTGAGGAGCACCTACGTTCGCTTCAACCTTAAATTCACGTTTCATACGGTCAACAAGGACATCCAAGTGCAACTCACCCATACCAGAGATAACTGTTTCACCTGTTTCAACGTTTGTTTCAACGCGGAATGTTGGATCTTCTTCAGCCAATTTTTGAAGGGCAATACCCATCTTATCTTGGTCTGCTTTAGATTTTGGTTCAACCATCAATTGGATAACCGGTTCTGGAACGTTGATAGACTCAAGAATAACTTTTGATTTCTCATCTGTCAATGAGTCACCTGTTGTTGTATCTTTCAAACCAACAGCAGCAGCGATATCACCAGCGTAAACTGTTTCAATCTCTTGACGGCTGTTCGCGTGCATTTGAAGGATACGTCCAATACGTTCACGTTTACCTTTTGAGGTATTCATAACGTAAGAACCTGAGTTCAAGACACCAGAGTACACACGGAAGAATGTCAAACGACCAACAAATGGGTCTGTCATGATCTTGAAGGCAAGGGCCGCAAATGGCTCTTCATCAGATGCAGGACGAGTTTCTTCTTCTTCAGTATCTGGGTTGATACCTTTAATCGCTGGGATATCAAGTGGACTTGGAAGGTAGTCAAGAACCGCATCCAACATCAATTGAACCCCTTTATTCTTGAAGGCAGAACCACAAAGAACTGGGTAGAACTCTACGTTGATTGTTGCTTTACGAATCGCAGCCTTCAACTCTTCATTTGTGATTTCTTCCCCTTCGAGGTATTTCATCATCAAATCTTCATCAGTTTCAGCAACTGCTTCCACCAATTTTTCACGGTATTCTTCTGCTTGTTCAAGGTATTCAGCTGGAATGTCCTCTTCAAGAATATCTGTACCAAGGTCATTCGTATAGATTTCAGCTTTCATCTTGATTAAGTCAATGATTCCACGGAAATCATCTTCAGCACCAATTGGCAACTGAATTGGATGTGCATTTGCTTGCAAACGGTCATGAAGAGTGCTTACTGAGTAAAGGAAGTCAGCACCGATTTTGTCCATCTTGTTGGCAAATACGATACGTGGAACACCATATTCAGTAGCTTGACGCCATACAGTTTCTGTTTGTGGCTCAACACCAGATTGGGAATCCAAAACGGTTACGGCACCATCCAATACACGAAGAGAACGTTGTACTTCAATTGTGAAGTCCACGTGTCCTGGGGTATCGATGATGTTAACGCGTGTGTCTTTCCATTGAGCAGTTGTCGCAGCAGAAGTGATTGTGATTCCGCGCTCTTGTTCTTGCTCCATCCAGTCCATTTGGGAAGCCCCTTCGTGGGTTTCACCGATTTTGTGGATTTTACCAGTGTAGTAAAGGATCCGCTCAGTTGTTGTAGTTTTACCAGCATCAACGTGAGCCATGATACCGATATTACGAGTTTTTTCTAGTGAAAATTCGCGAGCCATTTGTCTCTCCTATATTTATTTTTTTATTATTATACCATATTCCAAGAAAAGCAGATAGGTAAGACCCACCCGCTTCTCCTGAATTATGATGATACGACATAAAATTTTAGCGACGACGGTCAGCTTAGAATCCAAAATCTCCTAGCAACTCAATTTGCTACGTCAATTTTCCTATTTTGGCTAGCATTTGTTTAACGCTAAAATTGTTAATCTTACCAACGGAAGTGTGCAAACGCACGGTTTGCTTCAGCCATACGGTGAGTATCTTCACGTTTCTTAACAGCTCCACCAGTGTTGTTTGCTGCATCCATGATTTCTTTTGCAAGACGATCTTGCATTGTATGCTCACCACGGTCACGTGCGATTTGTACCAACCAACGTAGACCTAGAGTTGTACGACGCTCTGGACGTACTTCAACTGGGACTTGATAGTTAGATCCACCAACACGGCGTGCACGTACTTCAAGTACAGGCATGATATTTTCCAATGCTTGCTCGAATACTTCAAGTGCATCGTTACCAGTTGCTTCTTTGATTTGATCGAAGGCACCATAAACGATAGATGCCGCTGTACCACGTTTACCGTCCATCATAACACGGTTAATCAAGCGTGTTACCAATTTAGAATTGTAAAGTGGATCTGCTAATACTTCGCGCTTAGGCGCTTGGTTTTTACGACTCATTCTCTCTTATCCCCCTTCTTATCCTTTAGGACGTTTTGTACCGTATTTAGAACGACCTTGCTTACGATCGTTAACACCGGCTGTATCCAAAGCACCACGGACGATATGATAACGTACCCCTGGAAGGTCCTTTACACGTCCACCACGGATAAGCACAACACTGTGCTCTTGCAAGTTGTGTCCGATACCTGGGATGTAAGCTGTAACCTCGATCAAGTTGCTCAAGCGTACACGAGCAAATTTACGAAGAGCTGAGTTTGGTTTTTTAGGTGTCATTGTACCAACACGAGTAGCAACACCACGTTTTTGTGGGGAATTTTCACGAGTTGGAACACGTTTCAAGCTGTTATAACCAACGTTCAAAGCTGGTGATTTAGATTTTTCTACTTTTGATTTACGCGGTTTGCGAACCAATTGGTTAATTGTAGGCATCTACATTCTCCTGTGAATTTTTATTTTTGGATACCAGGCACTGGTGACAGCCCTGAGACGGTGTACTTTTGCAACATTTGTCAGCACGTCTCTGTACACTTTTGAGAGACCAAAAGTAAAAAGTACCGTCAACTATGATACCAAATCACTCCCTAGCCTGTCAATTGTTTTTTTAGAAAAAAACAGTCCTTCTGTGTTCA
Source organism: Streptococcus sp. WM07 (assembly GCF_004570525.1). Lineage (GTDB taxonomy): Bacteria > Bacillota > Bacilli > Lactobacillales > Streptococcaceae > Streptococcus. The sequence goes on along the minus strand of NZ_SPPZ01000038.1, from coordinate 14,844 downwards.
AAAGGACTGAATTCTATTTCTTATTCTGATGCAGGAGTGGAAGCTACTGGAGCCTCTGGCACTGTTTCTACAATAATCGGCTGAGTTGGCTGCTCTACTACATACTGTGGTTGTGAATATACAGGCTGTTCTACTTGTGGTGCCACCTGACTTGCTGCAGGAGTAACCGGTGCAGCAGATGAAGCAGCTGGCACTACTTCTTCTTGGGAACTAGATGAAGATGCTGCACTGAGACCTTGAAGATCCAATCCAAGCGCACTTGCGACAGTCTGTAAGCGATTCATCAATTCATTTTTCCGATCACCATCTGGTAAATCGTCAACTTTCTCTTTAGCTGTCCGTAAATTGCCTTCATTTTGTTCATCTTCAGCCTTTTTCACAGCCTCTTCTGCTTTCTCCATAGCCTCTTCCTCTGGAGATTTACTACTTGTGGATGTTGAGGATTTAGATGGTGCTGTAATCGTCGTTTTAGCCTGCTGGCTCCGTTGCATACTACGTGCCACTACTAACCCCATCATCAAAACCAACATCAGAAGGGCCAAGATAAAAATCCGAACCCAAATCGAACTTTGATCAAATCGATCTAAAAACTGCTTCACTCTGCAACCTCATTCATACTTTCTGTAAAAATATTTCCAAGTTCTACATCTACTTGCATAGAATCCACATCAATCTTCGTCACCCGTAGAAGAGAACGATACTCCAGACCGTCCCGTTTTTCCTGAGCATTATCCGCAAAAACGGCAACTCCGGCCAAGCTAGAATCAAATTCATCTAAAAGACTGATCATTCCACGAATCGTTCCCCCGCCTTTGAGGAAATCATCTACTATTAAGACGCGACTTCCCGCAGGAAGACTTCGTTTAGACAAGAACATCTTTTCAATCCGGGAACTAGACCCTGATGCGTAATTGACACTAACTGTAGAACCTTCTGTAATTTTCAAATCTCTACGGACAATCACAAAAGGAACGTTCAAAACATTGGCGACCGCATTCGCCAAAGGAACCCCTTTAGTCGCAACCGTCATGACTGCATCAATAGGCTCATCTTGAAAAGTCTTCGCAATAATCCGCCCAATACTCTTCAACAAAATCGGATTACTTAACAAATCGGATAGGTAAATATAGCCACCCGGTAAAATCCGATCACTAGCGGATAGTTGAGTCCGTAGTTCTTCTCCAATTTGAAGACTCTCTTCTTTAGAGATAGAAGGTTTAAAGATGACACCACCACCGGCACCAGTGATGGTCTCGATATGGCCCACCTCCATCTCCTCAAAGGCCCGTTTAATAATCACGATATCTTCTGAAATAGAAGATTTAGCCGTTTGGTATTTGGAGGCAAATGTATTAAGACCTGTTAGCTCATAAGGATGGTTGATCAAATAGTTGGAAATGACTACCATCCGTTCACTTCTTCTTAATTTCATTTTCCTAACCCTGTTTTCTATTTTTTACAATTATATCATATAAACTGAAAAAACGTTCGGCTTTTTTGAAAGTATCTACTCATCCAATTGCGGTTTGTAGAAATTTCGATTATCCAAGGCGAAAATACGAGCGGTCATTTCTCCAGGGCCTACTTTTTCCAAAGCACTGGTCATCATCATCATCCCCGCATCCATATTGTCAATCATATGAATGATCTCCGCTTCCATCAGTTGTGGTCGAACAGGGCTACCGTATTCCAACAGCCCATGGTGACTGAGGACAACATGGCGAAGAAGAATCACGTCTTCCTTCTCATCATCAATCCCCAATTCCATCAGTACCTTAGTAATTTCCTCATCAATCAAGGCTATATGCCCAATCAAATTTCCTCGAACCGTATACTCTGTGTGGTCAGGGCCACTTAACTCGATAACCTTGGCTAAATCATGTAGCAAGATACCCGCAATCATCAAACTAAGATTGAGTTGTGGATAAATTTGTGAAATAGCTTGAGCTAAACGAACCATGGTCGCAGTATGGAAAGCTAATCCTGTCTCAAAAGCATGGTGATTGGTCTTAGCTGCAGGATAGGTATAGAAGGCTTGATCATATTTTTGAAAAAGTGCCCGTACCACGCGCTGCCAAACTGGATTTTCAATTTGAAAAACAACCTCAGAAATATATTCCCGTAATTGGACTGGATCTACCGGTGGCTGCTCCTTATAAAGACCTGGATCGGTTGGTTCCCCCACTCTAGCTAACCGCATTGATAGCTGATTGACTTGCGGTGTATTGTTGTAAACTTCGCGTCGGCCACGCATAAAAACCACGCGGCCAGCTTGAAAATCTTCAACATTTTTTTCTTGTGCATCCCATAGCTTACCTTCAATTGCCCCTGTATTATCTTGGAAAGTAAAGGCTAAATAGTTTTTACCAGCTCGGGTTTGTCGTAAATCAGCGCTTTTAATCAGGTAAAATCCTTCAAAAAGCTCGTCCTTTTTCATTTGATTAATCTTCATCCTCTACCTCCTCGGTCCACATGAGTAATTGATTCAGGTCTAAGGCTTCCTCTACCTCGATCTGACGTAGGCTACGTTCAATGGCTCTAGTTCTCACGCCAATTAACTGCTCAAGGCTACCACTAGCCATTCGCAACTGATCCTGAGTCTTATCCAAGACTCGGCCAAAGTTTTGAAACTCCTTTTTTACCGCAGAAAGAACAAAACTGATGTCCTCAGCATTCTTCTGTAAATATAAGGTTTTGAAACCAACCGCCAAAGAATTCAGCAGAGCTGCCAAGGTCGATGGGCCAGCCAAGACTACATTTTCCTCTTTTCGCAACTGGTCCATAAACTGAGGTTCTCGTACCAGCTCTGCGTAGAGAGCTTCTGTTGGTAAAAATAAAATTCCAAAGTCCGTTGTCCGGGGAGGAGCCAAGTACTTATTTTTTATATCCCGGGCAAATCCTTTAACTGCACGTAACAAATCTTTACGCGCGGCTACTACAGCATTCTTATCCCCCACTTCAAAAGCCGACTCCAGACGATAATACGAATCCATCGGAAATTTGGCATCAATCGGGAGATACACCACCTCATCCGCTTGTCCAGGAAACTTGATGGCATACTCAACTCGATTCCGCGACTCAGGTACCAAGGCAAATTCTTTCTCATACTGATGCGGAGCTAGGATGTCTTCTAAAATCTGCCCTAATTGAATCTCCCCCAAAATTCCTCGACTTTTATTACCCGAGAGAATTTTATTGAGATTGCCTACATCTTGAGCTACCGTTCGCATCTCTCCCAAACCTTTATTGACACTTTCCAATTGTTGGGAAACTGTTTCAAAAGATGCCCGCAAACGACTTTGAAGCGTCGTTTCCAATTTTTCTTCTACGGTTTGGCGCATAGCCTCCAAGCGAGCCTCATTAGATTCTTGCAAGCGTCGCATCCCTTGCTCCGTCTGCTCTCTATTTTGAGCCAGGCTCATTCGCACCTCTGCACGCAAGTCCTGCATTTCCTCCTGGATTCCAGCTTGTTGGCTAGCCAATCGATCGCTCAACTGTAATTCCAACTTCCCTTCCCGTACTTGAGCATCCTTGGCCAATTCCGCAAAACGATAATCAATTTGATCCGACATACGGTCCATATGATTGTCCCATTCCCGTTTTTCCTCTTCTCGCCCCCGCAATAACCATTGATAAAGCTGGTAACCCAAGAAAAGATTGGCTACTCCCAACATAATCAGAATAATTTCCATGACTACTTCCTATCCCGTGAATAGATGATGATCACATAGCCTTTTTGGACCCTCACAGCAATCGGACGGTCTAAAAACTCATTAGATCCATAAATTTTTTTAAAAAAATAATTAGAAGCATTTAGAGGATACTTGGCTCCCTCTATCTCAAAAGCACTTCCCTGTTCTGGTAGAAAGGAAATATAGTCATAACCTAGTTCCGGCTCAAGTTGCTGCCAACCAGATCCTCGATAAACCACTAAGTTTTCAGCATCCAACAAGCGAACTCTCCCCAACAATGGAGTAAACTCTGCCTGACTAGGCCAAAATAAATTAGCCAAACTGTGATCCAAACGACCTCCCAAGGCCCCATAAACCACTACATCTCCCTCTGGAAAATGCTCTAACACCACGCGAAGAGCAACCTCTAAATCCGTATCGTTCTTCTCAGCAGGCAACTCCACCACATGCTGGGCCGCTTCTAAAATCTGTTGCCTCTCTTCAGCCGTGACTGAATCAAAATCGCCAACAGCCCAATCCAGTGATAAACCTGCTTCCAATAGCGTTACGCAACCGCGATCAACTCCAATCGTCACCTGATTCTCAAGTGGCAAAGAGAGCCCCAAAGGCCCTCCTGCGACAATCACAATCTTAGTCATGCTCAGCTAACGTCTGGCGGAGCTTGTCCATCCCCTCTTCCAGACCTCCATTAAACAAGTAGCTACCAGCCACAAAAACATTGGCTCCTGCCTCTGCTGCTAGTGTAATGGTCTTATCGTCAATACCTCCGTCAACTTCAATATCAAAATCTAAGCCTTTACTCTCACGTAAAGCTGCCAATTGACGAATCTTATCCAGAGTCTCCGCTAGGAAAGCTTGACCTCCAAAACCAGGATTGACGGTCATTACCAACACTTGATCGACCAAGCCCAGCACATACTCGATAGCTGAAACGGGTGTCCCAGGATTAATGACCACACTCGCTTTCATTCCTAATTGACGAATACGCTGCAAGGCCCCATGAATATGAGGAGTGGCTTCCACATGAATGCTGATGATATCCGCTCCCGCACGCGCAAATTCTTCCAGATGACTCTCTGGATTGCTCACCATCAGATGGCAATCAAAAACCAACTGACTATGGCGCCGGAGACTGGCAACAACTCCTGCACCAAAACTAATGTTGGGTACAAAGTGACCATCCATAATATCAATATGCACATACTCCGCACCACTAGCTTCAATTCGTTTCATGTCCGACTCAAAATTCGCATAGTCTGCACTTAGAATCGATGGGGCGATGAAGAATTTTCTCATTTTTTTCCTCCCTTTTTGTAGGTCACACGGCGCTGCTCCACTTCACTTAGGAGCTGCAAGTAATTGTCATAGCGGAAAGGTGCAATAGCACCTTCCTCCACGGCTGGCTGCACGGCACAAGCCGGTTCGTGGCGATGGGTACAAGTCCGGAATTTACAATCATGGCTAAACCTTCGAATTTCCGGAAAGGCGTTATTCAAGTCTTCTGCCTGATTGATTTCATAATCCAAAGAAGAGAAACCTGGCGTATCCGCAATCTTACCTCCAAAGAGATCATAAAGGGTTACAGCCCGCGTTGTATGGCGACCACGTCCAAGACTAGAAGAAATCTCTCCTGTCTCTAACTCCAGATCTGGAGCCAAGCGGTTTAGCAGGGTTGACTTGCCGACCCCAGTCTGACCCATAAAGACCGTCAGCTGATCATGCAAGAGTGGCTCCAGATCCTCTGGCCGACTAACCACCGGGTAGCCAATACTCGCATAGATGTCCTGGATTGGAATGAGCTCTGCCGAATCCTCCAGTAAGTCTGTTTTTGTCAAGTAAATAATCGGAGAAATTCCCTTATGCTCCAATAAAACCAGAAACCGATCCAAGAGATTCAAGTTCAGATTTGGCTCTCGAACAGATACCAGAACGACCGCCTCATCAATGTTAACAATCGGAGGTCGAACCAGTTCATTTTTACGCTCTAAAATTGCCAAAATGTAACCTTCCGACTGCTCCTCCGCAGAAAACTCAACCCAATCTCCCACATAAGGAGTCTGGCCTTTTTTCCGGAAATTTCCCCGAGCTCGAGTTTGATAGACCTGACCTTCTGCCTCTACATAATAGAAACCAGCCAAGGCCTTGATAATGCGTCCTTGCAAATTCGTTCTTATCCTTTCTGATTCTCAAGTGCTTTCGCTAGGCTAGCAAATTCTTCCAGCCCCAGTGTCTCTCCCCTCACACTTGGCGCAATGCCAGCCGCATCCAAGGATCGGCTAAGCCAGTCCTTAGTTTCTGGATCCTTACCAAAATAGGCCTGCAAATTATTCCAAAGTGTCTTTCGGCGATGGTGGAAACTGGCCTTAACCAGCTTAAAGTAAAAGTCCTCATCTGAAACTTCTACGGCCGGTTGAGGGAGACGTGTCATTTTTAAAATAGCACTATCCACGTTCGGCGCAGGAACAAAAACCGTCCGTGGAACAATGAAGGCCACCTTTGCCTCCATATAGTACTGGACAGCGACCGATAGGGAGCCATAATCCTTAGTCCCCGGCTGCGCCGAGATGCGATCCGCTACTTCCTTTTGCATCATCACAATAAATTCCGCAAAAGGAATACCACTTTCCAAAAGGTGCATAAGAATAGGAGTTGTGATGTAATACGGCAAATTGGCAACAACCTTAATCGGCAGATCTGGATTTCGGAAACGACCCAACTGCTCTGTCAAATTAACCTTGAGAATATCAGCCTGTACCACTTGAACATTGTCAAAATTAGCCAAGGTCTCTCCCAAAATCGGAATCAGACGTTCATCAATCTCAAAAGCCATAACTTCTGCTGCTTGTTCTGCTAAAAATTCTGTTAAAGCACCAATCCCTGGTCCAATCTCGATAACATTAACTTCCTTGCTCAACTCAGCAGTATCTACGATTTTCTGCAAAATATTGGTATCTGTCAAAAAGTTCTGCCCAAATGATTTCTTAAACGTAAAGCCGTGACGTTCCAAAACAGCACGCGTCACACTATAATCTGCTATCCTCATATCTATATCCCATCTGAATCTTTTACTACTATTATACCCTAATCTCTAGCCCAAACCAAACAGAGTTCCTAAATAATCAAATGGAAAAATCGTAACGTATCACTCATCAGCTAGTCCAACCAAAAAAAGAAATAACCGTCACACTTTGGTAGATGGACAGTTATTTCTCAACGAGCTCATGTAAGCGACCTATCTATAAGATTCCAGTTTCATCTATCAGAAGTGGACAATTCCACCCCTATCCATAAAATCTCTGACCCACAGACTAGTCATCTCTATTTCTAAGCTTATCTCCTAAAATCATTTCGTTTGACAAAGAGAACGAGTAAGATACAAGAGCCAAGAATAGCTGGGATAAAAGGTACTCCCCAAAGTGTCGGTCCCCAACTACCAAACAGTAGTTGACCAAGCCAAGAACCCAACCAGCCAATTAAAATATTACCGATACATCCCATCCGGTCATCTCGGTTGGTTAGAGCTGTCGCAACCAAACCGGTTAAAAAACCAGTTATGAGTGAAATAATCATAAACACCTCCTAGATAGCCCATTCTCCTTGACGGAAGATTGGAACACGGCTGCCATCTGGTCGAATACCATCAATGTCCATTTGTCCTGAACCAATCATAAAATCCACATGAACATCGGACTGGTTAAGCCCAGCAGCTTGGCGTTCTTCCACTGTCATCTCAGTTCCCCCCTCAACGCTAAAGGCATAGGCAGATCCAATAGCCAGATGGTTTGAAGCATTCTCATCAAAAAGGGTATTGTAAAAAATAATACCTGATTGAGAAATTGGACTTTGGTGTGGAACCAAAGCCACTTCTCCCAAAGAACGAGCACCACGATTTTCAAATACTAGTTTTTCTAGAGTTTCTTGACCACGACTAGCTTCAACTTTAGTAAGCAAACCATCTTGGAAGTGAACCTTGATACCTTCAATAATGGTGCCATTGTAGCTAAGTGGCTTCGTACTGGTTACATAACCATCTGCCCGACGGTAGTCTGGGGCAGAAAAAACTTCTTCCGTTGGCATATTAGCCAAGAAGTAATCCCCAGCTTCGTTCCGGCTACCAGCACTTTCCCAATGATGATTTTCAGGCATCCCTAGAACTAAATCAGTACCCGGAGCTTGGTAATGGAGGGCTGTAAACTGCTCTGCATTTAAAATAGCTGCCTTCGATTCCAATTTTTCTTCATGGTCAATCCAAGCTTGGATAGGGTCCTCTTCGTAAACCCGACATGTTTTAAAAATTTGATCCCAAAGAGCCTCCAAAGCTGCTTCTGGACTCAAATCTGGAAATACTTTCTCAGCCCAAGCTTGACCCGCAGCCGCAGCCACCAACCAAGAAACTTTATTGGACTGAGTTGCTTCCCGCATAGGAGCTAATGCTTGGTTAGCTGCTCGAACAGACAGAGCCATCCGGTCCTCTGGGACTCCCGCCAAACCGTCTGGATCAATTGAGCGAAGGGCTAAGCGACTCACACGATGCTCGATTTGATAGTTCATACGGGCGATGATGTAATCCGGAATCTCTGTCAGGAACTTCTCATCTGCATGAATCAATTCTTCTTTCTGAATCGCTTGATCACTCCACTGAACCACGACATGACCTGCACCTTGAGCATAGGCTTCCGCGACCAGCATGCGTGTAAAGGCTACTTGCTCAACTTCCGCATTGATCAAGAGGATTTGCCCCTCTTGTACATTTAACCCACGTTTTAATAACAAATGCGCATATTTTTTTAAAAGATTTTCAAAATTTTCCATTCTTATTTCCTTTCCACACAGGACCTACAAAGCTGAGTTGAACTCCTCTACATACCCAAACGCTTATTCTTACTTGCATCACAAATATCTGACTACCTTATCTTAAACCGTCCTCTTACTCCCAGCTGACTTAGAGGTAACATAACTGAGATCCCTTAAAATAGATCATCAAAGAGGCTCAACTGATTATCTTCGGGCATATTGCCTAAAATACCCATTTCATTCATCTTATCGACTAGGGTAGCGGATAGGCCTCCCCGTTTACGAAGTTCGGTCTTACTGAGGAACTCCCCCTCTTCACGCGCCGTCACCAATTGTTTGGCAACGTTCTCTCCCAAACCTTCCAAGGCAACAAACGGTGGTATAAGTGTGTCCCCATCAATTAAAAATTCAGTTGCTTGACTACGGTAGAGGTCCAGCTTGCCAAAGACAAATCCACGTTCCAACATCTCATTGACCAGTTCCAGGGTCGTGTAAAGATCGTTTTCGACATTAGTAGCCTGATTATTTTTCCGTTTTTCGCGGATATCTTCCATCCGAGCCTTCACAGTCTCTAGCCCACCAGACATCGTTTTTAACTCAAAGGCTTTGGCACGAATAGAGAAGTAGGCACAATAATAATAGATGGGATGGTGAACCTTAAAGTAGGCTACCCGCAGAGCCATCATTACGTAAGCTGCCGCATGGGCTTTCGGGAACATGTATTTGATTTTCCCACATGACTCAATATACCATTCTGGCACATTGTTTTCCTTCATGGCCTCAATATAACCATTGCGTTCTTCTTCAGAAATCTTCAACCAGAGTCCCTTCCGCACACGCTCCATAATGGTAAAGGCCATCTTGGGTTCCAAGCCCTTGTGCATCAAGTAAACCATGATATCATCTCGACAACCGATAACAGTTGATAAGTCCGCAATCCCTTGACGAATCAAGTCCTGGGCGTTCCCTAACCAAACGTCAGTTCCATGGGACAAGCCCGACAATTGTAACAACTCCGCAAAGGTTGTCGGATGGGTTTCATCCACCATTCCCCGGACAAAATTGGTTCCAAACTCTGGAATCCCTAGCATCCCCGTAGACGTACCAATCTGCTCCTCGGTTACACCCAGAATCTCCGTACCAGAAAAGAGAGCCATAACCCCTGGATCATCCGCTGGAATATCCTGTGGATTAATTCCTGATAGATCCTGTAATTTCCGAATCATCGTCGGATCATCGTGTCCTAGAATATCCAACTTCAAGACATTTTCATCAATATCGTGGAAGTTAAAGTGGGTCGTCTGCCACTCCGCTGTCACATCATCCGCCGGATATTGTACTGGCGTGAAATCATAGACATCCATGTAATTCGGAATAACAACAATTCCACCCGGATGCTGCCCTGTTGTCCGCTTGACCCCTGAAGCTCCCATTGCCAACCGCTCAACTTCGGCTTCCGAATACATCTTTTGATAGTCTCGTTCATAACCTTTGACAAAACCAAAAGCCGTTTTATCTGCCACCGTACCAACTGTTCCAGCTCGAAAGGCATATTCCGCACCAAAGATATCACGAACATCTAAGTGAGCACTAGGTTGATCGTCCCCAGAGAAGTTCAAATCAATATCAGGAACCTTATCCCCATCAAAACCTAAAAAGGTTTCAAAGGGAATATCTTGACCGTCCTTTTTCAAAAGATAACCACATTCTGGGCAATCCTTGTTGGGTAAGTCAAATCCCGAACCGACCGAACCATCCGTAATAAATTCACTATACTGACAGGCTGGACAATAGTAGTGAGGAGATAAAGGATTTACCTCCGTAATTCCTATCATAGTGGCTACAAAGGAAGACCCAACGGAACCACGGGAACCTACCAAATAGCCACGCTCATTAGAGCGCTGCACCAACATTTGCGAACTCAAGTAGATTACGGCAAAGCCATTTCCCAAGATGGATTTAAGTTCTTTTTCAATCCGTAAATCCACAATGTCTGGGAGCGGATTCCCATACATTTCAAAGGCCTTCTCATAAGTCAGGCGGGCAACTTCTTCCTCTGCCCCTTCAATAAAAGGCGTATAGAGATCATCTTTTACAACCTCCACCGATTCAAATTGACGACTGAAATTCTGAGTATTGGTCACCACAATCTCGTAAGCCAACTCCTGACCTAAGAAGGCAAAGTCATCCAGCATCTCATTGGTCGTTCGAAAATGAGCCTCAGGAAGAGGAGCTGGCTCAGCCTTTTCCCCATACCCAATAGGGCGATTGATCATAGCTCCCTGACCCAAACTACGGACAATGATCTCTCGATAAATCGCATCTTCTGGCTCCAGGTAATGAACATTTCCTGTCGCTAAAACAGGTTTCCCTGCTAGACGAGCAACCTCAATCAATTGCCGAATCAACTCCTGAATTTCTGCTTCACTCTGAACCTGCTCCTGAGCTAGAAGAGGAGCGTAAAGGGCAGGGGGCATAACCTCAATAAAATCATATTGAGGCGCGACTTCTACCGCTTTCTCTAACCCCTTGCTAAGAAGGGTATCAAAAACTTCCCCTTCCTGACAGGCCGATCCCATCAGTATGCCTTCTCGATAATCTTCCAATACAGATTTCGGAATCCGTGGAACACCCGCAAAATAATGGGTATTCGACAAGGAAACTAATTGAAAAAGATTCTTCAAGCCTACTTGGTTTTGTACATATAAGGTTGCATGTTTCACCCGCGCCTTCTGATAAGAAGACGGATTGATGACTTGTTTATTCAACTGGTCGAGATTCGTTACACCAAATTTTTCAGCTACATCCTTAATAAAGATAAAGAGTAAGCGTCCTGTTGCTTCCGCATCGTAATTGGCCATGTGATGGTGTTCCAAAGCTACCTGAAAACGCTTGGTCAACGGCCCCAAACCATGTCGTTTGTATTCTGGATAAAGATTTCGAGCAAACTCTAAGGTATCAATCACCGGCTGATTAATCAAGGGTAAGCCATGTTTCTCATAGTTGACATTCATGAAGCCTACGTCAAATGTCGCATTGTGAGCTACCAAAACCGCATCTCCACAGAATTCTTGAAATTCCCTCAAAACCTGTTCTAGAGGCTTGGACCCTCGTACGTGATCATTGGTAATCCCAGTCAAACTCGTTGTAAAGGCCGACAAGGGATGTCCTGGATCAATAAACTCATCGAACTCGGCAATGACATTCCCCTTGTGCATCTTGGAAGCCGCTACTTGGATTAAATCATTGTAGACAGCCGACAAACCCGTCGTTTCCACATCAAATACCACATATGTCGCATCCGATAGCTCTAGGTTCTGCTCATTGTAAACGATTGGAACCCGATCCTCAACCAGGTTTGCTTCCATACCATAAATCAGACGAATACCCGCTTTTTTAGCCGCCTTATAGCCATGCGGAAAACTCTGCACATTCCCATGATCTGTGATTGCTAAAGCCTCATGACCCCATCGACTAGCTGTTGCTACCAACTCCTCCACCTCAGGTAGAGCGTCCATGGTCGACATATTGGTATGCGCGTGAAACTCTACCCGCTTTTCTCCATCGGGCATCAAATCTTTCCGAGGATGGTGGCTGATTTCTTTGACTTGTTGGACATTCATCGTCAAAGATTGGGTATATTGATTGATCTCCACATTCCCTCGAACACGCAACCAAGAATTTTTCCGAATCATCTCAAATTTCTTGGCTTCCTCTTCATTTTTTACCCATTTTTGCAAGGCAAAACTAGAAGTATAATCGGTCATCTTAAAAGAAATTAAAATGCGGCCGGTGCGCATGACCTTCTGCTCTAAAGCAAAAACATAACCTTCAAATGTCAGACCACGTTCTTCACCTTGAACATCCACCATCGGTGTAATCACGGCCTTATCCAAAGCCACTGTTGACGTCGACCGTTGCCCATAATCTGGTACCGGTGCAGGTGTCGGAGCTTCCTTAGGAAGAGATTGTTCCAACGAAGCCAACGACTCCTGAGCTGCCAAAAGCGCTTGTGCCCGCTCCTCTTCAAAGAAAGTCCGCTCTACCTCAGATAAAGACTCCTCCACCTGAAGCTGACAAGGCAACTGACCCAAACCAAAGCTCTCCAAAGACTCCTCTAAACATGGAAGATACTTCTTGGTAAAAAGATCCATATCCAAATTTGCAGCCCCCTTGAGATAGAGAATTTCCCCATCTAGGACTACTTCTAAAGTCTGAAACAAAGATTTAAACGCTTGACTCGAGCAAGGCCCCTCTTCAAAAGCCTCCCGATAATAAGCCTCCACCAAGTCTTGATCTAAAACTACCTCACGTGCCTGAATCCGAAAACGCGCCTGATTACCGGTTTTAGAAAACTCCTCTGATAATTGCTGCTTGAGAACACGATAAGTCTCAATTGGCAGAATTCCATCAAATACAAAGGTGAACTCCCAAATCCGACTCTTCTCATGTAGGATTACTGAATCGAGCTCTGCACCCTGAAACAAAGAAGAACGTAAAACCTCTCCTGGCAAAGCAATTTGATTCATCAAAAGCTGAAATGTATTTTCCATGCATCCTCCTGTATCCTTCTATTTTAACACAGAGCTAGGACAAGGACAAAAGCCAAACAAATAGCCTTGCTCGTCAAACATGAGCAAGGCTATTTCGTAAATTTTTGAGAAAAGGATATCTAACTCGCTTCAGAAGGAACACCATCCTTTTTTCCGACGTCCTTTCACGGTCGAAAGAGTCGCTAAAAATCCAACAGTTGCTCCGGCCATCGCTGCTCCATCTTTGCTACCTGTATTTGATAAAGCTTTCTCTACTTTGGCTACCGGAGTTTCTGGTACATTTTTCATCCCAAATTGTTCTAGGGATAAAAATGTATTCAGTACCTTATCACCCTAAAAAAGGCAGACTCCGCCCTTGGTGTAACTATAGATTTTTAAAAATGCATACTATTTAACATCTTAATTTCCTAACAAAGGGGGACTTCCATCTCTTGCTTCATAAAGAATGGGGAGCGAGAAATTTAAGCTAGAAATTCGTTCAAAAAGAGTTCGAAACTCCTCCTTAAGAGAATAGAGGTTAGACAGTTTTAGAACTTGTCTTCTAGCACTTTTTACAGACTTTCCAACTATATTCACAAACAGTTTCCGAAAACGTTTCATCGTCAGATTCTTCACAACTCCACCAGCTATATGCTTCACAAATAAGGAAAGATTATAGGCCAAGCAAGAAATCAACATGCGAACTTCGTTCTTGATTAAAGTTGAACTATCTGTCTTATCACCGAAAAATCCAGATTTCATCTCTTTTATGAAATTTTCAGACTGTCCCCGTTTTCGATAAAGTTGAAAATATTCCTGGCTAACTCCACCAGTTAGATTGGTCACAAGAGAAGTAACGTCATAGAAGAGTTCTCCTTCCTTTCTTTGTGAAAATTGGCAGACACGGCGCACTTGATCCCAAGACTTTGCTTGATAGAAAGTCTCGGAGTAGGAAGAATGGGGTAAAATCGTTACATTTTCATCTTCAGGATAAGGTAAACGAATATCCCCTAAACGACTAAGAACAGCGTTTCTTTTTAGCTTAATGAGGTAACTTTCCCCACTCTCCTCAATGGACTTGTAAATTTGTGGAGAAGCGAAACCGCTATCCATGCGGAAAAGTAACTGATTGAAGTCTTCTAAAATAGGTCGGAGGAACTCCACCGCTCCTTCGGAGCAATAGCGATTTCCAGGACGTAACTGAGCATTGAAACAATAACCAGTCTGACTTTCAAAAGCATAGAGTGGATGATACCCTGTGGCACGGTAATGAGCATTGTAAGCCGAGCCTTCTTGTTTTCCATAGGTTGTAAAATGAGTCGAATCAATATCAATGATAAGATTCCCCACTTGATGAAATTGTAAAAAGATTTGGAGAAGTTCAAAGTTAATCTGTCTTAAAGCTGCAATCGTTTCTTCAGTAGCACGAGAAAAGAAACGTGACAAGGTTGGTTGAGAGGCCAGCTGTCCAGGTTCTAGCAGCTGATAGAAATAAGCATCTTCTTTCAATTCTTGACAGGCATAGTCTGTATCATGACCAGCTAGGATTTGGAATAGGAGTTGGATAATAATGTTTACCCGTTGTGCTAGTTAGTTGTAGAAATAATAAAAAACTTTGCGTATCATAAATTCAAAACCACCACGAATTGAGGACATGATATGCAAAGCCAAGTACATTATCTCGCGAATCCTTCTCAAACACAAGTCGTTTTCAATAAAATTTTAGTGAGAGTGACTGATCTATATGAAAAATATGTTCCAAAGTCAGTTCGTTTCCGTAAGAATGTTCATTTACAAATTCAACCAGATGTTATTTTGATTTCTAG
>NZ_SPPZ01000389.1 GCF_004570525.1 Streptococcus sp. WM07 | reverse complement strand
AACCAGAAATCAGACATCAAAAACGACAAGAAGAGCTCCGTCCCTTGATGGAAGAATTCTTTGATTGGTGTCGGGAGCAGTATGTCCTACCAGAGTCTAAGTTAGGCCGTGCTCTTAAATACAGTTTAGATTATGAGTCCACATTCAAGACTGTATTGGAAGATGGACGTCTAGTTCTCTCTAATAATCTGGCAGAGAGGGCTATTAAATCCTT
>NZ_SPPZ01000388.1 GCF_004570525.1 Streptococcus sp. WM07 | reverse complement strand
AACCAGAAATCAGACATCAAAAACGACAAGAAGAGCTCCGTCCCTTGATGGAAGAATTCTTTGATTGGTGTCGGGAGCAGTATGTCTTACCAGAGTCTAAGTTAGGCCGTGCTCTTAAATACAGTTTAGATTATGAGTCCACATTCAAGACTGTATTGGAAGATGGACGTCTAGTTCTCTCTAATAATCTGGCAGAGAGGGCTATTAAATCCTT
>NZ_SPPZ01000387.1 GCF_004570525.1 Streptococcus sp. WM07 | reverse complement strand
GAGTAGACAATCCAGGGGATCGTCCACCTGTACCATATGATGACACACCATTGGTACCAGGAGATAACCCCCCATTGCCATATATTCCGGGTTATACCCCGAAAGATCCAGATGGAAATCCCTTGAAGCCAGTTGATCCAACAGATCCAAGTAAAGGTTATGTACCGCCATCAATTACAGATCCAAACGATCCAGCCAAGGATACACCGGTACCTT
>NZ_SPPZ01000386.1 GCF_004570525.1 Streptococcus sp. WM07 | reverse complement strand
TGCATCAACTTGAGCCTTAGCTGCTGCTTTCTCTTCGTCTGTTAGATCAGAGCGAGCGTCAATTTCATCCTTCTTGGCTTGAGCGGCTTCATCGACGGCTTTCTTCGCTTCAGGCTTAGCAACTGCAGCTGGGTTAATAGCTTTAACAGTGTCAACACCTGCAGTCTTAGCTTCTTCAACTCCTGCATTTGTTGTTGCTGCATCTACTGCAGCTTT
>NZ_SPPZ01000385.1 GCF_004570525.1 Streptococcus sp. WM07 | reverse complement strand
AGCGTCTGCTTTCTTTGGGTGTTCAGGGCGTGGACTAACCTTACGCCAGCCATGACGTTTCAGAAGTGCATAGAAACCTTCGCGGCTTGTTTTACGTCCTACTCTTTTTTGATAGGCTTCAAAGAGTTTGTCAACAGTGACAAATTCTCCATTCATAGCGGAAGAAGCCTGTTCTTCAAGAAATTCCTCTTCCTCTTCATGTGTTAAATAAAAGTGGC
>NZ_SPPZ01000384.1 GCF_004570525.1 Streptococcus sp. WM07 | reverse complement strand
TGCATTCGTTGTTGCTTGATCAATTGCAGATTTAGCTTTTGCCGCTTCTGCATCGACTTGAGCTTTGGCAACTGTTTTCTCCTCGTCTGTTAAGTCAGTACGAGCATCCAATTCTGCCTTCTTAGCGTTAGCTGCTTCATCGATGGCTTTCTTAGCTTCAGGCTTAGCAACTGCATCTGGGTTAATCGCCTTAATGGTATCAACACCTGCTTCTAGAGCT
>NZ_SPPZ01000383.1 GCF_004570525.1 Streptococcus sp. WM07 | reverse complement strand
TCTGCTTCTGCATCAACTTGAGCCTTAGCTGCTGCTTTCTCTTCGTCTGTTAGATCAGAGCGAGCGTCAATTTCATCCTTCTTGGCTTGAGCGGCTTCATCGACAGCTTTCTTCGCTTCAGGCTTAGCAACTGCAGCTGGGTTAATAGCTTTAACAGTGTCAACACCTGCAGTCTTAGCTTCTTCAACTCCTGCATTTGTTGTTGCTGCATCTACTGCAGCTTT
>NZ_SPPZ01000382.1 GCF_004570525.1 Streptococcus sp. WM07 | reverse complement strand
TGCATCAACTTGAGCCTTAGCTGCTGCTTTCTCTTCGTCTGTTAGATCAGAGCGAGCGTCAATTTCATCCTTCTTGGCTTGAGCGGCTTCATCGACAGCTTTCTTCGCTTCAGGCTTAGCAACTGCATCTGGGTTAATAGCTTTAACAGTGTCAACACCTGCAGTCTTAGCTTCTTCAACTCCTGCATTTGTTGTTGCTGCATCTACTGCAGCTTTGGCTTTTT
>NZ_SPPZ01000381.1 GCF_004570525.1 Streptococcus sp. WM07 | reverse complement strand
AGTGGGTTGTCTGACTCAAACTTAGAACCTGCTGGAAGATCACTTCCATCTTCGTTCTTAGGCGCTGGAACAGTTACTGTTTCTCCTGGCTTACCTGATGCCTCTTCAAACTTAGGATTATTCTTACCAGCATCTGTAGTTGGATCTACCACCTTAACAGTTACTGGAACCTTGTCCGTTGAGCCATCTGGATACGTTACCACAGCTGTTGCTGGTTTATCTCCTGGT
>NZ_SPPZ01000380.1 GCF_004570525.1 Streptococcus sp. WM07 | reverse complement strand
CTTCATATCGTGGCAGTAATCTAGCTGAACATCTATAAAAAGAATTTTCCCTTGTCCAGTTATGATTACTTGGACTTTACCTACATGTAATTTCTTTTTTCCAGAGTAGTTTAACTTTTGTTTTTTTGGGGACGTTGAATTTTCACTTCTGATGCATCAACTATGATAGTATCGGTATCCTTTACTTTTCCTTTTTCAATAGTGAAACCACTTTGAACTAAGACTTCT
>NZ_SPPZ01000037.1 GCF_004570525.1 Streptococcus sp. WM07 | reverse complement strand
TCAAAAAGTACTTTAAAGAGAAGTAATCCTCCGTAATTCGTTAGATTTTCACCATCAAAAGAAAAAGTGTTGTTTTTAGAATTGTAATTTGTTAGACTGAACATATGGGTTTCCTTTCTATTTTGATTTGGTTTGCGCTTATATCATAAAGGGGAAATCCTTTTTTGTCCAGTCAAAAGTCTCACCTAATGGGTGAAAATCAAAAACTTCCAGAAACCATGATGTATCAGCGATTCTGGAAGTTTTTTTAGTTATGTATGAATAATTTGGGTTTAAATATCTTCTTATTAGGTGATTCTGCACTATCATGAAATATCTCTAAAATCCTTGCGAATGTCTCACCAATTTAATCATTCAAAGAAAGAGTTGAAGCTTCCCTATCTAGAATATGAGAGGTTGCTTGACCTCCCAAATATTGTTGAGCTTTTTCAACAATAAACTGGAGGGCAGCTTCCAAAGCTTCCTCTCGACTTGGATCCAACAACTCAATCACTAAGAAGGCATTTTGAGTATCTTCTGTAATCATGGTCCGCTGACCGTCTCGCCAGTTCAGACAACGGCAGACTGCTCCTGCATCATCCTTGTAACACAATTCTCCGGATAAGGTAGGAGTATTTTCATCACTACCAATGAGGTAAAACTCATCACCACCTTCTGTGAGTGTCAACTGTAAATCACCTTGAAAGCTGTCTAAATCTTCTGCTCCACAAGGCAGAGCAAAACGTAGGCTGGCTGCATTATAGATATCAACGAGTGGGAGAATACTTCCTACTGGCTTACCGCTTTTAGCTCGTTTTAAAAGGGCTTCAATACTGGAACGAGCACCTTTTTTAGTCTTGAATGTTTGAAAAGCCTGCCGATAGACTTGGATCTCAGAATTGTCGGCAAAAGGTTCCTCTTCAACAAAGGTTTTTGCCAATTCATTGCTTTCCTCCAACAGATTTTGGAGTTCTACTGGAGATTCTGCCAACTTTTGATACCCTTTCAAAAGCACTACTCCAATTTTTCCATTTGGAAAAAGATTCCAGAAAGATTCATCAACGATAAAATAGGCCATGTTTGGCTCCTTTCCTTGCCCCTTGAATGAAAAAACAGCACTCTAAAAATATCTTCTAAGACCTAACGATACTTTCAAGTGCTGCTCACCCGGTGGCGATTATTATTTTATTTTTTTCCAGTGTAACAAAAAAGAAAGTTCTTATCTATTCTCCTAAAAATTCTTCCAGAGCTGGTAGAGCTGTCTCATTAAAGTTAGCATCAATCCAGTGGCCCCCTCCTTCTACAGTGACCAATTGTGAATCTGAAAAAAGCTTTAAAGCTTGTAAACTGTACTCATAGGGAACTACTTCATCAGCTGTTCCATGAATCAGCATAACCGGAGCTTTCACTCTTTTCATTTCCGTCTCGATATCGATTGATAGAGCATCTTTAAGATAGATGGAGCCAAGTTGAGCATTGCGGTGAGTAATCACGTCTGGAAGATCATTGACCGATTTTACCCCTAAACGAGCGTAAGTTTGCGCTACATCGTCAAAGAGAACAAAAGCTGGGAAAACTAAGGCAAGTTTATGAATCCGCTCTGGATTATCTGCTGCATACAGAGTTGACACAACTCCACCTTGGCTAGCCCCTAGTAAAGTAACCTGATCCCCTGTTACAAACTTTTCCTTAGATAGCTGGTTAATGACAGCTTCCAAGTCAGCTTTCTCAGTCAGAACTGACATATGCAACATATCCGTCCCCCCACTTTTCGATGCTTGGCTACCGCCATAAAAATCAAAACGGTAGACTACATAGCCTTGGCGTGCTAGATTCTCAGCATAATCAGCATAATTCTCTAAGGTGTTGTTAAATCCATGGGCAATGATTAAAAGTGGACGCTTCTCATTTTTATAATTAGCATCCGCTGTCAGAACTCCAACTAATTCGACATCATCTCGCCGAACACGATAGTCTTCCTCTATAAGATTACTGGACTCTTGCAAAGAAATCTCCTCTTTTTGAACCTCTGTAGCCATATTTGGTATCGCCTCACTATTATAATTTTTTCGCATAAAAAACCAAAAACAGCTAAGTCCTAATAAAAGGATACTAAATACATAAATAGCTTTGCGCATAATCCCCCTCCAATCAATCAGGCTCTTGACCATCGTGGGCCTGCCAGAGGCAAGGCCCTAAATCCAATGCGCTAAAATGAGCAGTAAAACTTGAGTCTTCTGGCGAGCAAGCATAGATTCCCAAAGAAATCGAACCGTTCGCTTGATTGAGATGACAAATCCGCATTTGCTGAAAATTGATTCCATCAAGGGAATTCTCTATCCGAAAATCTTGTTTTCGACGGCTAAGTCGATAATACATGGATTGAGTCTTAGTAGGAATTTGCACCGTTGCCCAGTCAGAGAATCCCTGGTTCGTCACAACCGAACCTAGATGCTGAAAGGCTTGATTTTCATATTCAATTGATGCCTTGAGCCAGTTTTCAGAATCCAAATAAACAACGATACCGGCCTGGTCAAAACGCTGATGACTATCCTTCACATCAACCTTAACCGTGAAGGAAAAATAGTCCTCCTCTGTATCCATCAACAACATCGGTGCATTATCATTCACAAAATGATAATAGGTTTTCTGCCACAAATCTGTATGAGGCTGGGTTGTCACTGATAGCTCCTCTGGACTAAGTTTAAATTCTTGTGGTCTATTTACCCAACGAAACTGTGAAATATCCATTTCGCATCAACCTTTCTTACTCTCAATCACTTTGATCACCTTGGCTGGATTGCCGGCTAAGACGACATTATCACCAAAGGACTTGGTGATTACTGCACCAGCTCCTGCGACAACGTTATCCCCCAGGGTTACACCAGGAAGAACCGTTACACCTCCACCAGCCCAGAAATTATCGCCAATCGTAATAGGAGCACCATACTCCAACCCAGCATTTCGCTCCTCTGGATCTAAGGGATGAAGTGGGGTTAGAAATTGGCAATTAGGGCCAATCATGGCATTTTTTCCAATTCTGATGGGACAAACATCCAGCATCGTCAAATTCCAATTCGAATAAAAATTTTCACCCAAGTGGATATTGACTCCATAATCACAAACAAAACGTGGTTTAACAGATAGATTTTCTCCGGTAGAGCCAAACCATTCTTTTAAAATCTTAGCCCCTTGTTGCCGATCCTCTTCTTCATTAAAAGCCTTTTGATAGCTTCTGGAAGCCTGAACCAACTCCCTCAACTCAGCAGCAGCTGGGTTGTAGAGTTGACCCGCTATCATTTTTTCAAATTCAGACATAACCTTGCTCCTTCTTGGAAACTCTCCTCTTATTATAGCAGAATCTACTCCACAAGATTAGACCTTGAAAAGCCTGCTATTCTTCCGATATAATAAAGCTATAACAGCTACTTCCTTGGGTAGCGACAAAATATAAATAGGAGGGAATCTATGTCCATTCGTCTTGCAAAGCCAAATGACATCCCAGCGATCCTCAATCTTCTAGAGGAAATCTTGGCCGTCCATCACAAGGGACGACCTGATATTTTTAAAGCCAGCGGCAGTAAATACAGTCAAGAGCAATTAGCAGAAATTTTAGAAGATCCAAAACAGTTCTTATTTGTCTATGAACAAGACAATCAGATATTGGGACACCTCTTTTGCCAAATTCAAGAAGCTCAAAGTAGCGTCCTTAACCCCATCAAAACACTCTTTATTGATGATCTCTGTGTCTCTCATACAGCCCGTGGCCAAGGGATTGGGGAAAAATTCATCGCCTTTGCAAAAGCCTATGCCAAAGAGCATGGTTGCTACAATCTAACCTTAGATGTCTGGGCAGATAACGATGGAGCTGTTCGTTTCTATGAACGCCTCGGATTCCAACCACAAAAAATGCGCATGGAAGAAATTTTGTGAGGATAACATGACCACTCTCTATGATTTTACAGTTCAATCTCAAAATCAAGAAACTATATCCCTAAGTCAGTTCCAAAATCAGCTGGTCCTCGTAGTGAATACTGCAACCGGCTGTGGTTTAACTACACAATATCAAGGCTTACAAACCCTCCACGACCGGTACAAAGACCAAGGATTTACCATTTTAGACTTTCCTTGTAACCAATTTCTTGGTCAAGCTTCAGGAAGTGATGAAGAAATCAATACTTTTTGTAGTCTCAACTACAAAACGACCTTTCCCCGTTTTGCCAAAATCAAGGTAAATGGCAAAGCAGCAGATCCACTGTTTGTCTGGCTAAAAGAACAAGCATCCGGTCCGCTCGGCAAACGCATTGAATGGAACTTTACCAAGTTCCTTATCAACCGCCAAGGACAGGTGGTCGCACGTTTCTCCTCAAAAACGGATCCTTTAGCGATTGAAGAAGAACTTCTACGCCATCTTTAAAGTCTTTCAAATCAAATAAAATCGGCTTCTCTCCTATTAGAAGGAAAGAAGCCGATTTTATTTGATCAAGCTTTTTTAAAAGATAAACGCAAGTGATGAATACTCTGCTTTTTCTTCACCAAGCAATACAACCAATACAGCATCGGGAAAATAGCAACTACTTTAACCACTAAAAGCCCTGCATAGACCACCTCATTTTCAAAAATCGGTGGTAAATTGGAACTCAAATTATTGATAAAATGGATCATCATAGGGAACCACATATTTCTGGTTTCATTATAAACAATCCCTAAAATAATACCCAGGACAGCTGTATAAACAATTTGAATCGGTATTGAGTGCCACAATCCAAAATAGAGCCCCGAAATCAGACTAGCCGCTAAACCACCCCAGATACGTTCCAGACCACTAAAGGTTAAACCACGGAAAATCAACTCCTCCACAATCGGACCAAATAGCACTACCGACCAAAAATAAGCTGTTGGAGCTGGACTAAAGGCAAAGGCAGCATCAAACTGCTGCACACCCTGTGAAAATGATGCATCTGCGACTAAAATCGTACGAGCGACTAGTTTCCATAGAGAAGAAATTCCTCTTTTCTTTCAACTGTATGTCAAACTAGTCTCGGAAATTTGAAAAACAGCCGCAAATCAAGGAAGCAAATAGATGATAGATAAAATAGGACACCTCACTTCAATTTCTGAAGATCTTTTTTTGCCCCCTTGGCCAAAGCACCAACAATTTTGTGAGGAATGTATAAGGCATCCAAATAGGCCATATCTTCCGAGGATAGCTCTAAACCAAAAGCTCCAAGATAATCCTCCAAATAAGCTTCTTTCGTCACACCAAGAATTGGACTGTGCATCCCCTTTTGCCAAAGCCATGCCAACGCAATCTGACTACGGCTCCTGCCGTATTTGTCAGCTAATTCTGCCACACGCGCCACAATTTTCCGGTCCTCAAGTTCCGTACTATCATACTTAGCACGTGCACTTTGATCAGCTTGACTTCGTGCAGTATCCGCCGACCAATCACGCACAATCCGACCGGCTGCAAACGGACTATAGGGCACCAAAGCCACTCCTGTTTCCTGACAGAACGGAATCATTTCCCGTTCTTCTTCCCGATAGAGCAGATTGTAATGATTTTGCATAACGGAAAAAGGAGTCCATCCCCTCTTGTCTGCCACATATTGGGCCTGTTGGAATTGCCAAGTATACATACTAGATGCCCCAAGATAAAGGACTTTACCTGAGCGAACTAAGTCATGGAGAGCCTCCATAGTCTCTTCGATTGGTGTTTCATAATCCCAACGATGAATGTAAAGCAGGTCGATGTAGTCTGTCCCTAATCGTTCTAAGCTCTTTTCAACCTGGTGGAAAAGAGCTTTTCGCGAGAGCCCCGTAGTATTGGCACTAGTGCTTTGTCCATCACCATAGAAAGCTTTGGTCGCAATCACTACCTCTTCTCTTTTAGCAAAATCCTTCAAAGCTCGACCTAGAATCTCCTCGCTAGAGCCATATCCATAAAAATTGGCAGTATCGAAAAAATTGATTCCCATATCCAAGGCCTTCTTGATAATCGGACGACTAGCAGTCTCATCCAGTACCCACTTAGCATGAAAACCACGCGCCGGATCGCCAAAGCTCATACAACCCAAGCAAAGCTTGGAAACCTCCAAACCTGTATTCCCTAATCGTGTGTATTCCATGACGAACCTCCCATTCTTACTGCTCTCAGTATAACGGGAAATAGGAGACGATGCAAGAGAAGTTATGACATTCCAGCGCAAATGATACACTTGATCACTACAGTCGTAACAAATAAAATTTAAAAAACTGAACAAAGAATGACCTTCACGTCACTTTCTGTTCAGATCTGTATTCTATGTAACATAGTATCTAAGGACCGACACATTAATAGTCAAATATGCGATGCCACTTTGAATTCACTTCCCATTTCGCTTTTTCTCTATGTATTGATATAAAATGGCAAAAAAACACCCGATTGCAGCAGGTATAACCAATAAATCAATTAGTAAATCCATACAAGCTCCTTTCAATGTATCTAAATTTCACATTCAAAAAGCGAAATCCAGCCCCTCATAGAAGAAGAGCTAGATTTCACAAATACAATTCTCAACTTCAATTTTTATCTTTAGAATCTTTGGATTTTTTGTTTAACTTCTGTGGATGTGCTAGGAGCCAGATAAAGACAATAAATGTTCCTACAAATCCGTAAAATCCATGCTCAACGAACCATTTTAGAGTTTCCATTTGTAACTACCTTCCTACTTATCCCCACCAGCAAGTAGCTCCATAACCAGCAGCTGCACCAATACCACCGGCAATACCTCCGGCAACTGCTCCAGGGACTGCTCCTACAACAGGTAGAGTCACACTTCCACCAGTAGCGCCACCAATTGCACCTCCAACAGCACCACTGACAGCCGCATTCCCTGCACCACCCCAAGAGCAGCCACCTCCTAAAGTGTCCATCATGACATCTAAGGTAAGCAGTTGAGCCTCATTGTAAGTAAAAGTAGTCATGGCAATGACCTCCTAAAGATTTATTTGTCAGGTAGCAACCCGACCCCTAGAGTTTAACACAGCTCTAGTACTTTCTAACCTGAATGTTCTAGAATGTTTTGAAAACGTCCTGAATGGCATTTTTTTCGAATTACCTTATCTAAAATAAATGAGCTTATATCTTTTTGCCCCTTCTATGTCCCCTTCAGATTGACTATCTACTTAAAAATTTTGAAAATACAGTATCTATATGGCATAATCGCCAAAGACTTACTTTTATGAGATAATAGACTACAATTAGCCAAACTAGAATTTAAAAATCAATGAATACTTCAACAATAATCATATCGCCTTTAGGAGTTTTTACGATGCCCAATTACCATACTGAAAATATTTACACTTGTCCCTACCTAGCTACTCAAAGCGTCCTATCAGGAAAATGGAACATCCTGCTCCTACACCATATCGAGGAAGGACCAATCCGTTTCAATGAACTACACCGTCGCTTAGAAGGAATTTCCCAAGCAACTTTGACCAAACAGCTCCGTCAACTAGAAACCGACGGTCTCATTCTGCGGAAAGTGTATGCCCAGGTACCGCCTAAGGTTGAGTATGAACTGAGTGACATTGGACGTGAATTCAAGCAGGTTTTGGGGCAAATTGAAGTGTTTGGGGAAAAGTACATCGATTTTCTTAAAACAAGAAAATCAAAAGAGGCGCATTAAGTTCCTCAAAAAAGACCGTTCCAAAGTTTCTAAACGGAGACTGGAGCGGTCTTTTCTTATCTAGATTTGAAAAAAGAAAGTCAAAACCACCCGTGAAAACGGGTGGCTTGTACACCGGCTGTAAGCCGTTTCTCTCCAGCGACGCCTAAAGGCGTTCGCTGAACTTCGTTCAGGTTAGAGCTTGTATTACTTGACCATTGCCCGTAACAACGGGCTTTTAACGTGTTCTGAATCCGCCATCTGAAAATGGATCCTCATATTCTTTTACACTCAGCTTATCGAGAGCAATATCATTTTTCTCTTGTTCTAGAATGTACTTCGCTACGGTCTTTTCATTTAATCCGACTGTGCTAACGTAATAACCTCTCGCCCAAAACTTACGATTTCCATACTTATATTTCAAATTAGCATGTCTATCAAAAATCATTAAAGCACTTTTACTCTTCAAATAACCCATGAAATCAGATATTGCAAGTTTAGGTGGGATTAGTACAAGCATATGAACATGATCTGGCATCATGTGTCCTTCTATAATTTCAACACCTCGATATTTACACAAATGACGGAAAATTTCAATTAAATCTTGTCTGACCTTATAATAGATAGCTTTTCTACGGTATTTAGGTGTGAAAACTATATGATATTTGCACATCCATTTGGTATGTGATAGACTGTAACTGGTTTTAGCCATTTCTTTTCCCCCTTATCTAACCTGAACAATTAGATTATATCAGGAAAAAGAAATGGAAGCTCAAAGCCTTGTCAGCCACCAGCATAGCTGGTGGTTTTCTTGTTTTTCTCTTCGAGAAAAACTGGCTAGAAGCCACAATAAAAAAATCCCTTCCAAAATAAATTTTGGAAGGGATCTCGTAATCGATTTTGATTAAAGCTAGAAGCTATAGCTAAGCTTTAATAATCTCGTTACAATACTCTATTATTTAAGAGTTACAGAAGCACCAGCTTCTTCCAATTTAGCTTTGATTTCTTCAGCTTCTGCAGTTGCAACGCCTTCTTTAACCATTGCTGGAGCTCCGTCTACAAGCTCTTTAGCTTCTTTAAGACCAAGACCAGTGATTTCACGTACAACTTTGATTACGCCAACTTTTTTGTCGCCAGCAGAAGTCAATTCAACGTCGAATGAATCTTTAGCAGCACCTGCATCAGCAGCACCTGCTGCAGCAACAGCTACAGGAGCAGCTGCAGTTACACCAAATTCTTCTTCGATCGCTTTTACAAGATCGTTAAGCTCAAGGATTGAAGCTTCTTTAATTTCAGCAATAATGTTTTCAATGTTCAATGCCATTGTGATTTCCTCCAAAATAAATTTTTAATAATTGTATGTCTAATAGACTAGGCAACTTGGATTAAGCTGCACCTTCTTTGTCGTCTGCAACCGCTTTGACTGCAAGAGCAACGTTGCGAACTGGCGCTTGAAGTACAGAAAGGAGCATTGAAAGAAGTCCTTCGCGGTTTGGCAATGTAGCCAAGGCCATGATTTCATCTTTGCTTGCAACAGCGCCTTCGATAGCACCACCTTTGATTTCAAGTGCTTCAGCTTCTTTAGAAAAGTCATTCAAGATTTTTGCTGGCGCAACAACATCTTCATTTGAAAATGCAACTGCAGATGGTCCAACAAAGACATCTTCCATTCCTTCAAGTCCAGCTTTAACAGCTGCACGACGAAGAATAGAGTTCTTGATTACTTTGTACTCGACTTCGCTTCCGCGTAGGTTACGACGAAGAACTGTATCTTGCTCTACTGTCAAACCACGAGCGTCCACAACGACGATAGATGCAGCAGCTTTCATTTTCTCAGCAACAACATCTACTAATTCGGCTTTTTTAGCAATACTTGCTTCACTCATTGTATGTTTACCTCCGTTTTTATTTTGCTTGGGATAAATAAAAAATTCGCACCCAAACCTAGACACGAAAGTACAAATCGTTATGATCCTTCTTGATTTTTCACTGAAATGAAAAACTTAGATTATGGAAATACGTTTTGTCCTCGGTAGGATTTTTATGAGTTGAACTCCCCTACTGTCTTAGGCAGTTTTTTCAAACCGTTAATAATCTTAACACATTCCTTTTTAGAATGCAACACTTTTATCAAAAAAATTAAAAAAATTAAAAAAGAGACGACAAGGCGTCTCTAAAAATGTTTCAGGTGTAAATTATCCAGGAAATTATCAAACTGAACTAATCTGAAAGTCATCATAGATACCGTTTTGTGAAAAGTATTTTTACATCATACATATGAATCAATCCAGTCTCCGTAGAAAACTCTCATTTTCCAAATACTGATTCCAGCTCCGCATGCACTAATTTCTCATGTCTTTTAGTAATTCCTTAGCTAATTGCAAATTTGGCTGAGAACTTTTTCGCAATGCGGCCACTAAATCAGGAACTTCCTCAACTTGGGCACCTGCATGTAAGGCTAGCGATTGAAGCTGTAATTTCATATGCCCCGATTGAATCCCAGTTGTCACTAAGGCTCTTAAGGCTGCAAAATTTTGACAAAGACCGACAGAAGCAATGACAGCCGCTAATTCTTTAGCGGTCACTTGTCCTAGAATATCGAAAGAAACAGCAACTTTGGGATTTAAGCCAATGGAACCTCCTACAGTCGCAATGGGTAAGGGAATCGTAAGCTCTCCCACAAGGTTCTCCCCTTCAATCTTCCAAGTTGATAAACCTCTGTAAGCTCCGTCTCGGCTAGCATAGGCGTGGGCACCAGCTTCAATAGCACGCCAATCATTCCCTGTTGCCACAACAACCGCGTCAATTCCATTAAAAATCCCTTTGTTATGAGTTGCCGCTCGATAGGGATCCTCTTGAGCCAACAAGCTAGCTAAGGCTATTTTTTTAGCTAAATAGAGAGCCTCCTCTTTGTTCATGGCGAGATGAGCAATCGGAATTTGACAACGGCTATTTACCAATGAATCCGTAGCATAATTAGACAGAATCCCCATCAATGCCTGGCCCTGACTGATAGATTCTAAAGGCTTCTTAAGAGCCTCCAACATAGTATTCAAGATATTAGCTCCCATAGCTTCTTGAACATCTACATGGAGATAGACAATCAGAAATACCCCCTTGATCTCAACTGTCACCCGACGTGCTCCTCCACCTCTTTTAACAATGGAAGAGTAGGCTTGATTGGCTATCTGAAGAAGTGCTTGTTCTTCTTTCTTAATAGATTCTTTGGCACTTTCAACATTTTCCACTTCAAAAAGTGCCACTTGCCCAATCATCTGGCGTTTGTGAATACATGTTTCAAATCCGCCTGAACGACCAATCACTTTCGCTCCAAAAGATGCCGCTGCCACAACAGACGGTTCCTCCGTTACCATTGGAACTGAATAATGATGGCCGTCCACACGAATCTCTGGCAATACCGCAAAAGGAAGAGAGAAGGTCCCTAGATGGTTTTCAACCATCTTTCCTGCAATTGTTTCTGACAGGTTGGTATCTTCTACTAAAGTAGCCAAGTTCTCCTCTGTCAGCATTTTTTCTTTGTGTAGAATTGCAATTCGGT
Organism: Streptococcus sp. WM07; assembly: GCF_004570525.1. Classification (GTDB taxonomy): domain Bacteria; phylum Bacillota; class Bacilli; order Lactobacillales; family Streptococcaceae; genus Streptococcus. Next base: position 7,307 of record NZ_SPPZ01000037.1, on the reverse strand, counting down.
CCTGTCTTGATTGCTTATAAAAACCTGAAAACATTCAACTAATTTCCTTTTCTAAAAGGGGACTGGAATCTAAATTCCGCCCCCTTTTGATTCATGATAAATCCGTTTAAACTCGACTACTTTCTCTAAAGCGTAAGGACTTTCATCTAGAGGTAGATTGATGGAATTACCAACTGTATCCAAAGTAATCTCTTCAAAAAAGATTTTTTCATACTCCTCAACTGAGATTTTTGTCCGTTTGTTTAAATCAGCCAAGCGGTCTTCTTGGAGATAATTCCTATAGCCCTCTACCAAGTAACCACTGAAAATTTCACAAACAGCGCCACTTCCATAGCTATAGAATAAGATTTCATCCCCAGCTGTGAGTGATTGAGAATTTTCAAGCAAGGATAAAAAGGAAAGGAAAATCGATCCTGTATAAATATTCCCAACCACTTGATTGTAGATAATCGCCTCATGGAAACGCTCAGTGAGACGAATCAGAGTTTCTTCATTATCAGCAATAGCACGCAACCCTTTTAACCCCTGTTTCGGGAAGGGAATATGTAAACACATAGCCGCAAAATCTTCAAGGTTCTTGCCAGTCTTGTTCTGGTAATATTCAAAGGTGGTTGTCAAACAGTCTGTGTACTGCTCCGTTGAGTATTTACCGTCCACACGTGGGTATTTATCATCATTGGGTCTCCAAAAATCATAGATATCTCGTGTTTGGAAAACATTATCTGAATTTAGAACCAAGATGCTTGGATCTTCTGTTACAAGCATCGCCACGGCGCCAGCTCCCTGAGTTGGCTCTCCACCTGATGCAATACCGTATTTCGCAATATCACTCGCTATCACTAATACTTTTGAGCCAGGATTCTGAGCAATATGCGTTTTGGCAAGACTGAGACCAGCCGTTGCCCCGTAACAAGCTTCTTTCATTTCGATTGAGCGAGCAAAAGGTTGAATTCCCAGTAGACCATGGATAACCACAGCTGCTGCTTTACTCTGATCCACGCTCGACTCCGTCCCCACAATAACCATATCAATGGCCTGTTTGTCTTCTTCAGTCAAAATCGATGCGGCAGCTTGTGCCCCGAAGGTAACAATATCTTGTGTTACGGGAGCGACTGCCATCTCCGACTGAAGTAGTCCAATCTTAAATTTATTAGGATCGACATTCCGAGCTACAGCTAGGTCAGCTAAATCCAATACAAATTCTGGAACCGCAAAGCCAATCTTATCAATTCCGATTTTCACCATATCTTCTGTTTTGACTCCTCATTAACGACCTTGTCCATTGGAAATAATCAAGGAAATTCCTTGACCACCTCCAATACAAAGTGAGCAGAGTCCTAACTCCTTTTCTTGTTTCAACAATTCATGGATGAGCGTCACCAAGATACGACTTCCACTAGCACCAATTGGATGTCCAAGCGCCAGAGCCCCACCATTCACATTTACAATTTTTGAATCTAGCTTGAGTTCTGAAATAACAGGTATCGCTTGAGCCGCAAAAGCCTCATTCAACTCAACCAAATCTAGATCCTCAGTCGTCAAGCCAATTTTCTCAAGCGCTTTACGAGTTGCTGGAACCGGTCCTAGGCCCATATAGGCTGGATCTAGTCCACTTGTTGCATAGGACTCTATATAAGCTAGAACTTCTACGCCAAGTTCACGTGCCTTTTCCTCAGACATTAGTAATACTAAGGCACAGCCATCATTAATTCCAGAAGCATTTGCGGCAGTGACAGTTCCATCAGGTTTAAAAGCTGGGCGTAAGGTTGCCAGTTTTTCGATTGGAGTTAAGCGAGGGTATTCATCTTCTTGAAAAATACGCTCTCCCTTTCTCTCCAAAATGGTAATTGGAACAATTTCTTCCACAAATCGTCCATTAGCAATGGCTTTAGCTGCTTTTTCTTGACTTAAATAGGCAAATGAATCTTGTTCTTCTCGACTAATGTCAAATTTTTCTGCAATATTTTCAGCAGTGATCCCCATATGAATGTCTTGAAAGGCATCTGTTAATCCATCATTTAATAGGGAGTCTACCAAGGTCATGTTCCCAAATTTATTGCCAAATCGACTGTCTTTGGAGAGATAGGGAGCCTGACTCATTATCTCAATACCACCGGCAACAACAACTTGATTGTCTCCAAGTAAAATGGATTGTGCTGCTAGAAGGACGGACTTTAGACCAGAACCACAAACCTTATTAACTGTATATGCAGAGGTAGTTTCTGGGATTCCAGCACGAATAGCTATTTGGCGAGCAATATTTTGACCATGTCCAGCAGATAAAACATTTCCGAAAATGACTTCATCCACCAGCTCAGCTGGTATATCTTTTTTCTCCAAGGCCGTTCGCAAGACCTGGGCTCCTAAATCGGCTATCTCAATATCTTTTAGACTACCTCCAAAACTACCAATAGCAGAACGATAGGCAGCAACGATAGCTACTTTATTCATCATAACACCTCAATCAGATGATTTTGAACCCAAAAGTTCAACTCTACTATTATACCACTAATTTTCAGAGAAAGAATCATTCTCTAGACCTAGATAGGTATCATTTCTCATCGTTCTGGTTAGGGCTTAGTCTCCCATGTAAGATATAGTCAACTGATCTCAATTCCTCAATATTCCGGCAGTTTAGGGCACACAGAATGATTCGTAAATCATCTTTCCACTCATTCACAATTTCAATAACCTGCTCAACGGTGTAGCGCTCCACTAAGTCTAACACTGTTCGTGACAGTCCTACTGCTCGCGCACCTAAAACCATACATTTGACCATATCCAAGGGATGTCGGACCCCGCCTGATGCTAAGATTTCAAGCTCATCCGTCAACGATTGGGCATTTAAGAGAGCCTGTACTGTGCTCTGCCCCCAATTATCTAAATAACTCCGTTTGCCGCTTCGCTGGTTTTCAATATAGGCAAAATTAGTTCCACCACGCCCTGAAACATCAACTGTTCGAATCCCCATATTCAATGCCTTTTTCATAGTTTTGACATCCATTCCAAATCCAACTTCCTTAAGGATAACGGGAACAGGAATCTGCTGGGCATATGCTGCTAAGTTCGATTTCCACGATTGAAAATGGCGTTCTCCCTCCGGCATTAGTAGTTCCTGCATCACATTCACATGAACTTGTAAAAATAAGGGATTCATTTCCTCTACCGTCTGCATTCCTAATTCTACGGGCTTATCTACACCAATATTAGTCGCACAGAGCAAGTCTGGAAACTCTTCTTTGGTTGGATAAGAATGATCATTAGGATTTTGTAAGGCCGCACTATAAGACCCCGTAACCATAAGAATTCCTGTAGCTTCCGCTACTTGAGCTAACTTGCGGTTCACACCAGCAGCTTTTTCTGAACCACCAGTCATTGCATTAATGAAGAATGGGAATTCGAAATCCTGACCTGCAAAGTGGGTAGAGATGTCAATATCTGCCAAGTCAAAATCCGGTAAAGAAGAATGGATTAATTCCATATCGTCAAAACTATTATAGGGTGATTGGTAAGCAAGTGCATGTTGGAGATGATCATCCTTGCGATTACTCATGATAGGTCCTCCTGATACAGTAGTTGAATCCCAACTTGCTCCCAATCTTGGAGCAACTGGTCTAAATCCTCTTTGTCAAAGACAAAAGCTATTCCACAATCGCCCCCCCCAGCTCCAGAAGACTTAGCAACAGCGTCATATTGACTGGCAATGAATTGTAATTGAGAGAGCTTTGGGGTATAGATGGCAGGACTGAGATTCTCTAGCAACTCACTGATTTGATGCAGACTTTTTTTGACCCCTGCTCGATCTCCTTTTAGAAAGGCTTCTTTACAACTTAGAGTTGCTTGATTCGTTGCTTTTAAAAATTCAGAATCAATTTTCGCTTGTACCTGCCGAATCAAGTCTCTAGAAATAGCTGGTTGTCGTGTCCAGCCCACTAAAAATTGACAGGGTAGTTGGGGAGTTAGCACTTCAATGTGATACCCCCAATCCAAATCGAGTGTTTCCTGTAACGAATGATTTTCTAGATAAAGGCGTACCCGCTTTCGATCAAAAGATTGAAAACTAATAAAGGCATCATAAGCTATACAAGCCAAATCTCCCATCGAGCCATTGTCTCCTCGAGCCAATAAAACATAGGAAGCTAGACGAAAAAGGAGGTCTGGGGACAGCTGAATCCCTGAAAAAGATGCCAAGGCTTTCAAAACCAGGATAGTCACCGATCCACTTGACCCAATACCATATTTCAGGCCATCCTCCCCCATCTTCCCTGAAATTTTCAACTCAAATGGAGGGAGCTCCACTAAATCTATCCCTCTATAACGAGCCCAAACTCTGACGGTATCCTGGATAAGGCTGTAATTCTGATCTGCCTCCATTCCAACCGAATAATCAAACAGATCAGAATAAAGTTGAATCTGCGAAGACGGACGAATATGTGCCTGCATGTAAATAGGAATATTTTTTATTAAAGCTGTTTGTTTGGGAGTTAAAATAGCATATTCACCAGCTATATAGAGTTTCCCGCAAGAGGTTACCTTAATCGTCATGACTTGGGTCCTTTGTTCCTGAACTAATTACTCGATAGCCATAATCCTTTTCAAATATCTGACTTAAGTTTAGTAAATCGGATTCCTTACACAGTACTTTAACATTAGGACCGGCGTCCATAGTGAAGTAACACTCATGACCTTTTTGACGTAGGCTTTTTACCAAATCCATCGCCTTATAGGACTCCGGTGTTAAATAGTTAAAGGATGGGGTCGCATATTCATTCGTCCGGTGCATTGCCAAGGCATTTTTCTCAGTCAATTGTCCGACTTTATTAAAATCATTCTCTTTCAAATACTGAAGCATGGCCTGGTAATCTTTCTCAGACTGAGTAATCCATTCCTGGAACACCGTTGAAGTGCTACTTGCAATTTTCATCCCTTCGCGGCTAGAAATTGGTTTTTTGTTGGAATCCAGAACCAATAAAATCATTCCCAATTTTAAATCTGTTTCTACCTGGTAAATCTCGCCAGAATCCTTATCCCAAGCAGCGATAGGTCCAAAGAAAGAGCGTGAAGAAGAACCTGATGCAAATTTAGCTTTTTGAGCCAACTCAGATCTACTGTAATCCGTTGCAAATAATTGATTACAAGCCTTTACCAAAGCAGATAGGCCGCTGGAACTAGATGACAAGCCTGCAGCAGTAGGCATATTGTTACATGTCTCAACTTTCACATAAGTATCAGGATTGCTACGATACTGATCAATGACTGCCGAAATTTTACGATGTTCCACTTCATCCTGTAAGACACCATTAATGTAAAACAAGTCCTTATTCGTCTCAGCAAGTAAAAAACTGGCAGTTGTCGTAGTATACAATTGGTCGAGTGTTAGTGAAATACTACTCGTTGATGGAATCATACGTTCTGCATCAGCCTTCCCCCAATATTTGACAATAGCGATATTCGCATAGGATTTGACTGTTACACTTTTTCTATCCATACCTGTTGAGCTCCTTTTTCAAATAATTTTTCACGAATCACACGCGCATCCTCCAAATTAGCTGCAAGAGCTATGACACAGCCACCAAGACCACCACCACTCATCTTAGCTCCCAGAGCACCGGCAGCTCGAGCCTCCTGCACCAATTCATCTACAAAAGGTAGACTAACACCAATAGCCATCAATTCTTTATGAGCTAGGTTCATCAAGCGTCCGACTTCACGGCTCTGATGTAGCTGAATAGCAGCCTCAGCTTGCTCAGCCAATCTTCCCAAAGTTACTAAATGGGGACGATTCGTCTCCTCAAATCGTGCTACCTTATTAACGGCTTCACGAGTATGTCCCTGAATACCTGAATCCGCAATCACCAAATAGGCATCCAAGGCGACTTCTAACCTATCAAATCCAGTATCTTTACTAAATTTGATAGGTGTGTCAGACAGACATGTTTTCGCATCAAGACCACTAGGATTGCTGTGAGCAATCTTTTCGGCTTGATGGACTAACTGCTCTAATGTTTCTTCAGACAGGGATTCTTCAAAATAAGCATAGACCGCTCTAATAGCAGCTATCGATACAGCTGCTGAGGATCCCATTCCTCGTTTTTGAGGAACCTTTGAAGCGACTTTATAAGATATCTTGGCCTCCAACTGATTTAAGGAAGAAAGAGCCGCAAATACGGCAGTTGAGAGGGAATCTTCAAAATCAAATGTTAGCACTTGACTAGCAGGTTGAATCCTGCAAATAGCCTCAATTCCTAGTAAGGGGAGCGCAATAGCTGAATAACCATACACTACTGAATGCTCTCCCATCAAAATAATTTTACCATGGGAACAGCCCATACCCCTATCTAACATTCCTTACCTCACATCCAACTAGTTGATTATCCCTTTTATTATATCATGCTTGCAGCAAACTCTAACAGAGCAACCCATTTTTACACGGTAACAGTCTTAAACCATCTACAGTTTCTACTTTATGAAATCTCCCTTGGGATAAAAAGAAAAGGCTAGGAAAACTATCCCTACCTTTTCAAACTCTATTCAATAAAACAGCCATTTGGTCCACATGTCTGATCTGATGTACCAAGACTTACGGGCTTGGCTACTAAACCAAAAGACCGTTCCACAGCTTCTTCAAATACGGATTGGGGCTGAGCTCCCGAAATGGAGAAGCGACCATCAAAGAGGAAAAAGGGCACAGCCGTAATCCCTAGAGCCATTCCAGCCTCTTGATCTGCAGCAATGCGAGCTGCATAGTCTTGAGACTGTAGGGCTTCTTCAACAAGAGCGGCTTCCAAGCCCAATTCTTGACCTAAATCCTTTAGTACCTGATCTTGAGCTAAATCTAGCCCCCGTGTAAAGTGTGCTTGAAAAAGGAGCTTAGCCATTTCTTTCCCCAAGCCTCTATCACTGGCCAAATGAGGCAGACGATGACTTTTTCGGCTATTCGGAATCCAGGCTTGGTCAAAATGAAAGCTTAGACCTTCTTCTTTAGCAAGATTGGTAATCGCATCTAATTGTGCTTGTGCTTGCTCAGAACTTAGTTGGTATTTCAGAGCCAAATAATCCCGAGCTGGATAAGACTGGTCTAGCGGTAAAGTCGGATCCAATTCAAATGACCTAAAAACCAGCTCAACCTGATCTCCCTTTTGATACTTAGCTAAGGCCTTATCCAAGCGACTTTCAGCAATAGACTTCCTGCGAAACAAGGATATGATAAAATAGAAGCATGAATTATGAATCCAGTAAAAAACTTTCCGATTTACGCTTTAAACGCCTAGTTGGTGTTGAGAGAAGAACTTTTGACAAAATGCTAG
>NZ_SPPZ01000379.1 GCF_004570525.1 Streptococcus sp. WM07 | reverse complement strand
AAAATGAGTTTAGAAGATATCCTAATAGCTACTCTTCAATACCTACGTGAATATCGTACTTATGAACAAATTGCAGCTGATTTTGGTGTACATGAAAGCAACCTTATTCATCGTAGTCATTGGGTTGAAGAAGTCTTAGTTCAAAGTGGTTTCACTATTGAAAAAGGAAAAGTAAAGGATACCGATACTATCATAGTTGATGCATCAGAAGTGAAAATTCAACGTCCC
>NZ_SPPZ01000378.1 GCF_004570525.1 Streptococcus sp. WM07 | reverse complement strand
GCAAGTCTCCTAGATTTGCAATAGATTTAGATGGATCTACTTCCTCACCTTGTTTAACGGTCTGATCTTGCGCTACTGGTGTGTTCTTATCCGCGTCGGTTAGTTCAGAAACTTTAACAGTTACTGGAACCTTGTCCGTTGAGCCATCTGGATACGTTACCACAGCTGTTGCTGGTTTATCTCCTGGTGTGGTTGTATCTACTGGACTCTCAAAGCTTACCTTTGTACC
>NZ_SPPZ01000377.1 GCF_004570525.1 Streptococcus sp. WM07 | reverse complement strand
GCAAGTCTCCTAGATTTGCAATAGATTTAGATGGATCTACTTCCTCACCTTGTTTAACGGTCTGATCTTGCGCTACTGGTGTGTTCTTATCCGCGTCGGTTAGTTCAGAAACTTTAACAGTTACTGGGACCTTATCCGTTGAACCATCTGGATACGTTACCACAGCTGTTGCTGGCTTATCTCCTGGTGTGGTTGTATCTACTGGTTCCTCAAAGCTTACCTTAGTACC
>NZ_SPPZ01000376.1 GCF_004570525.1 Streptococcus sp. WM07 | reverse complement strand
TGTAACGTATCCAGATGGCTCAACGGACAAGGTTCCAGTAACCGTTAAGGTGGTAGATCCAACTACAGATGCTGGTAAGAATAATCCTAAGTTTGAAGAGGCATCAGGTAAGCCAGGAGAAACAGTAGTTATTCCAGCGCCTAAGAACGAAGATGGAAGTGATCTTCCAGCAGGTTCTAAGTTTGAGTCAAACAACCCACTAGTTAAGGTAGATCCAAACACAGGTGCG
>NZ_SPPZ01000375.1 GCF_004570525.1 Streptococcus sp. WM07 | reverse complement strand
GCTTTCTTCGCTTCAGGCTTAGCAACTGCAGCTGGGTTAATAGCTTTAACAGTGTCAACACCTGCAGTCTTAGCTTCTTCAACTCCTGCATTTGTTGTTGCTGCATCTACTGCAGCTTTAGCTTTTTCTGCTTCTGCATCAACTTGAGCCTTAGCTGCTGCTTTCTCTTCGTCTGTTAGATCAGAGCGAGCGTCAATTTCATCCTTCTTGGCTTGAGCGGCTTCATCGAC
>NZ_SPPZ01000374.1 GCF_004570525.1 Streptococcus sp. WM07 | reverse complement strand
ACTCCAGTAGATCCAGGTAGCAAGGAGCCGTTGAAACCAGTAGATCCAAATGATCCAACTAAGGGTTATGTTCCACCAGTTCCAACAACTCCAACTGGCGATACGAAGATTCCTTATGTGAAGAATCCAGAAGCTAAGGATGACCAAGCACAAGTTATCTACCGTGTTGTATCAACAGATGGTAAGACTGTTGTAAATCCTGAGATTGCGAAATCTGAAGTATTGACAGGTAA
>NZ_SPPZ01000373.1 GCF_004570525.1 Streptococcus sp. WM07 | reverse complement strand
AATCCAGATTTCATCTCTTTTATGAAATTTTCAGACTGTCCCCGTTTTCGATAAAGTTGAAAATATTCCTGGCTAACTCCACCAGTTAGATTGGTCACAAGAGAAGTAACATCATAGAAGAGTTCTCTTTCCTTTCTTTGTGAAAATTGGCAGACACGGCGCACTTGATCCCAAGACTTTGCTTGATAGAAAGTCTCGGAGTAGGAAGAATGGGGTAAAATCGTTACATTTTCATCTT
>NZ_SPPZ01000372.1 GCF_004570525.1 Streptococcus sp. WM07 | reverse complement strand
AATCCAGATTTCATCTCTTTTATGAAATTTTCAGACTGTCCCCGTTTTCGATAAAGTTGAAAATATTCCTGGCTAACTCCACCAGTTAGATTGGTCACAAGAGAAGTAACATCATAGAAGAGTTCTCCTTCCTTTCTTTGTGAAAATTGGCAGACACGGCGCACTTGATCCCAAGACTTTGCTTGATAGAAAGTCTCGGAGTAGGAAGAATGGGGTAAAATCGTTACATTTTCATCTT
>NZ_SPPZ01000371.1 GCF_004570525.1 Streptococcus sp. WM07 | reverse complement strand
TAAAATAGGTCGGAGGAACTCCACCGCTCCTTCGGAGCAATAGCGATTTCCAGGACGTAACTGAGCATTGAAACAATAACCAGTCTGACTTTCAAAAGCATAGAGTGGATGATAGCCTGTGGCACGGTAATGAGCATTGTAAGCCGAGCCTTCTTGTTTTCCATAGGTTGTAAAATGAGTCGAATCAATATCAATGATAAGATTCCCCACTTGATGAAATTGTAAAAAGATTTGGAGAAG
>NZ_SPPZ01000370.1 GCF_004570525.1 Streptococcus sp. WM07 | reverse complement strand
AAGAGAGCTTGCTGAGGTGTGGAATCAAATTAATTACTCAATTAAGGGAGAATATGAGTGATTACTCTAAACTGGAAAATTATAGAATTGGACGACTGCGTAAGTCCATTGAAACGGTATTCTCAAGTTTGGAACAATTCGGAATTGAAGATTTAAGATGTAGGAATCTTTATGCTTTAAAATTTAAAGTGGAGGCAATCTTATTAACATATTCCTTACTACTTCATCAAAGTCAAATGGAGAA
>NZ_SPPZ01000036.1 GCF_004570525.1 Streptococcus sp. WM07 | reverse complement strand
ACAGAAAACAGTTAAGTGACGATAGCCTAGGAGATACACCTGTTCCCATGCCGAACACAGAAGTTAAGCCCTAGAACGCCGGAAGTAGTTGGGGGTTGCCCCCTGTGAGATAGGGTAGTCGCTTAGCGAATAGAAAACTTCGGTTTTCTTATGGGAGTTTAGCTCAGCTGGGAGAGCATCTGCCTTACAAGCAGAGGGTCAGCGGTTCGATCCCGTTAACTCCCATAGTACGTAAGTACAGGTCCCGTAGTGTAGCGGTTATCACGTCGCCCTGTCACGGCGAAGATCGCGGGTTCGATTCCCGTCGGGACCGTTCAAAATGTACAGTGTACATTTTGAATGTATAAAATAAAGCAAACGAAAGTTTGCGTCAAAGATGTACAATGTACATAAAGACTCGTTAGCTCAGTTGGTAGAGCAATTGACTTTTAATCAATGGGTCGCTGGTTCGAGCCCAGCACGGGTCATATGCGGGTTTGGCGGAATTGGCAGACGCACCAGATTTAGGATCTGGCGCTTTCGGGCGTGGGGGTTCAAGTCCCTTAACCCGCATATGAATAAAAATAGGCCGGCTTAGCTCAGTTGGTAGAGCATCTGATTTGTAATCAGAGGGTCGCGTGTTCAAGTCATGTAGCCGGCATTTAAGAGGATTGCGAACGTAGTTCAGTGGTAGAACACCACCTTGCCAAGGTGGGGGTCGCGGGTTCGAATCCCGTCGTTCGCTTTGGCGCCGGGGTGGCGGAACTGGCAGACGCACAGGACTTAAAATCCTGCGATCATTTCGATCGTACCGGTTCGATTCCGGTCCTCGGCAAATGAGCACCCTTAGCTCAACTGGATAGAGTACCTGACTACGAATCAGGCGGTTAGAGGTTCGACTCCTCTAGGGTGCATGTTATAGAAATAGGAATTTATAATACGAAGTAAAGACCTAAATTACATCTACGGGAAGTAGCTCAGCTTGGTAGAGTACTTGGTTTGGGACCAAGGTGTCGCAGGTTCGAATCCTGTCTTCCCGATATGGCGGTGTAGCTCAGCTGGCTAGAGCGTCCGGTTCATACCCGGGAGGTCGGGGGTTCGATCCCCTTCGCCGCTATTAATTTAAGTATCGATCTTGCTTGGACCTTTAGCTCAGCTGGTTAGAGCTCTCGGCTCATAACCGAGTGGTCGTAGGTTCAAGTCCTACAAGGTCCATATATGGAGGATTACCCAAGTCCGGCTGAAGGGAACGGTCTTGAAAACCGTCAGGCGTGTAAAAGCGTGCGTGGGTTCGAATCCCACATCCTCCTTTCTTTTCAATAGCGCGGGATGGAGCAGCTAGGTAGCTCGTCGGGCTCATAACCCGAAGGTCGTAGGTTCAAATCCTGCTCCCGCAATTTGGCTCGGTAGCTCAGTTGGTAGAGCAATGGATTGAAGCTCCATGTGTCGGCGGTTCGATTCCGTCTCGCGCCATTTCTTTTATAAGCGGGTGTAGTTTAGTGGTAAAACTACAGCCTTCCAAGCTGTTGTCGCGAGTTCGATTCTCGTCACCCGCTTTGAACAGTTATGTTCAAAATACCAAGTTTTTTGACTTGGGCGCGTAGCTCAGGTGGTTAGAGCGCACGCCTGATAAGCGTGAGGTCGGTGGTTCGAGTCCACTCGTGCCCATAGGAGAATTACTCAAGAGGCTGAAGAGGACGGTTTGCTAAATCGTTAGGTCGGGTAACCGGCGCGGGGGTTCGAATCCCCCATTCTCCGTCATGAAAGTAAGGTTGGGATTTAATCCTAGCCTTCTTATTTTATCCTTTTTTAGTGGTGGATGTATGAAAAAATTTCGCATGTCAAAGACAGTTCTCCTTACAGGTTTAGCTTCGATTCTAGTCTTGGGATTACTGTTTTTTTCTTATTCTTCAGTTATTGTTCAGCAAACCAATAGCGGTGTTGCCTGGTTGAGTCGTCTCCTACATCAGCCTTTTGGAGCTTTGCGGCAAGCAGAGACAGATTTTTCGAATCTATTTTACGCTTATGAGGAAAATAAGGATTTGAAGCAGCGTCTTTATGCGATGGACGAGGAAGTTAATCAGATTGATTCTCTAAAGAAGGAGAACGAGGAATTGCGGCAACAGTTGGGCTTACAGTCCCAATTTAAGGAGCGCAAAGTGATTCAGGCGGCAGTTATAGATCGTCTACCAGCTACTTGGTCGAATTGGCTAGTCATAGATAAGGGATCTCAAGATGGGATTGTTGAGAATATGTATGTGGTTGCTCATGGGGGGCTTGTCGGTCAAGTCTCAAAAATTTCTGAGGAAACGAGTGTTATATCTCTCCTAACTTCTGAGCAAGAGCCCTTGGCGATTCCTGTTAAAATCAATACAGGTTCTAAGGATATTTTTGGAATTATTAAGTCTTATGATCCCGTTCAGCAGTTGGTGACCGTTAATCAACTGAATGCGTCAGATGAGATTCCAAAAGGATCTCGGGTGATGACCTCTGGTTTGGGAAATATGCCAGTTAAAGATATTCCTTTAGGTCAAGTTGAGTCAAGTAAGCAGAATAGTAATAATTTAGAGCGGGAAGTCTATGTTAAGATGTCCGCTAGTAGTTTAGATTTTTCAACAGTTAGTGTGGTAGGTCAATAATGAAAGCAGTCTGGAATCTTCTTCAAATCCTTGGTCTCTTTCTTTTACTATGGTTTGTGGACCAGCAATCGTCCTTATTTCTGTCGTACTTGATTCCCAGTCATTGGTATCCCGTGTTTCATAGTAGCCTAATCTTTCTACTCTTTGCTTCTGTTTTTTATTCAACCTTTACATTATTAGGAGCAAGCATGATAGCGGGTTTTCTTCTAGATAGCTATGTCTTTCATTCCATTGGCATTCTCTTTGTCTTATTCCCTCTTTGTGTGCTTTTTGTCACTAGTTTGAATCGTTTGTTTTTACGAAATACCTGGACTATTCTGCTAGCGACAGTTTTACTGATAAGCCTTTTTGAAAGTCTTTACTTTGGAGCGGCTACTCTGATGGGGATGGCGAGTTTGAATTGGATGGATTTTGTGGTTCTAAGTTTAGCTCCTAGTTTGGCAATCAATCTCCTTTTAAGTTTAATAACAACACCTCTCTTTCGTTTTTCCCTAGCCAAATCTTGATTTCATTTGAAAAAAGAGTTGAAAAAGTTTAAAATGGAAGAAGGGATAAAAAATGCGGAGGGAATCATGTCTTTTTCTGATTTAAAATTGTTTGCTCTATCATCAAATCAGGACTTAGCCAAGCGTGTTGCAGCTGCGATTGGTATGGAATTGGGGAAATCCAGTGTCCGTCAATTCTCAGATGGTGAGATTCAGGTAAATATTGAGGAATCGATTCGTGGGAAACACGTCTATATTCTTCAGTCAACCAGTTCACCTGTGAATGACAACTTGATGGAAATCTTGATTTTGGTAGATGCTTTGAAGCGCGCGAGTGCAGAGTCAGTGAATGTGGTGATGCCTTATTACGGCTATGCTCGCCAAGACAGGAAAGCTAGAGCTCGGGAACCAATTACATCTAAGCTTGTGGCAGATATGTTGCAGGTGGCAGGTGTTAATCGTCTCTTGACTGTTGATTTACACGCGGCTCAAATTCAGGGATTTTTTGATATTCCAGTAGATCATCTGATGGGAGCTCCGTTGATTGCGGATTATTTTGAACGTCGTGGCATGGTAGGGGAAGATTACGTTGTAGTAAGTCCAGACCATGGGGGTGTTACCCGGGCACGGAAGTTGGCAGAATTCTTACGGACACCTATTGCCATTATTGATAAACGTCGCTCCGTTGATAAGATGAACACTAGTGAAGTGATGAATATCATCGGGAAGGTTGAAGGTAAGACCTGTATCCTAATTGATGACATGATTGATACAGCGGGGACTATTGCTCATGCTGCAGATGCCTTGCAAGAGGCGGGAGCACTTGAGGTTTATGCTAGCTGTACTCACCCGGTTTTATCAGGACCGGCTATGGATAATATCCAAAATTCAGCGATTAAGGAATTAGTTGTTTTGGATACTATCTATTTACCAGAGGAACGTTTGATTGACAAGATTGTTCAAATCTCAACTGCTGATCTTTTGGCAGAAGCTATTATTCGCATCCATGAAAAACGTCCTCTATCTAGTTTGTTTGCTATTAACAAAAACAAGTAAGGAGATGACTGGAACTAATTTGAATTAGTTGGTGAGCAGTCTTCCTGACTCGATTACATATCGTTGGTTTATTTCTAACTCTGCTCTAAAAGTTTGTTAAATACCGTTAGAGCGGAGTTGAATGAACAGGAATAGTAGACTCCACAATATGAGCCTATCAACTATTGTGGTAAAGAATGATCATTAATGAATACTTCGAGGCTGGAACTGGAACGCAGCCTCTTTTCTATTGAGACTTATACTATTTCAAAATTCTTTGAATATGCTGTTGTTGAACTTTACTTGGTGTAAGGTAGGTGCTGATGGAGACAGTTCAGTCCAAAGGTCTGGTTCTTTATAATCGTCCCTATCGGGAAAAGGATCGTTTGGTTAAAATTTTTACAGAGAAGGCTGGGAAGCGGATGTTTTTTATCCGTAATGTCGAGAAGTCTCAGCGTTTGGCTCAGATTCAACCCTTGGTGATGGGGGACTATGTCCTCAAGCTTCGAGAGGAGGGACTGGGCTATATTGATGAAGTTAGTGTAGAGACTGCTTATCCCAAAGTTCAGGGAGATATCTATTCTTTGGCTTATGCCTCCTATGTTTTGGCTTTAGCTGATGCCAGTATTCAGGATGGACAAGCAGATCCGGCTCTTTTTCAGTTTGTGACCAAGACCTTAGATTTGATGGAAGAGGGATTGGATTATGAGGTTCTAACCTTGATTTTTGAGATGCAGATTTTGGACCGTTTTGGGACTCGTCTAGTTTTGTCGGAGTGCTGTTTTTGTCATCGGATCGGTTTGCCGTTTGATTATAGTTTTGTCTATGATGGGGTACTTTGTCCTGAACATTATGATCAAGATGTGCATCGTGCTCACTTCAATCCCAATAGCCTTTTTTTGCTAGAGCGGTTTCAGGCTGTTTCCCTGGAAGAATTAGAGAGTATCCGTTTATCTTCTGAAACCAAGTTTGACTTACGTCGGACACTCGATGCTTTTTACCAAGAATATGTTGGGATTCACTTGAAGGCCAAAAAATTTCTAGATTCCCTGGATGAGTGGGGAAGTCTTTTGAAGGAGAGAAAATGAAACGTATTGCCATTGATGCTATGGGGGGCGATGCTGCGCCGCAGGCTATTGTTGAGGGGGTTCTACGGGCCCGTGATGAGCTATCTGACGTGATGTTTCAATTGTATGGAGATCAAGATCAGATTTTGCCTCTTATTGCGAACAGTGATCGGATTGAGATCATTCATACGAAGGAAAAAATTGAAGGGGATGATGAGCCAACTCGAGCTATCCGGCGTAAAAAAGATGCCAGTATGGTCCTTGCAGCTAAGGCTGTAAAGGAAGGCCAAGCAGATGCCCTTCTATCTGCAGGAAATACAGGTGCTCTTCTAGCCGCTTCCTTTTTCATTATTGGTCGGATTAAAGGGATTGATCGGCCTGGTTTGTTGACAATTTTACCAAGTAAAAATGGCCAAGGTTTTGTCATGATGGATTTGGGTGCCAATGCAGAAAGTACCGCTCAACATTTGGAGCAATATGCTCTCATGGGTTCTTTCTATGCGAATCACGTTCGAGGTGTTCAAAATCCTCGGGTAGGTCTACTCAATAATGGATCGGAAGCTGGTAAAGGTGATTCCCTGCGCAAAGAAGCTTATCAACTTTTGGAGGCAAGAGAGGATTTGAACTTTGTGGGGAATGTGGAAGCTCGAGATCTTATGGATCAGGTAGCGGATGTCATAGTGACAGATGGATTTACTGGAAATGCGGTTCTCAAAACTATGGAAGGAACCGCATTAGGAATTCTCAGTCAACTTAAGTCGACCATCCTAGCAGGCGGTTTACGGGCTAAGTTGGGAGCATGGTTATTAAAGCCTAGTCTCAAGGAAATGCGTAAGAGTCTAGACTATACTGAGGCAGGAGGTGCTATGTTGTTTGGTGTCAAAGCTCCGGTTGTCAAGGCGCATGGATCTAGCGATGCTAAATCCATTTACTACACTCTCAAACAAGTTACGAGCATCTTGGATAGCCAAATTGTGGAACAAACCAGAGAATTTTTCCAAGTTGAAAGGGAAGAGGCCTAAGTGGATCTTTTTTCTTAAAATATGAATTGATAAAAAAGCTTAGAATCAGCATTTCGGATGAGTGTGATTCTAAGCTCTTTTTTAGTTTTCATACTCAATGAAAATCAAAAATTAAACTAGGAAGTGAGCCTCAGAAAGTTCGAAATCTTTGGGAGAGGTTTTAAGCTTGCTCATAAAACTTTCGAAGAAAGTTTCAAATGAGTACAGCAAAGTTGACAAAAACTTCGTTTTTTCAACTAAAATCTCAGACAGTCTACCAGACTGTCTGACCTGACAACTGTTAAATTTGATTTTCAAAGAGTATCAGGTGGGTAAATGTAGGTCAGGTGTCCCAGACCTTGGCTAGGGTCGAACCATCCGCGGTAATTCCGAATAGCTCCTTGACCGTTGTAGTTGGCTTCTTTGACTTGGATGGCTTGGGGAGAGGCGACGTGGGTGACTAGGGCTACGTGACCATAGCTACCATCGTCCCAGCAGGCGATAGCACCAACACGAGGTTCTGAGCCTGTTCGAAAACCAAGGTTTTCTGCTGAGGCTGCCCACTGACCACCGTTGCCCCACCAGTCGCCAACCCAAGGGACGAGACGTTTGACGCCCCACGTGCATTGGCCGGTGGGGTAGGTTGGTGCTGGGTAGAGGGGTTGGAAATCCTGATTTGGACTTACTTGGGAATCTAGCCCTTGTTTGAAGGGTTTTATTTCGGTCGGTGCTGGCTGAAAGGTTTTGTGGTAGATTGTTTGGGGTTGCCCTTGTTTGAGGGCTTTAATTTGAATCGTTGCTGGTTGATTTGTTGGAAGTTGGAGACTAGTTTGATAGAGAGCTGGGCTGTTGTGTGTGAGGGGGCAGGTCTGACCATTGAGGAGAATCTGAACTTGTTCGAGGGCCTGGGCTCGAGAAATTTCTAGGTGCAGGGTGTCGGCTTCCTCTTGGATTTGCACTTGGGGTTCCAGTTTGTCGAGGGGGATTTGATAGTCTGCTAGGGGATAGGTTTTCGTTTGCCCGTCGGCAAAGGTGATTTCAATCTGACTTTTGATAGGGACCGCAGATAGGTCTTGATTTAGGTCAATGAGGGTCTGGAAGAGTCCGTCTGGACTTTCTGGGGTTAAGGGAAGGATTTTTGGATTCTGCTGGTCTTGTGTAATTCGGAGCTTAGCCTTGTGGATTGCAGGACTATGGGGAGCTGGTTTGAGTTGAAAAAGGAGGAAACCTTGGTCGAGTTGGACTGGAGAAAATTTGGTGTGTGGCTTTAAATCTTGTCGGTCCTTGTGGCTGTCTGGACTTGCTGGGAAAAGAAAGGTCCCGCTTTGAAGGATTTGTCCGTGGGGTCCTTGGAGCCGATAGGCATAGGGACCAGAGTTAGATGGCAAGTCTTTGAGGTCTAGGATTACCTGTGTGCTACCATCTATTTGCCCAAGGGGAAAGTAGTGCCAGTCCTTTGGCGCTTGGCTAGGCCAAATTTGAAGTGTTAGAGGTCCTTCTTTTTTTACGAGCGGAAAATGGAGATTTATGTGCTTGGAATCTAACAAGGTGACTTGGGCGGATTGACGGGGATGAATGGCTTCTTGGACAGGATTACTTGGATACATAGGTACCTCCTGGGGATCTTTTTCTATTCATTCGGAATGACTGGAGAAAAAGTTGTAAATAAGGTAAACTGGTAAGAGAATACTTGGAGGAGGAACGCATGTTAGAAAGGTATACGCGACCTGAAATGGGGGCTATTTGGTCTGAGGAGAATAAGTATCGGGCTTGGCTGGAAGTGGAAATTTTAGCGGCTGAGGCTTGGGCAGTATTGGGGGAGATTCCCCAAGAGGATGTGACTTTGTTACGGGAAAAGGCTCGTTTTGATGTTGAGCGGATTTTAGAGATTGAGCAGGAGACTCATCATGATGTGGTTGCTTTTACCCGTGCTGTATCTGAATCGTTAGGAGAAGAAAGCAAGTGGGTTCATTTTGGCTTGACTTCAACTGATGTGGTTGATACCGCCTATGGTTATCTCTATAAACAGGCCAATGCTATTTTGCGTCAGGATTTGGAAAACTTCCTTGCTATTATTGCTGAGAAAGCACGAGAACATAAATATACCATTATGATGGGGCGGACTCATGGGGTTCATGCAGAGCCCACCACTTTTGGTTTGAAATTAGCAACCTGGTACAGTGAGATGAAACGCAATTTGGAACGGTTTAATCAGGTTGCAGCAGGGATTGAGGCTGGTAAAATTTCGGGTGCAGTTGGAAATTTTGCAAATATCCCTCCTTTTGTAGAAGAGTATGTTTGTGAGCGCTTGGGGATTCGTCCGCAAGAGATTTCAACTCAAGTTTTACCTCGGGATTTACATGCAGATTATTTTAATTGCCTAGCCTTGATTGCCACATCTATTGAGCGTATGGCGACAGAAATTCGTGGTTTGCAGAAATCGGAGCAACGTGAGGTGGAGGAGTTTTTTGCTAAGGGACAAAAGGGAAGTTCTGCTATGCCCCACAAGCGTAATCCAATCGGTTCTGAGAATATGACAGGTTTGGCGCGCGTGTTGCGTGGTCATATGATGACAGCCATGGAAGATGTAGTACTTTGGCACGAACGAGATATTTCACATTCTTCAGCAGAGCGTATTATTGCCCCAGATTCAACGATTCTTTTGGATTACATGCTGAATCGCTTTGGTCGTATTGTCCAGAATTTGACCGTATTCCCTGAAAATATGCGACGTAACATGGATGCTACCTTTGGGCTTATTTATAGTCAGCGTGTTTTATTATCTTTGATTGAAAAGGGAATGACGCGGGAAGCCGCCTATGACTTGGTTCAGCCTAAAACGGCTCAAGCCTGGGATCACCAAGTTGATTTTAAATCTCTGCTACTGGAGGATTCTGAAATTACTTCCTATTTAAATTCAGCAGAAATTGAACAAATTTTTAATCCAGATTACTATACTAACGGCGTTGATGCGATTTTCACCCGCTTGGGATTATAATAAAAAGGGCCTATCTTCTCCTGGGTGAGAAGTGGCCCTTTTTTTGGTGATTTTGTATGATTCATCGTTCATAGCTTATTGATTCCGTGATAGGAGGGTGAACTTGAAGTAATCACCACGTTTATAGGTTTTACGGTATTCCAAGATTTGACCAGTGGATTCAAGGCGCGTGGTCTTGGTTTGAAGGACAGTAGGAAATTCTTCAGCAACCTCTAGGCGTTCGCTAATCAAGGAATCTGTTGGAAAGAGAATTTCAGTTGTCTCTTCAAATTTTTCATCATTGAGATGAATATGGTAGTCAAACTTAAACCGGTCGTAGATTGAGCTATAGTAGCTCAATTCTGGATAATTGGCATTGATATACTGCTCTGGGATATAAGATTCATGGAAAACATAAGGGGTACCATCCGCTGTACGCATCCGTTCGATCTTATAATAATAGTGCATAGGACCAAGTCCAAGTTTTGCGATGAACTCAGGATTGTTATCCCTTGTAATCGATAGGACTGTTACTTTATCGACTTTACCATCAAGAAAATCAGCATCAGAATATTCGATCAGTTTATGATTGCCAGCTCGGGATACAAAAGTCCCTTTTCCCTGTTGGCGTACGATGTAACCGTCTTTAGCTAGGTCGTTTAAGGCACGTACAACCGTAATTGAACTAACATTATACATATCAATCAATTCGGCCTCTGTATAAAATTTATCCCCATTCTCAAATTGACCAGAGATAATTTTGTGCTTGAGTTCATCTTTGATTTGTTGATACTTTGGGATTGCCATGCTATATATCACCTCACTTTCCTTCCCTCTATTAAGATTTTACCATAAAAACTTAAAAAATTCTTGACAAAATGCGATTTTTTTAATATATTGATAAGTTATACACCGAGGGTGATTTTGTTTATAATCTATAAATAGGTTATGTTTTAGAGTTAAAATCAGAAGTATTCTAATTTTGAAAAAGTAGCTGTGAGCGACTGCTATCTGTCTCTATGAATAGAGCTGATGGGGAGAGATTTATAGTTTTAGAACTCAGCTCCTCTGAAAAGTCAAACTGAATTTTTTGATATAATAGAGCTATGACTAGATTAGTAGATATGGAACAAATGGGTGAGGATAGTTTGATTGAAGGCAGTCTTCGTCCGCAAAAATTTCAGGAATACATTGGCCAAGGTAAGGTTAAGGAACAGCTAAAAATTTTTATTGAAGCTGCAAAATTACGGGATGAGTCCTTAGATCATACCCTACTTTTTGGACCTCCCGGTTTGGGGAAAACGACCATGGCTTTTGTTATCGCCAATGAATTAGGGGTTCATTTAAAACAAACATCTGGACCTGTGATTGAAAAGGCAGGAGATTTGGTGGCTCTTTTAAATGACTTGGAGCCAGGGGATGTGCTCTTTATTGATGAAATTCACCGTATGCCCATGGCTGTAGAGGAAATTCTCTACAGTGCTATGGAAGATTTTTATGTGGATATTATGATTGGGAGTGGAGAGACGAGCCGTTCGGTTCATTTGGAATTACCTCCTTTTACCTTGATTGGAGCAACAACACGGGCCGGGATGCTGTCTAATCCCTTACGGGCTCGTTTTGGAATTCATGCACACATGGAGTATTATGACCTGCCTGATTTGACGGAGATTGTTGAGCGGACGGCAGCGATTTTTGAAACAGAGATTTTACCAGAAGCAGCTATCGAGCTAGCTCGTCGTAGTCGAGGGACCCCACGAATTGCTAACCGATTGCTGAAACGTGTACGGGATTTTGCTCAGATTAAAGGGGAAGGTGTTATCGATCGTGATATGACAGATCAAGCCTTGACCATGTTGGATGTGGATCAAGAGGGATTAGATTATGTAGATCAGAAGCTCCTGCGTACGATGATTGAGCTCTACAATGGCGGACCGGTCGGTTTGTCTACGATTGCTGTGAATATTGCAGAGGAGCGGGAAACGGTTGAAGACATGTATGAACCCTACTTGATTCAACAAGGCTTTATTATTCGTACCCGCAGTGGCCGACAGGCTACTGCTAAAGCCTATGAACATTTGGGATATCCCATACCGGGGACGAATTGATACTAAAGGCAGGTCTATCTGGACCTGCCTTTGTTAGTTGAGTCTGGTACTCATTAGACTTCCTGCGAAACGTTTATAGCCTTTCAAAATTGATAATACCAGCAATCAAGTTCATTCTTAAACCAAATCGTTTCTTACGATTGCGGTAAGTTGTTGAAAAGATGTTAAACACTTTGAACTTTGCAAAAATATTCTCAACCTTAATTCTCCGTGAAGATAAGTCTCGATTGTAAGATTTATCTCCCTTTGTTAAAGGATGGTACCTACTGGATTTTATAGGAGTTTTAGCCGGAGGATAGAGCTTCATAAGTCCTTGATAGCCACTATCTGCCAATATTTCCCTAGCTTTAGATAAATCCCGTCTACTCTTTCTAAAAAGCTTCATATCGTGGCAGTAATCTAGCTGAACATCTATAAAAAGAATTTTCCCTTGTCCAGTTATGATTACTTGGACTTTACCTACATGTAATTTCTTTTTTCCAGAGTAGTTTAACTTTTGTTTTTTTTGGGACGTTGAATTTTCACTTCTGATGCATCAACTATGATAGTATCGGTATCCTTTACTTTTCCTTTTTCAATAGTGAAACCACTTTGAACTAAGACTTCTTCAACCCAATGACTACGACGAATAAGGTTGCTTTCATGTACACCAAAATCAGCTGCAATTTGTTCATAAGTACGATATTCACGTAGGTATTGAAGAGTAGCTATTAGGATATCTTCTAAACTCATTTTTGGAGTCCGACCACCTTTAGAGTGTTTGGCTTGATAAGCAACTGTCAAGATTTCTAGCATTTTGTCAAAAGTTCTTCTCTCAACACCAACTAGGCGTTTAAAGCGTAAATCGGAAAGTTTTTTACTGGATTCATAATTCATGCTTCTATTTTATCATATCCTTGTTTCGCAGGAAGTCTATTAAATGTCAAATTCTGATTTTGTTAAGTTCCTTAGCTGACGGTCTGGCTTGTGCGCAAGGTAGACCGTCTTTGAAGGGAGTGAGCGTTATTGAAGGCATGGTCACAGCAGACTTTTTTCTTTTTTTAATTGAAGGACTAAGTAGATACTTCCAAGAAGTAAGATGATACTGGCCATTAGGCTGCCCTCGGTTCCAAAGTCTCCGCCGGAAATCCAATCGGCTGCCTCCGGTTTTATTCCAAAAGAAAAGAGAGAGGAGCCGGTGCTTGTACCACTGACGGCGACTCCGAAAATATTGCCTTGTGTGAAATTCCAAGCCCCATGTAAACCTGCAACACCCCAGATATTGTCAGTCTTAAGCATGTAGAGAGCCATGAATACACCAGATAAGACGATACTTAAAATCGACAAACCAGTGACATTGTTATTGGTCAAGTGCATGATTCCAAAAAGGCTACTTGAAATGCCAATTGCAATGGGGAGATTGGAACGCTTGTTGATAATGGGTAGAAGCCAGGCACGGGTTAGGAGTTCTTCTGTACCACCTTGAATCAGCCAAAATGGGATGGTTGATACAACAAACATGAGATTTGCACCTGAAAAATCGACACGATTGAATGTGACTCCGCCAAACAAATAGCTGAGTCCAAGGCTACAGGCGAAGGTCAGTGTTCCTACTCCCCAACCTTTTAGAATCTCAAGAAAATAATTTGTTTTGAAAAATCCAAGGCTAGAAATGGGGCGTTTCTCGTACCACTTAACCCAAGCGAAGAGTGTTAGAGCAATGAAGGCAAATAGCCCTAGTTGAACATGTAGGAGACTAAATTGTTCAAGGATAGTATTTGGATTGTTTAGATGAGCAATTAGGAAAGGTATGGAGATGATGGTAAGGATGAGGATTCCAATGATAGAACCACCGAAAAAGAACATCTCTACCATCAAGCAAGCCAGAATGATCATCAGCCATGCGGGCAGTTTTTCATAACGTTTGGTCGTATTTTCCAAGATTCTTTTTTGGTTCATCTTATCTTCCTCCTTTTGGCTTAATGGAACACTTGGTGGTAGTTGAAGGTCAGTAGCTGAAATCGTTTTATATATTTATTTTATCAAAAATATACAAATAATGCTATGTAGAAAATAGGATTGATGAATAGAAGATGCTTTTTTCTAGCGGTTTATGAATGAGTACCATGAAGCAGAGTCGGTTCAGAAATTGTGTGAGTCACCCTTTCCTTATATGGTATAATAGAAAAGAGGTATACGATATGAAAGTGATTATGGTTTGCTTAGGAAATATTTGTCGCAGTCCCATGGCTGAATTTGTAATGAAACGAGAAATGCCGACTTGGCATGTTGAAAGCCGTGCCACCTCGACTTGGGAGCATGGGAATCCGATTCACCGAGGAACACAAGCAATTCTCCAAAAATATGCAATTCCTTACGATGTCTCGAAACAATCACAACAGATTTCACAAGCAGATTTTCGTGAAGCTGATTTAATCTTGGCTATGGACCAGTCTAACTTAGAGGATTTGCGGGCCATGGCTCCACAGGAAGCTTTAGCTAAGATTCATCCCTTGATTGATGGGGAAGTCCCAGATCCATGGTATACGGGAGATTTCGAGGAGACCTATCGCTTGGTTCAACAGGGATGTCGAGAATGGATTGAAAGAGTAGGAGAGTAGCGATGGCAAAGAAGGAAAAAGAGCAGAAATATATCGATAAAAAAGTTCCTGCCAAAAGTATTCGCTGGAAACGATCTAGTTTTGAACTGCTGGCTGGGGTGATAATCCTTTTATGTGCAATCTGGGTTTTGGTATCTGGGATCCCTATGAAGGGGAAGGTCAGCCTAAATGAAGGTCAGATTATCTATGAGGGTACTTTAGTTCGGGGAAAAATGACTGGTCAAGGCAAGGTTACCTATGAAAATGGGGATGCCTATGAAGGCGAGTTTGAAAATGGAGCTTTTCAAGGTCAAGGAACCTTTACCTCTAAGGATGGTTGGCGCTATACAGGCCAATTTGCCAAGGGTAAGCCAGATGGAAAAGGGGAGCTGGTAACAGAGGATAAGGTCGCCTATACTGGAACATTTAAGCAAGGAATTTACCAGAATGAGAATTAAATGGTTCTCCCTTATTCGGATAACAGGTCTCCTCTTTGTCCTGATTTATCATTTTTATAAGGAACAATTACCAGGTGGTTTCATTGGGGTAGACGTCTTTTTTGTCTTTTCAGGTTTTCTGATTACAGCTTTGTTGATTGAGGAAGTTGGGAAAACCAAGAAGATAGATTTGGTGTCTTATTTTAGGCGAAGATTGTATCGAATTGTTCCACCGCTTGTACTGATGATACTGGTAGTGGCACCCCTGATGCTTTTTGTCAAGGCAGATTTTCGGGTGGATATTGGAACTCAGACAGCTGGGGCTCTGGGTTTTGTGACCAACTTCTATGAAATGCTTTTGGGAGCTAGCTATGAAAGCCAGTTCATTCCACATCTGTTTTTGCACACTTGGAGTTTGGCCCTGGAGGCGCATTACTATATTGTCTGGGCGTTGCTTCTGACTTTGGTGGCGCGTGGATGTAAGGATATTCGACGATTTAAGAGTCAGGTTTTCCTAGTTTCGACAGGTTTTCTGTTGGTCTCTTATATCAGTATGCTGGTTGGAACTTTCACCACTGATAATGTCTCGAATCTCTATTTCTCAAGCCTATCACACAGTTTTCCCTTCTTTGTGGGCTCTAGTCTAGCGGCCTTGACGGGCTTGCAGCAACAAGGGATGTTGTTACGGAGTTTCATCCAGAAATGGAGTTTAGGTAAGACCCTACTTATCTACCTAGGAGCTTTGACTCTTTCACTAGTCCTCGCACGCTTTCTCACTTTTGAGTCTTTGTGGACTTATGCAGTCGGTCTTTTTGTAGCTTCTCTCTTGGCTGGGGTGATGATTCTGGCTACTCGTATCCTACACGAGAAAACCCAGATTAAGGAGCCGCGAGTGCTCGATTTTTTAGCTAGTACCTCTTATGGGGTCTATCTCTTTCATTGGCCCTTCTATTTGATTTTTTCTGAATGGATGGAACACGGTTTAGCCGTTTCATTGACCATCCTGCTTTCTCTTGTCTTAGCTGCTTTTTCTTTTTATTTATTAGAACCTATGCTTCAAGGGAAAAATCCGAAAATTTTAGGTACGCCCGTAGTGATGCCAAGTCTGGGCTGGAAAGGGCTTATTCTTCCGTTCCTATTGGGAATAGCTTGGATCATTGGAGTGATGATGAGTCCAACTATGGGAAGTTTTGAGGCTAATCTGGTAGGAAATAGTTTGCAACAGGCTAGTCAACAAATGCGTTCTCTCCGTATCCGCACTGAGAATCCGGATGCAGTTGCTGATGGAGCAAGCCTAATTGGTGACTCTGTTGCCCTCCGGGCTAGTGATTGGCTGAATCAGGATATTCCTGGCTTGGATATGGATGCAGCGGTATCTCGGAACTTGATTGATGGTACTAAAATGCTGAAAAAGGCTGCTAAAAATGGCACCCTGGTTACAGATGTCATCATTGCGCTCGGAGTTAATGAGGTCAATGATTATTTTGAGCAGTTAGACCAGATGGTTAAAGACTTACCGGCTGGTCATCGCTTAATCTTGGTGACCCCTTATGATGGTCGTGTGTTGGACAATCCCAATGCTATCGCCAACCGGACCCGGGATTATATGATTAAATTGGCTGATCAATACGACTATGTGCTGGTTGCAGACTGGTATCAGACTGCCGTAGACAATCCGGAAATCTGGTATGGTACGGATGATGTCCACTTCGGATCTAATCCTAGCAGTATTGCACAAGGTGGTAAACTGTATGCTAAGACTGTTCGTAATGCGTTGAAGAAAGCCCAAGATGCACCCACAAAACCCTAATGAATGATGATTGGAGAATTGTTGAACATCTCCCACAAACAATCGATAGGTTAAACCTAGTAGCGTTTCAGGTGGATGTATAAGGACCAATGCTTGGTTCTAAGATTGTAAGGAATTTGAAAACAGTAAGAAGGCTGGGCTTAGGCACCAGCCTTTAGTGTTGTGTTAGTAAAAATTCTTGGACTTAGTGGCGCATAGAGTTTGCGAAGCAAACCACAATTGCTCGTGTTTCCCACTCCCTCTTTTGTTATACTAGTTTTATGGAAAAAATAAATCGACGGATTTTTGACTTGGCTTTACCGGCCATGTTGGAGAATTTTTTACAGATGGTGATGGGAGTAGTGGATTCCTATCTAGTAGCTAGTCTTGGTTTGGTGGCTATTTCTGGAGTTTCTTTGGCTTCTAGTGTCTTGGCGATTTACCAGGCTCTATTTTTAGCTCTGGTTGCGACGTTATCCAGTTTTGTTGCCAAGGCTCATGCAGAGAAGGAAGAGGGGTGGTCCGAGGACTTAGCTCGATCAGGCTTAGGTCTAACGATAATGTTATCTCTGGTTCTAGGTTTGTTGTCTGTGTTAGCGGGACCGACGATTCTTTCTTGGATGGGGACGGATTCTAGAGTGGCAGCAGCAGGTGGTCTTTATATTAGTCTAGTTGGAGGTACCATTGTTTTCCAAGGTTTGATGATGAGTCTAGGTGCAGTGTTACGAATCTGGGGACGCCCGCAGGAACCTATGTGGGTTAGTCTAGTCGTTAATTTTTTAAATGTTCTTTTGTCTACTGCCTTTCTTTATGGCCTAGATTGGGGCTTGATGGGGGTTGCCTTAGGGACAGTTTTGTCGCGATTTCTAGGAGCTCTTTACCTTTGGTGGCGAGTCCCTTTCCCTCTGTTGGGGCAGCCTTGGATTTGGGACTGGAGTTTGGTGGGTTTTGCCTTACCGGCGGCGGGTGAACGTCTAATGATGCGGCTTGGCGATTTTCTGCTTATGGTGCTAGTGGTTTCTTTTGGAACCGAAGTGGTCGCGGGGAATGCCATAGGGGAGACCTTGATTCCCTTTCATGCGATGCCGGCTTTGGGTCTGGCGACTGCAGGGGTTATTTTGATCGCTCAAGCTCGCGGGCAGGAGGATTGGGAGCAGGTTGATGCCTTAGTCTCGCGTTTGTATGGCTGGACACTAGCTCTAATGTTTCCGATTGGCCTAGCTTTTTACCTTTTTGGTCAGCCTTTGACCCAGCTTTATAATAGTGATACGCAGGTTGTTGCTGCTAGTCAAACGGTCTTATTGTTTGCTTTATTAGGAACACCGATGATTGCTGGGACTTTGATCTATACCAGCCTGTGGCAGGGCTTGGGCAATGCTAAGCTACCTTTTTATGCGACTAGCATAGGGATGTGGATTTTACGATTAGGTTTTGGTGCCTTCCTAGGACATTTTCTGGGCTGGGGGTTAAGTGGCATTTGGATTGGGACCCTAGTTGATAATGGTTTTCGCTGGTGGTGGCTCAGACGTCACTATCGTTCTTATAGAAAGGAGCAGGTATGACTGCTTTTATTTGGGATTTGGACGGGACACTTTTGGATTCTTATGAAGCCATTCTGGCAGCTATTGGTCAGGCCTTGGCAGATACAGAGTATCCTTTTGACAAGGAGGCTATTCGCCAGCAGATTTTAGCAACCTCTGTTAAAGATTTTTTTGAAAAAATTGAAAAAGCTGATGGGAAAAATTTGAAGCCTCTTTATCAAAAGGCTTTACCGCAATTCAGTGGGGAAATTCGCCTCTTACCGGGAGCTAGGGAAATCTTGGAATGGGCAGATCAGCAAGGAATTCAGCAGTTTGTCTTTACTCACAAGGATGAGGAAGCCCATCTTCTTTTAGAGCAATTGGGTATAGCATCCTATTTTAGAGAAGTGGTGACAGCTAGCGATGGTTTCGCTCGTAAACCAGATCCGGAGGCTCTCTACTACTTGATGGACAAGTATACATTGGATCCGGATCAGACTTACTATATTGGTGACCGCCTTCTGGATATTGAAGCAGCCCTTGCGGCGGGAATCCACTCGATTAATTTCTTAGCCCATCCAGAAAGCCAGCAAATTGAGAATTTACTAGCTATTCAAGATTTAATGTTTGATTAAGAATAGTGGGTTATTCTAGTAGATATCTAAGCAAGGAAGGCTTGGGGGAGGGCCCTGTTCTATTGATTAACTTTTATACCCTTTTAGTTTATATTTTATCCCAAATTATTCATACATAACTAAAAAAACTTCCAGAATCGCTGATACATCATGGTTTCTGGAAGTTTTTGATTTTCACCCATTAGGTGAGACTTTTGACTGGACAAAAAAGGATTTCCCCTTTATGATATAAGCGCAAACCAAATCAAA
>NZ_SPPZ01000369.1 GCF_004570525.1 Streptococcus sp. WM07 | reverse complement strand
CTGGCCTCTCAACCAACCTTGTCACGTTTCTTTTCTCGTGCTACTGAAGAAACGATTGCAGCTTTAAGACAGATTAACTTTGAACTTCTCCAAATCTTTTTACAATTTCATCAAGTGGAGAATCTTATCATTGATATTGATTCGACTCATTTTACAACCTATGGAAAACAAGAAGGCTCGGCTTACAATGCTCATTACCGTGCTACAGGGTATCATCCACTCTATGCTTTTGAAAGTCAGACTGGT
>NZ_SPPZ01000368.1 GCF_004570525.1 Streptococcus sp. WM07 | reverse complement strand
CCGTGCCACAGGCTATCATCCACTCTATGCTTTTGAAAGTCAGACTGGTTATTGTTTCAATGCTCAGTTACGTCCTGGAAATCGCTATTGCTCCGAAGGAGCGGTGGAGTTCCTCCGACCTATTTTATACTCATTCAGAATCAAAATTAGCAGATATCCATTCTCTATGGACAATCGATCGTAAGCGAGTAGTTGATAAGCTTTGGATAACTTCTTGCAACTGATCAATGACGTCATTCAATGATT
>NZ_SPPZ01000367.1 GCF_004570525.1 Streptococcus sp. WM07 | reverse complement strand
CTGGGTTAAATAAGCCACCTGTTCACGTAGAAGGGAGATTTCATCTACTAGACCTTGGATGGTAGCTGCTTGTTTTTTGATAATATCCAATAGTTCTTTCAAGATGATACTCTCCTTTTATTTCTACTCTAATTATAGCTGAAAAACAGCCGTGATTTCAATAGAAATCGCGACTGTTTATGGTTTTTATAGTAGGAGTAATCGAAAATCCTTTCATGAACCATTCAACTTGTTCTGAAGTAAGTTC
>NZ_SPPZ01000366.1 GCF_004570525.1 Streptococcus sp. WM07 | reverse complement strand
CCAATCTAACTGGTGGAGTTAGCCAGGAATATTTTCAACTTTATCGAAAACGGGGACAGTCTGAAAATTTCATAAAAGAGATGAAATCTGGATTTTTCGGTGATAAGACAGATAGTTCAACTTTAATAGACTTCCTGCGAAACAAGGATATGATAAAATAGAAGCATGAATTATGAATCCAGTAAAAAACTTTCCGATTTACGCTTTAAACGCCTAGTTGGTGTTGAGAGAAGAACTTTTGACAAAA
>NZ_SPPZ01000365.1 GCF_004570525.1 Streptococcus sp. WM07 | reverse complement strand
TCCTATGGTGCTGTGCATTCTTTTTATCTTTCAGGGCTTGCTTCAATTCGCTAATTTGATATTCATTTAGTTCGACTTTCATACCTTATAGTATACAGCTATTTTTGTTTTTTGTTAAGTATTAGAAGACTTCAATCAGTTACTTTTCCGCATGGATAGCGGTTTCGCTTCTCCACAAATTTACAAGTCCATTGAGGAGAGTGGGGAAAGTTACCTCATTAAGCTAAAAAGAAACGCTGTTCTTAGTC
>NZ_SPPZ01000364.1 GCF_004570525.1 Streptococcus sp. WM07 | reverse complement strand
TTTCTTTACGACTAATTGGAAGACCTAGTTTGGCCCAATCAGATTCCTGTCTATAATTTGGAACCTTTAAATTGAATTTTTGATGGATAGTGTGGGCTATGATAGAAGCAGATCCTAGGCTATGAGCTAGGGGTGCTTTAGGTACAGGAGCTTTAAGAATTTTATCACTCTCTGATTTTTCACTGCATTCCTGACATTTATAGGCGTGCTGGATGTGATCCACTCGTTTTAATTGAGCAGGTATAAAGA
>NZ_SPPZ01000363.1 GCF_004570525.1 Streptococcus sp. WM07 | reverse complement strand
TGTGGTCCGCATATAGGACGTTAAAGGAAGCCAGTCTGGTCGGATGTTGGGCGCATGTTCGTAGGAAGTTCTTTGAAGCAACTCCCAAGAATGCGAACTCCTCTTCACTGGCAAAAAAAGGAAGTAATACTCATTCAGAATCAAAATTAGCAGATATCCATTCTCTATGGACAATCGATCGTAAGCGAGTAGTTGATAAGCTTTGGATAACTTCTTGCAACTGATCAATGACGTCATTCAATGATTTAA
>NZ_SPPZ01000362.1 GCF_004570525.1 Streptococcus sp. WM07 | reverse complement strand
TTAAATCATTGAATGAAGTCATTGATCAGTTGCAAGAAGTTATCCAAAGCTTATCAACTACTCGCTTACGATCGATTGTCCATAGAGAATGGATATCTGCTAATTTTGATTCTGAATGAGTATAAGCGCCCAATAACAGAGTATATTGACAAAACTCCAAGATTATAAGCAGATTGCTTTTAATCTTGGAGTTTTCTTTATCTACAATTCTCTTGGATTTTTGGAGCCCATGGTAAATAAGCCTCTAGA
>NZ_SPPZ01000361.1 GCF_004570525.1 Streptococcus sp. WM07 | reverse complement strand
TTCTGCTAGCCATCTCGTAGACCTCCGGAGTAGGATTGTAATCCTTTAGTTCTTGATGACTATTATACTTGATAATCCATTGGCGTAGTTGATAAGTACTTCTTAGCCCAAATTTTAAAGCTATTTCGTAAGCGCCCAATAACAGAGTATATTGACAAAACTCCAAGATTATAAGCAGATTGCTTTTAATCTTGGAGTTTTCTTTATCTACAATTCTCTTGGATTTTTGGAGCCCATGGTAAATAAGCC
>NZ_SPPZ01000360.1 GCF_004570525.1 Streptococcus sp. WM07 | reverse complement strand
AAGAGAGCTTGCTGAGGTGTGGAATCAAATTAATTACTCAATTAAGGGAGAATATGAGTGATTACTCTAAACTGGAAAATTATAGAATTGGACGACTGCGTAAGTCCATTGAAACGGTATTCTCAAGGTAAGCGCCCAATAACAGAGTATATTGACAAAACTCCAAGATTATAAGCAGATTGCTTTTAATCTTGGAGTTTTCTTTATCTACAATTCTCTTGGATTTTTGGAGCCCATGGTAAATAAGCC
>NZ_SPPZ01000035.1 GCF_004570525.1 Streptococcus sp. WM07 | reverse complement strand
TGTAATACGGCTTGGATGAATGAATTTTTACGACAACTGTCAGAAGCTTACCCTAACGATTATATTATTTTGGTGATGGATAATGCGGTTTGGCATAAATCACAGACATTGGATATTCCTAGCAATATTGAATTTACATTTATTCCACCTTATACACCAGAGATGAATCCGATTGAACAAGTTTGGGCAGAGATTCGGAAATTAGGATTTAAGAACAAAGCATTTAAATCATTGAATGACGTCATTGATCAGTTGCAAGAAGTTATCCAAAGCTTATCAACTACTCGCTTACGATCGATTGTCCATAGAGAATGGATATCTGCTAATTTTGATTCTGAATGAGTATAAAAAGTTTCGAAATAGAAAACAGCTTAGAATGACGTCATTAGAAACGTTGATTCTAAGCTGTTTTATCTATTCAAATTTTAAGGGAAGCCAGAAATTGTTCGTGTTTTCCCAGCCTCTTTTCCTTCTAATTTCGTGGACTTGCCAAGAGACTTACCGGAAGAATGTAGCCGGTGTGCTCCATCGTTTGTCCTTTGATTCGTTTTAAGAGGATTTCGACCATCAGTTCAGCCATTTCAGCAATGGGTTGTTTGATAGTTGTTAGGTGTGGGTGGTAGTGCTCTACATAGTGGGTCCCGTCATAACCAATGACTTCTAAATCAAGATTCATGCTTTTAGCGATATTTTGCACTTGAATCGCAGTGAGGTCGTCTGAGGCAAAGATGCCATCAGGACTATGATCTCGGAGGATTTGTCGAATCTCCATTTCCTTACGCTGGGTACTGTAGTGAGAGGGTAGATTGACAATAGGAGCCTGTGGGAGTACGCTGGCAAAGCCTGCGTGTCGAAGACTTGTGGGAGAATTGGAATTATCATTGCCTGTCAACATCAGAATGTTACGCGCCCCAGTTTTGACGAGATAGTTGGCGGCGATTTCTCCGCCACTATAGTTATCGGAGGCGACTACTGGGATATCTGGAGAAAGATTGCGATCGAAGGCAACAATTGGAGCGGTAACCCGATTGTAGTCGTCGATTCCCAGATTGTGACTGGATGAGATAATACCATCTACCTGATTGGCTTCTAACATTTCCAAATATTCTCGCTCTTTTTCAGGCTCTCCTTGACTATTACAAATAATGGTTTTATAACCGCGCTTAAAGAGTTCTGCTTCTAGGGCATCGATGAGCTCAGCATAGAATACATGGCCTAGTTTTGGGAAAATCAAGCCAACTAATTTTGCAGATTTTCCTTGTAGACTGCGGGCCATGTTGTTGGGCTTGTAGCCGAGTTCCCGCATACTCTTCGTTACCTTATCGATTGTTTTTTGAGACAGGTAGCCTTTGCGGTTGATAACACGAGAGACAGTAGTAGGGCTAACGCCGGCATGTTCGGCGACATCTGTTAATTTAACGGCCATTTGCTGAGAGTGGATAGTAGTGCCCAGTTACTTGTCCATTTGTTAGATAGCAGCCTGTTTGATCTTGACTTGGGAAAGCTCGACCAGATAGGACAAATTCTCCGTCGTTGATAAAGATTTCAAAGGTTGATTGGTCGATAAAGATTTGAAGTTTTGTCTCGCCTGCTGGGAGTTCCAAATCTCGACTTTCGCCATGTTCTAAATCGAAGCGATGTGCCAAACCGGAGCGGTCGACAGTCAGACGACCAGCTTCACGGTCGATCTGGATGTTAAGTCCTTCTTTGTCTGCATTTGCAAAGAGTACGAGGTTAGCATCTTGTCCTGCGGGAACACTGAGTGTTAATTCATAGCTGTTGTCAGTTTCTACACGATCCGCCCATGCTTCTGGTGCTTGACGGAGATTCTTCATGGTTTCAACTGGTTCTTGGTAGAGTTTACCGTCTTTGATGCTTAATTTTTTAACGAGCGACATGCAGCCTTGATGTTCAAAAGCATCTGATGGGTAGCCAACATCTGGCAATCCCATCCAGGAGATAGCATAGGCAGTTCCATCTGGAGCATTGAATCCTTGAGTAGCATAGGTTTCAAATCCATAGTCCAACTGCATGAGTGGTCCAACCTCAACCATTGTGGCTGTAGTAGTGTCAAACGATTGACCTATTTTATAGAGGTTTGGATAGATGTTTTGGTAGTCAAAGATATTCTTGTCCAAACCTTGTGGACAGTAGAGAAGTACCGGTTGTTGGTTGATAAAGACCAGGTTGGGACATTCCATCATGTAAGCGGTACGATCGTTGGCAAAATCCAAGTCGCCAACGGATTGCCAGTTGCGGATATCCTTATTCTCAGCCTTGTAGAGACGGACAAACCCTTTTTTATCCAGGTCTTGTCCGCCAACGATAGCATAGTATTCCCCTTCAAATTGGAAGATTTGTGGGTCACGGAAGTGATCAGTTGCATCTTCGGGTTGGTCAATCAGGACTTGCTCCATTTTTTCCAAAGTTCCGTCTTTATGGACGAGCGCGCCAATTTGGTAAGGGTGGCGAATCCACTGCTTATTGCGGACATTTCCAGTATAAAAAAGGAACAGTTTGTCTTCAACTTGTAGGGCGGAACCAGAGTAAGCGCCATGGCTGTCAAGAGGAGTGTCTGGGAGGAGTTTTAAGCCAGTTTCTTTAAAGTTGACCAAGTCATCACTTTCAAGTTGGACCCATTGTTTGAGCCCGTGGGCTGCACCAAAGGGGAAGTTTTGATAAAAAAGAATCCACTTGCCGTCAAAATAGGAAAATCCATTTGGATCGTTGAGGAGCCCAGTAGCCGGTTCAACATGGTAGTGGTTATGCCAAGGGGATTGGGCGTTGAGATCTTGGAGTTTTTGATATTCCTCTGCTGTCCAATCTTCGTAGCGTTTATAACGGTTTTCTGTAGTCCATTTCATAAAAGGGCCTCCATAGTTTTTTGCTATTTTATAGTAAATGTTTTCCTAAGAAAAATCAAGGGTTTACGTCAGTAAAAATATTTTTTCTGCAAAACGATTGACATATTTTTCAGATGTGATACAATAACAATTGTCAGAACGGTGTAAACCGTTTTCAAAAAAATATAACAAGGAGTTGTCACATGGATAACAAGCAGATTGCCCAGTCCGTAATCGAAGCGCTTGGTGGACAGGAGAACGTGAATAGCGTTGCTCACTGTGCGACCCGCCTACGGGTAATGGTCAAGGATGAGTCCAAAATCGACAAGGATAGAGTTGAGAATTTGGACAAGGTTCAGGGAGCCTTCTTTAACTCTGGTCAATACCAAATCATTTTTGGTACTGGTACCGTTAATAAAATTTATGATGAAGTTGTAGCATTGGGACTTCCAACCAGTTCAACTGGTGAGCAGAAAGCTGAAGCTGCTAAGCAAGGAAATTGGTTCCAACGTTCTATCCGTACTTTCGGAGATGTATTCGTACCAATCCTACCAGCAATCGTTGCGACAGGTCTCTTTATGGGGATTCGAGGAGCTATTAATAATGATGCTGTTCTAAGTCTATTCGGAACGACTTCAGAAGCTTTTTCAAGCACTGATTTCTATTTGTGGACACAGGTTCTAACAGATACCGCCTTTATCTTCTTCCCAGCCTTGATTGCATGGTCAGCTTTCCGTGTATTCGGTGGTAACCCAGTTATCGGGATTGTTTTAGGATTGATGATGGTTAGCCCTGCTCTTCCAAATGCATGGGCAGTTGCTTCAGGTGACGCAGAACCATTGATGTTCTTTGGTTTCATTCCGGTAGTTGGTTACCAAAACTCTGTTCTTCCAGCTTTCTTTGTTGGTTTGCTCGGAGCGAAATTAGAGAAATGGTTGCATAAGAAAGTTCCAGATGTCTTGGATCTCTTGTTGGTTCCATTTATCACTTTCTTGGTGATGTCTGTTCTTGGTCTCTTTGTTATTGGACCGGTCTTCCACTCTGTTGAAAACATTGTTCTTGCAGCAACAACAGCAATCCTTGCCTTACCATTTGGTTTGGCTGGACTGATCCTTGGTGGAGTTCACCAATTGATCGTGGTAACAGGTGTTCACCACATCTTCAACTTGTTGGAATCTCAATTGATTGCAAACACTGGTCGTGATCCGTTTAATGCTATCATTACGGCTGCCATGACTGCTCAAATGGGGGCAACGCTTGCGGTTGGTGTTAAAACAAAAGATAAAAAATTGAAAGCTCTTGCTTTCCCAGCAGCTCTTTCTGCTAGCTTGGGAATTACAGAGCCAGCAATCTTCGGGGTGAACCTTCGTTACGGAAAACCATTTGTAATGGGATTGATCGCCGGTGCGGCTGGTGGTTGGTTGGCTTCTATCATGAACCTTGCTGGTACAGGATTTGGAGTAACCATTATTCCAGGAACTCTTCTTTACCTCAATGGTCAATTGCTTCAATACGTCATCATGGTTCTTTTAACCACTGGTCTTGGATTCGGTTTGACTTATGCTTTTGGTTATCAGGAGAAAGAAGAAGAGGTTGAAGAAGTTGAAGTGGCTGTTGAAGCAGCGCAAATGGTTGGTTTGCAAGATGAAGCTGTAGCAACTCCTGTTGAAGGAGAAACGGTTGCTCTTGAAACAGTTAATGATCCAGTATTCTCTAGCGGTGCAATGGGAAGCGGGATTGCGATTAAGCCTAGTCAAGGTGTGGTTTATGCACCTGCAGATGCGACTGTTACTGTTGCTTTTGAAACAGGACACGCTTATGGTTTGAAAACAGACAAGGGTGCTGAACTCTTGATCCATGTTGGTATCGATACTGTATCGATGGCAGGTAAAGGATTTGAACAAAAAGTTCAGTCTGGTGCCAAAGTAAAAGCAGGGGATGTTTTGGGTACTTTTGACCCAGCTGCCATTGCTGAAGCAGGTCTTGAAGATACAACTATGTTTATCGTAACCAATACTGCTGAATACGGACAAGTTGCGCCAGTAGAAGCTGGACAAGCTGTCCAAAAAGGTTCAGAAGTTCTTAGCCTTTCTGCTAAATAAGTGATAAAATAAAAGGGCCGAGACTCCAAGTCTCGGCCTTAACTATGTAATGATTAAAATCTATAAAATAAAAAATGATGAGGGTTTCTATGTCTGAAAAATTATATGCTAGTTTGGAAGCTGGCGGAACGAAATTTGTTTGCGCTGTCGGTGATAGCAATTTTGAGGTTGTTGAGAAAATTCAATTTCCAACGACTACGCCTGAGGAAACTATTGGTCAAGCCATTGATTTTTTCTCAAAGTTTGATTTAGCTGGTTTGGCGATTGGTTCTTTTGGTCCATTGGATATTGCTCATAGCTCTGAAACCTATGGTTATATTACCACAACCCCTAAACCTCACTGGGCTAATGTTGATTTAGTTGGTCCCTTCAAGGAAGCTTTGGGAATTCCCATCTATGTGACCACAGATGTTAATTCCTCTGCCTTTGGAGAAATTGTTGCTCGTAACCACAAAATTAATCATTTGGTTTACTATACCATTGGTACGGGTATTGGAGCTGGTGTTATCCAAGATGGGATGTTTATTGGGGGTCAAGGACATCCAGAAATGGGACATGTTCCTGTTGCCTTGCATGAGTTAGACCGGGAGTCTGGTTTTGAAGGAGTTTGTCCGTTCCATGGTACTTGCTTGGAAGGAATGGCGGCAGGTCCAAGTCTTGAGGCACGTGCAGGAATTCGAGGAGAACACATTGCCTTGGACTCACCAGTTTGGGATATTCAAGCATCTTATATTGCTCAAGCAGCGGTTCAAGCAACTCTGACTTTCCGTCCACAAGTCATTGTTTTTGGGGGCGGTGTCATGGCCCAAGATCATATGCTAAAACGGGTTCATCGGGAATTTGAGAAGCTGTTAAATGGTTATCTTCCAGTTCCAGATTTGAAGGATTATATTGTGACACCAGCAGTGCCGGAAAATGGTTCTGCAACCTTGGGGAATTTTGTCTTGGCTAAGGAAGTAAGTGAGTCCTAAGATGGTACCGGAAATTATTCGAGATAAGGGATTTCTTAGTCAGCCATCGTCTCCTGTCAGTCCTTTGGATTTAGGACTAGCTGATCAATTACGCTTAGCTTTGGCTGCTAATCGCGATCGTTGTGTGGGCTTAGCAGCCAATATGATTGGTCATACCAAGCAAGCCATGATTATTAGCCTAGCTCCAGGCTTGGATCTCGTTCTCTTTAATCCGAAGATTCTTAGCCAATCGAATCCTTACGAGACCGAAGAAGGTTGTTTGTCGTTGGACGGAGTTCGTCCAACGACACGCTTTCGGAAGATTCGAATTTCCTACTTGGACCAACATTTTCAACCACAGGAAATGGATTTAGTAGATCTTCCTGCTCAAATTTTTCAACATGAATTTGACCATTTCCAGGGAATTTTGATTTAATACCGATATTGCCTTTCAGAAAAATTGAAAGACACTCCAAATGTGAGATGAGTTAGTTACATTTGGGGTGCTTTTTAGTGAATTAGAATTATCGGTTACTGTCTCAAGAAACGAATAGGCAAAACAAACATTAGGAATAAAATTCCTAGAGTCTATGAATATGGTAGGATTTATTTTTAGATAAAGCTAATAGGGCTGGGGAAAGATCCCAGCCGTCTTTTTTGATACAGTAAAAACGTTAGTGCAATGCTTGATTGGCAAGTTTATTTGTATTGTAAACTCCCAATCACCTGTGCGGGGAATATGAGTGAAACGGTTGTTTTTGTTTCTAAAAAATGATGATACGGCTAAAATAAATCAAATGTTTGAAAACGAGTGGACACTTAAGTATTCGAACACTCAAAAGCTTGAAATTTATAGCCTATCAGCGTAAAAATGGTTGATGGTATGCCACAAATAGCAAGCGTGTCACTAGTAATGGGGAAGAGAAACATTGATGGAGGCTACATGGGAAAGGTGGGTATGGATATTTTTATGAATCTTAGAAAAATAGAGGGGGTGATCTAGTTATCTCTATCTTGACATTTGGCCAAAAGATGATACCATTAAACCAAGTTATAAAACGTTTACAGAGGTGATGAAAATGGCTGAGAAATCCTGGTTTCAAAAACGAATTGGTTCTTTATTTTCAAATAAAGATGCTGAGGATAGAGGGGAAATCATTGTGGCAAGCCCTGTGGCAGGAGAGGTTTTGCCATTAGAAGAGGTGAATGATCCAGTCTTTGCCAGTGGAGCTATGGGGACCGGTTTTGCAGTGAAACCTGTAACCAATGTAGCCTATGCCCCTGTTAGTGGAGAAGTGACGATTGCTTTTGAAACAGGTCATGCCTATGGCTTGCGGACAGCTCAGGGAGTAGAGCTTTTGGTTCATATTGGGATTGATACCGTGTCTTTGGAAGGGCAAGGTTTTGATGCCAAGGTAAAACAGGGGCAAATGGTCGAAGCGGGTGAAGTATTGGCTCAGTTTGATCCAGCTGTGATTGCGGATGCTGGTCTAGAAGCCACAACCATGATTATCGTGACCAACCCTGCGGAGTTTTTACAAATGGAGCGTTTGGCACAAGGAACTACTGAGGTAGGGGAAGGGCTATTTGCCTTGAAGCGACCAGGTGTTCAATAAGAATCTTGTATAAAGCAGATGGCAGTTGTCATTTGTGCTGGACTAAGGCGTTCTTAGAGATGCTTGCTGTTACTACTAAAGGTTTAAGATTCTTTTCAAGGCTGAGGGTAGCTAAGACTTGGATACAAACTTATAAATAAAAATGTGGACCTTGGTTGCATCAGTATCCAGGGTCTTCTAGCTTTAAAGAAGGAGTGAGAAATGGGACAACCGTTATTTTTACAAGCTGTTATTCAGGAAAAAATTTGGGGTGGCCGAAAACTGGAAGAGGTCTTTGGCTATCCCTTAAAGGATGGGAAGTTTGGGGAGGCTTGGGCTATTTCTGCTCATCCCAATGGGGTTTCCACGATTTTGAATGGTCCCTTTCAAGGGATGGGCTTAGACCAACTCTATCGAGAGCAGCCTGCTCTTTTTGGCAACCGGTCAGAACCTGTTTTTCCGTTGTTGACCAAGATTTTGGACGCCAATGATTGGCTGAGTGTTCAAGTGCATCCAGATGATGCTTATGGGTTAGAACATGAAGGTGAATTAGGAAAGACGGAATGTTGGTATGTGCTAGATGCAGAGCCGGGCGCGGAAATTATTTATGGACATCAGGCTCAAAGTAAGGAAGAACTGGCTCAGATGTTAGCTGAAGGTTGTTGGGATGATTTGCTCTTACGACAACCTGTTCAAAAAGGTGATTTCTTTTATGTTCCCAGTGGAACGATGCATGCGATTGGCAAAGGGATTTTGATTTTAGAAACTCAGCAATCAAGTGATACGACCTATCGTGTCTATGACTTTGATCGTCAAGATGAACAGGGACAAACAAGGGAGTTGCATCTCCAGCAATCACTAGATGTACTTAATTTGGGGCCGGTTGCGAATTCCCGTACTGCTGCACTGAAAGTTGGTTCAAACCGTTATAAGCAGTTGGTAGCCAATGATTTCTTTGTGGTTTGGAAATGGGAAATTCGGGAGTTGGCCGAGCTATCTCGTGAAGCGGATTACCTTTTGGTTAGTGTGATTGAAGGGCGTGGAAACATGACGGTAGGGGAGCAAGATTACCCTCTCAAGAAAGGCGATCACTTCCTCCTATTACAAGATGTTGATTCGTGGTCATTTAGTGGTGAGATGGAGTTGATAGTCAGTCACCCTTAGGAATGGAAAGAGGAGTTGGATGAAAACTCCCTTTTTCATTTTTAGGTTAAATTTTCAAGATGGCCTAGATTATGATATAATGAAGGGCAGTATAAAAAAATGAACAAGTAAGGAAAACAATGGCAAATTTATTAAAATCCATTATTGAAAACGATCGAGGGGAACTTCGAAAAATTGAACGGATGGCAGATCGTGTTTTCTCTTATGAAGAGGAAATGGCGGCTTTAACAGATGAGGAACTCAAGGCCAAAACAGAGGAATTTAAGGACCGCTATATGGAAGGGGAGTCCTTAGATGAACTCTTGTACGAAGCTTTTGCTGTGGTACGGGAAGGTGCTAAGAGGGTTTTAGGGCTATTCCCTTATAAAGTACAGGTAATGGGAGGGATTGTTCTCCATCATGGTGACGTTCCGGAAATGCGGACGGGGGAAGGAAAGACCCTGACAGCGACAATGCCTGTTTATTTGAATGCGATTTCTGGTGAAGGGGTACACGTAGTCA
Organism: Streptococcus sp. WM07; assembly: GCF_004570525.1. Classification (GTDB taxonomy): domain Bacteria; phylum Bacillota; class Bacilli; order Lactobacillales; family Streptococcaceae; genus Streptococcus. The sequence goes on along the minus strand of NZ_SPPZ01000035.1, from coordinate 9,425 downwards.
CTGTCAATGAGTATCTTAGTGAACGGGATGCGACGGAGATGGGAGAACTCTACTCTTGGTTAGGCCTTTCGGTAGGGATTAACCTGGCATCGAAGTCTCCGATGGAGAAACGTCAAGCCTATGCTTGTGATATCACGTACTCAACCAATGCCGAGATTGGTTTTGATTATTTGCGGGATAACATGGTTGCTCGTCCAGAAGATATGGTTCAACGCCCTTTGAATTATGCCTTGGTAGATGAGGTGGATTCTATCTTGATTGACGAAGCTCGGACACCTTTGATTGTATCTGGCCCAACTTCATCAGAGACGAATCAGCTTTACTATTTGGCAGATCGCTATGTTAAAACTTTGGTGGAAGACGATTACATCATCGATGTCCCTTCTAAAACAATTGGTCTTTCTGATTCAGGAATTGATAAGGCAGAGGCTTACTTCAAGTTGGATAACCTCTATGATATTGAACATGTAGCCTTAACCCACTTTATTGACAATGCTTTGCGGGCCAATTATATTATGACCTTAGACATTGACTACGTAGTGAGTCCCGAACAGGAAATTTTGATTGTTGACCAATTTACAGGTCGGACAATGGAAGGGCGTCGCTTCTCTGATGGTTTGCACCAAGCCATTGAGGCTAAGGAAGCTGTTCCGATTCAGGATGAAAGTAAAACATCGGCTTCAATTACCTATCAGAATTTATTCCGGATGTATAAAAAGCTATCTGGGATGACAGGGACTGGAAAAACCGAGGAAGAGGAATTCCGTGAAATTTATAATATTCGGATTATTCCTATTCCAACGAACCGTCCTGTTCAACGGATTGACCACCCTGATTTGCTTTATCCTAGCTTGGAAGCTAAATTTAAAGCGGTTGTTGAAGAAATTAAACGCCATTACGAAAAACGCCAACCTGTCTTGGTGGGGACAGTATCGGTCGATACCAGTGACTACCTATCTCAAAAATTAGTTGCTGCAGGTATTCCTCACGAAGTTTTGAATGCCAAAAACCATTACAAGGAAGCACAGATTATCATGAATGCTGGACAACCGGGTGCGGTTACCATCGCGACTAATATGGCGGGACGTGGTACAGATATCAAGCTCGGTGAAGGAGTTCGTGAAAATGGTGGTCTCTGTGTTATTGGAACTGAGCGTCACGAAAGTCGTCGGATTGACAACCAGTTACGCGGTCGTGCCGGTCGTCAGGGAGATCCAGGAGAATCCCAATTCTATCTATCACTTGAAGATGATTTGATGCGTCGTTTTGGTTCAGAACGTATTAAGGCTTTATTGGACCGGATGAATTTATCGGAAGAAGAGTCTGTAATCCGTTCAGGGATGTTGACGCGTCAAGTAGAGGCGGCTCAGAAGCGGGTTGAAGGAAATAACTATGATACCCGTAAGCAAGTCTTGCAATATGATGATGTGATGCGAGAGCAACGAGAAATTATCTACCGTGAACGTTATGATGTGATTTCTGCTGACCGAGATTTAGCGCCTGAAATCCATGCAATGATTCATCGGACGATCAAGCGTCAAGTCGAAAACCATAGTCGCTCTTCTAAGGAAGAACGTCTCGAAGCTCTTTACAATTTTGCGCATTATTGTATTGTTCCGGAAGATGAGATTGACAAGGAAGACTTGGAAGGTCTCAGTGATGCGGAAATGATTGATTATTTGTATGAGCTAGCTATGGATGTTTATGATGATCAGGTTTCCAAGTTGCAAAATGAGGAAGCGGTCAAAGAATTCCAGAAAGTCTTGATTCTCCGTGTTGTGGATAACAAGTGGACGGATCATATTGATGCTCTGGATCAATTACGGAACGCAGTTGGACTTCGAGGCTATGCTCAAAACAATCCAGTTGTTGAGTATCAGGCTGAAGGTTTCCGCATGTTTAATGACATGATTGCTTCTTTGGAGTATGATGTGACACGCCTTATGATGAAGGCACAGATTCACCAACAGGAGCGTCCTCGTGCAGAGCATAAGATTCGGACAACAGCAACGCGAAATATTGCAGCAGAGGGTAAGGAGTTGCCCGGCGATATTGACTTGAGTCAGGTGAAACGCAATGACCTTTGCCCATGTGGCTCAGGAAAACGTTTCAAGAACTGTCATGGCCGTTAGTAAACATGAAATGTAGAGGAGTGTGGGCAGTCTAGCTCCACTCCTTTTTGTAATAAAAATGTTTAAAAATTATATGTAATCAAGGGGTCGTCATTGTTTGTAGGTTGCTCTCGCTTTTAGGACTCAATTAGTGATCAGAACGATCATGATGATTCTGATATTGAAGTGAATTAGGTAAGGATATGATTATTGGATATGGTATCGATGTGGAGGAGCTGTCTTCGATTGCGGATGTAATGGAGCGGAAACCTGGTTTTGTAGCCAAAGTTTTAACCCCAGCAGAGCAAGTTATTTTTGAAGGGCTGAGTCCTAAGCGAAAATTGGAGTATATCGGTGGCCGTTGGTCTGCTAAGGAAGCTTTTGCCAAGGCTTGGGGTACAGGTATTGGTGCTGGGCTCTTGGGTTTTCAGGATTTAGAAATTTTAAATACGGATAACGGGGCCCCTTATTTCTCTAAATCTCCCTTTGCAGGGAAGGTCTTCGTTTCCATTAGTCACACTAAAACCCTTGTTCAAGCCAGTGTTATTTTAGAGGAGGTCAGTCATGAAAACGAGTCCCCATCGGCCGACTAAGGCGGTTATTTCTTTGGAGGCTGTTGTCTATAATATTGAGCAGGTTGCTAGCCGGTTGCCAGAGGGTACACTCCGAATGGCGGTGGTTAAGGCCAATGCGTATGGGCATGGTGCAGTAGCGGTATCTCATTATATTCAAGGGATTGTCGATGCTTTTGGAGTCTCCAATATCGACGAGGCCTTAGAATTACGTGAGAGTGGAATCACTAAAGATATTTTGGTCTTGGGGGTGACAGCCTACGCTGCGGTTAGTTTGGCTTTGGAGCATGATATCTGCTTGACGGTTGCTAGTCTAGACTGGGTACAGGAACTCTTGTCTTTAGGGCTGAATTTAGAAGGTTTAAGAGTTCACCTCAAGGTTGATTCTGGTATGGGGCGAATTGGTTTTCGTTCTGCAACAGGAATCCAAGAAGCCCAGCAAGCCTTGCGAGCACAGGGTGTTGAAGTGGAAGGGATTTTTACTCATTTTGCGACTGCTGATGAGGTGGATACCAGCTATTTTGTGGAACAAGAGCAGCGCTTTGCCAACCTTTTGGAGGAATTGGAGGAGGTTCCGGCTTTGGTGCACGCTTCCAATTCAGCGACCAGCATCTGGCATCCTGAGACTGTTTTGAACATGGTTCGCTTAGGCAATGTTATTTATGGGATGAATCCGAGTGGGCTTGCTTTAGATATTCCTTTTGAAATCAAAGCAGCCTTGTCCTTGGAATCCGAATTAGTCCATGTTAAGAAAATAGCTTCCCAGCAAGGGGTGGGCTATGGGAAAACTTACGTCAGCCAAGAGGAAGAGTATATTGGGACCCTCCCTTTAGGCTATGCGGATGGGTGGACTCGCGATATGCAAGACTTTGAAGTCTTGGTTGATGGCGTATTTTGTCCGATTGTGGGTCGGGTTTCTATGGACCAATTAACCATTCGTTTGCCCAAAGCTTACCCACTTGGAACTAAGGTAACCTTGATAGGAAGCAATGGTCAGGAGAGGATTGATGTGACTCAAGTTGCTGAATACAGGGGGACCATTAATTACGAAGTTGTTTGCTTGCTTAGCGATCGCATTCCACGTGTTTATCGAAAATAGGTGACTTATGAATTTGCATCAACCCTTAACCGTTTTAGCGGGAGTTGGTCCTAAATCGGCTGAGAAGTGGGCTCGTTTAGGGATTGAGACCCTGCAAGACTTGCTTTTGTATTTTCCTTTTCGTTATGAAGATTTTAAAAACAAGTCGGTCTTTGATTTGGAAGATGGTGAAAAAGCTGTTTTATCCGGTGTTGTTGTTCGCCCAGCAAGTGTTCAGTACTACGGTTATAAGCGTAATCGCGTTCGTTTTTCCATTCAGCAAGATCAGGTTGTGATTGGAGTCAATTTTTTTAACCAACCCTATTTGGTGGATAAGATTCAGATGGGAGCGACTGTTGCGGTTTATGGGAAGTGGGATCAGGCTAAGAATAGTTTGACAGGTATGAAATTTCTGACCCAAATTGATCAGGATTTGCAGCCGGTTTATCACGTGGCCCAGGGGATTTCTCAGGCTAGTCTGGTGAAGTTGATTCGGCAGGTAATCGATGAGGGGCTTCATCATTTATTAGAGGAGAACTTGCCACAAGTATTGCGGGAACGCTACCGCCTTCTGGATCGCGTTACTGCGGTAGAGTATATGCACTTTCCCCCGGATTTAGTGGCTTACAAGCAAGCCCTTCGTCGAATTAAGTTTGAGGAGTTGCTCTATTTCCAGTTGCCCTTGCAGTTGCTTAAAAGGGAAGCGGGAAAACCTGGGGATGGGGAAATCCTGACTTATTCACCAGATCTCCTAGCCCAGGCAAAGGCGGATCTCCCTTTTTCACTCACTCTAGCTCAGGAGAAGGCCTTGCAGGACATCTTGGCAGACATGGCCAGTGATCGTCAGATGAGTCGCCTGCTGCAGGGGGATGTGGGAAGTGGTAAAACAATCGTGGCTGCCTTGGCCATGTATGCCGCTTATACAGCGGGCTATCAAGCGGCACTTATGGTGCCAACGGAAATCTTGGCAGAACAGCATATGGAAAGTTTAAACCAGCTCTTTCCGGATATCCCCATGGTCTTGCTCAAGGGGAGCCAAACAGGAGCGGTCAGGCGGGAAGTCTTAGAACGAATTGCTTCTGGCGAGGCGGCTTTTGTCATTGGAACGCATGCTCTTATTCAGGATGGGGTGGTATATGATAAACTGGGGTTGATTATTGTTGACGAACAACACCGCTTCGGTGTCAAGCAGAGACGTGCCTTGCGGGAAAAAGGTCTGCGTCCGGATGTTCTAATGATGACGGCGACGCCCATTCCACGAACCTTGGCAATCACGGCTTATGGTGATTTAGATGTCTCCATTATTGACCAGTTGCCAGCAGGCCGGAAGCCTATTATAACCCGTTGGGTCAAACAAGAGCAGCAAGAGCAAGTCTATACTTGGTTAAAAGAGGAACTTCAGAAGAAAGCGGCTCAAGCTTATGTGATTTCCCCCTTGATTGAGGAATCGGAAGCCTTGGATTTAAAAAATACTCAGGATTTGCAAGCAGAATTGCAGTCTTTCTTAGGTCAAGGAATAGAGGTTGGTTTGCTTCATGGACGGATGAAGGCAGTGGAAAAAGATCAGGTCATGGCTCGCTTTAAGGCTGGAGAACTCAAGGTTCTGGTGTCAACGACTGTTATTGAAGTTGGCGTTAATGTTCCGAATGCATCCATTATGATTATTGTTGATGCTGATCGTTTTGGACTCAGCCAACTCCACCAGTTACGCGGGCGTGTTGGACGTGGTTCGAGTCAATCTTACGCTGTATTGATTGCCAATCCTAAAACAGACACAGGAAAATCACGGATGAAAATCATGACAGAGACTACCGATGGTTTTCGCTTAGCGGAGGAAGATTTGAAAATGCGGGGTTCAGGTGAGATTTTCGGGACCAGACAATCAGGTTTACCTGAATTTCAAGTGGCAGATATTCTAGAAGATTTTTCTATTGTAGAGGAGGCCAGAAAAGTAGCTCAAGAAATTGTCCAAGATCCAGATTGGCGGAGTAATCCCTTATGGCAAGAAATAGTGTGGAATTTGCTAGAAGAGTCACTATTGGATTAATCTCAAATTATTCACACATAACTAAAACTCCAAGCATGCTTTGCCTGCTAACTCATGACGAGAATAAGTTCAGGGGTCCCTCTAAACTCAATCTCTAAACTTCTAAACGTTGATTTATCAAGGTTTTAGCAACTCAATTTGAAGAAAAACAGAGGTTTAGAGGTGTTCTTTAGAAGATTTCAATCAGTTACTTTTCCGCATGGATAGCGGTTTCGCTTCTCCACAAATTTACAAGTCCATTGAAGAGAGTGGGGAAAGTTACTTCATTTCTCTGAAGGAGGAGTTTCGAACTCTTTTTGAACGAATTTCTAGCTTAAATTTCTCGCTCCCCATTCTTTATGAAGTAAGAGATGGAAGTCCACCCTTGTTAGGTATATATTTTTTTAAAATAGATAATCGCACCAAGGGCGGAGTCTGCCCTTTTTAGGATGATAAGGTACTGAATACATTTTTATCCCTAGAACAATTTGGTTAACAACAAGAATCATCAGAAATTCCAATTGGTTATTGGTTGTTTCTGATGATTTTTAGGTATTTACACAGATTTTTCTGGAGTATGAATGATTTAGAGATTAATTCTTTACAAATCAATGAAGAAATGCTAATCTTAGGGGGGATATAATTCTGAATTGGTATAAATTCTGAATCTATGTTAACTAATTTATAAAGGAGAGTTGGAAATACATGAAAAAAAGCATGTTTGATCGTCAGGTTCAGAGATTTTCGCTGAGAAAATACTCATATGGTACCGTGTCAGTTTTATTGGGGACCTTACTATTTGCCGGACAAGAAGTACAAGCTGATAGTAAATTATCAACTGAATCAGGAGATACAAGTACAACAGATGTTTCAGGTGGTGTAGAAGGATTAGAATCGGAGACTGATTCCGAGAATCAATCCATTTATAAAGCTGAACCGCTATTGTCTTCAGATACTGAGGAAGTCAATACTTCTGTAGAAGTTAAGAATATCTCTGATTCTACACAAGCGGAGTCAGCATACTCAAAAGATTCCTTGATAACATCATCTGAATCAAAGGCTGAAGATAAGGTCCCTGTTTCAGAAAGTAAGTCAGTAGACAATGAGACTGAGGTCAAAGATCCAACTGTTGAATTGCCATCTAATAAACAGGAAGGCGTTGCTGCGGAGACAGAGAGTACGTCTGTTTATGCAGCGGATCCCGTTTTACCAGTGACGTCATCTGTCGAAGAATCTTCATCTCATTTAAAGACGGAAGAAATTCTGAAGGCTAACACTTCTGTTGGAGACGAAACGAATCAACCTACATCAATTTTCAAGGAAGACGAGGTGCATTCCTCTAGTCGCTCTTTTGAAAAGGCTTTAATGGAGACAGATAAACTTGAGAAAGCTGATAAGGGAATATCAGAAGATGAAACAAATGGTAGTTTAGCAACTGCTAGTTTTTCTCCATTTCGTTCGGCTGTACTGAGGGCAGCAAAGGCTGGGGAAAGACAAATTTATAGTCAATCTAGTAGTCACAATTATCAAAATGGTGGACGAGTGACTAATTTCAAAGGTTACTTAGTAGAATCAGGTCATACCGCTACAACTGAATTAGTTCGTTTTGAATTAGATTATACTCCGACGGTGGTAGCTGGAAAAGCCACAGAAGCACCATTTGCTATGGATCTTGCATCTGCTGGGAATATGCAATTTCTGACAGATTCTGTGACAGTAAATGGAAGAAGATTGCCAAATTCTGGTGTTGACGGAGGAAGTTATAATTTTTGGGCTTCAGGCTTCAAGGTGAATATTGGACAGCCGAATAGAATTGAATTTTATGCTCGTGTAGCCAGAAAAGATATAGATTATGCGAGCATCACCCTTGACTTGGGAACAACTTTCTCACCTACCTATAATCGGAAATTTAGACCAGGCCAATATAGTACAAATACTAATATTCGGAATGCAATGATAGCAACTCCTCGTTTTGATAAGGGTGCTTATGTACGAGCAGTAGAAGAACTTGATGGACCTGCGGTACCAGATCCTAAGGTAGAGACATCTCCCATTCCATTTACTACAGAATATAAAGCAGACGACTCTTTAGCAGCGAATACTCAGCAAGTGGAACGTGAAGGTGTTGATGGTGAGCAGACTGTTACAACAACTTATCGTAAGGAAGGAAAAGAGATTGTTGAAACAAAAGGTGATCCTGTAGTTACTAGGGAGCCTGTTTCCAAAATTGTAAAAGTTGGAACTCAAACAACAGTTGTAACAGAAAAGATTGCTTATAAAACTGTATATCAAGATGATCCAACGATGAAAGCTACGGATCCAGAAGTAGTTGTAACAGAAGGTAAAGATGGAAGTAAGACAACTACGACCACCTATACTTTGAATACTACTACTGGAGAGGCGACTGCGAATGAGCCAACTGTTACGACTGTAAACGCGGTTGATAAGGTTATTAAACGTGGAACCGGTCAAGTGAGTCCGATTCCATATGAAACGACTTATGTGGCGAATGATACCTTAAATGTAGGACAACGTAAGGTTGTAACACCTGGTGTAAATGGAGTTCGTCATCCAAATGGAACAGTTGAAAAAGCAGCTGTTAATGAAGTTGTTCAGATTGGTACGAAGCCGAAAGTTGAAACTGCAGCAGTCGCTTATAAAACTGTGTATCAAGATGATCCAACTATGAAGACTACGGATCCAGAAGTGGTTGTAACAGAAGGTAAAGATGGAAGTAAGACAACAACTACTACCTATACTTTGAACACTACCACTGGTGAAGTGACTGCCAATAAGCCAACTGTTACGACTGTAGACGCAGTTGATAAGGTTATTAAACGTGGAACCGGTCAAGTGAGTCCGATTCCATATGAAACGACTTATGTGGCGAATGATACCTTAAATGTAGGACAACGTAAGGTTGTAACGCCTGGTGTAAATGGAGTTCGTCATCCAAATGGAACAGTTGAAAAAGCAGCTGTTAATGAAGTTGTTCAGATTGGTACGAAGCCGAAAGTTGAGACTGCTACAGTTGCATATGATACAGAGTATCAAAATGATCCAACCATGAAGACTACGGATCCAGAAGTGATTGTAAGAGAAGGTAAGAATGGTAGCAAGACAACAACAACTACCTATACCTTGAATACTACTACTGGTGAAGTGACTGCCAATAAGCCAACTGAGAAGGTGACAGCTCCTGTTAACCGTATTGTGAAACGTGGAACTGCAACTGATACGGATTCTAATTCTCCTAAATTTGAAGAGAAGTCTGGTAAACCAGGAGAAACAGTAACTGTTCCAGCACCTAAAAATGAAAATGGACAGAGCCTTCCAACTGGGTCTAGATTTACTTCAAGTAATTCTAATGTAAAAATCGATCCAGAGACAGGTGTTGTTACTGTAGCGATTCCTGAAACTGCGAATCCTGGAGATGTAATCGAATCGACTGTAACAGTGACTTATCCAGATGGCTCAACGGATAAGGTTCCAGTAACTGTTAGAGTTTCTAAACCAACAGATGCGGATAAGAACACACCAGTAGCACAAGATCAGACCGTTAAACAAGGTGAGGAAGTAGATCCATCTAAATCTATTGCAAATCTAGGAGACTTGCCAGCAGGTACAAAGGTAAGCTT
>NZ_SPPZ01000359.1 GCF_004570525.1 Streptococcus sp. WM07 | reverse complement strand
TTTCCTATGGTGCTGTGCATTCTTTTTATCTTTCAGGGCTTGCTTCAATTCGCTAATTTGATATTCATTTAGTTCGACTTTCATACCTTATAGTATACAGCTATTTTTGTTTTTTGTTAAGTATAACGTGTTCTGAATCCGCCATCTGAAAATGGATCCTCATATTCTTTTACACTCAGCTTATCGAGAGCAATATCATTTTTCTCTTGTTCTCGAATGTACTTCGCTACGGTCTTTTCATTTAATCCGA
>NZ_SPPZ01000358.1 GCF_004570525.1 Streptococcus sp. WM07 | reverse complement strand
TCAATTCTTGACAGGCATAGTCTGTATCATGACCAGCTAGGATTTGGAATAGGAGTTGGATAATAATGTTTGTATCTGAGTACCGAAGATATTGGCGTTGATCATTAGTAACTAAGTATTTAGAAATAGACTTCCTGCGAAACAAGGATATGATAAAATAGAAGCATGAATTATGAATCCAGTAAAAAACTTTCCGATTTACGCTTTAAACGCCTAGTTGGTGTTGAGAGAAGAACTTTTGACAAAATGC
>NZ_SPPZ01000357.1 GCF_004570525.1 Streptococcus sp. WM07 | reverse complement strand
GCATTTTGTCAAAAGTTCTTCTCTCAACACCAACTAGGCGTTTAAAGCGTAAATCGGAAAGTTTTTTACTGGATTCATAATTCATGCTTCTATTTTATCATATCCTTGTTTCGCAGGAAGTCTATTACAATCCGGACAAATGCAGACCTCTAGGCGGTGATGTATTTCTTCAGCTTCAAACTGGTCAAGAATGGCCTGCTTACGGCCTTTTGTTTTCTTGCGTTTGTAAGTAATTGTCTCTGTTTCAACT
>NZ_SPPZ01000356.1 GCF_004570525.1 Streptococcus sp. WM07 | reverse complement strand
GATTACTCCTACTATAAAAACCATAAACAGTCGCGATTTCTATTGAAATCACGGCTGTTTTTCAGCTATAATTAGAGTAGCAATAAAAGGAGATTATCATCTTGAAAGAATTATTGGATATTATTAACCCAAATTATTCATACATAACTAAAAAAACTTCCAGAATCGCTGATACATCATGGTTTCTGGAAGTTTTTGATTTTCACCCATTAGGTGAGACTTTTTACTGGACAAAAAAGGATTTCCCCTT
>NZ_SPPZ01000355.1 GCF_004570525.1 Streptococcus sp. WM07 | reverse complement strand
ACCTTTTGTACAGTAACCAGAAGCCCTGTCCATCCCAATAAAGGGCTTTGAAGCGATCTTTTCTTCCACCACAGAAAAGAAAGACTTGGCCTGAGAAGGGGTCCAATTCAAATTCCTGTTTCACTAATACTCATTCAGAATCAAAATTAGCAGATATCCATTCTCTATGGACAATCGATCGTAAGCGAGTAGTTGATAAGCTTTGGATAACTTCTTGCAACTGATCAATGACTTCATTCAATGATTTAAAT
>NZ_SPPZ01000354.1 GCF_004570525.1 Streptococcus sp. WM07 | reverse complement strand
TTGTTCAATCGGATTCATCTCTGGTGTATAAGGTGGAATAAATGTAAATTCAATATTGCTAGGAATATCCAATGTCTGTGATTTATGCCAAACCGCATTATCCATCACCAAAATAATATAGTCGTTATTGCTAGGAATATCCAATGTCTGTGATTTATGCCAAACCGCATTATCCATCACCAAAATAATATAGTCGTTAGGGTAAGCTTCTGACAGTTGTCGTAAAAATTCATTCATCCAAGCCGTATTACA
>NZ_SPPZ01000353.1 GCF_004570525.1 Streptococcus sp. WM07 | reverse complement strand
GACCTGGTTGAACAGAATTCTTCTCAGATGACTTGCCATATAGTTTCTGGGTTAAATAAGCCACCTGTTCACGTAGAAGGGAGATTTCATCTACTAGACTTTGGTTGGTAGCTGCTTGTTTTTTAATCCCAAATTATTCATACCTCAGAAGAATCTGTGTAAATGCCTAAAAAATCATCAGAAACAACCAATAACCAATTGGAATTTCTGATGATTTTTATTATTCACCAAATTGTTCTAGGGATAAAAATG
>NZ_SPPZ01000352.1 GCF_004570525.1 Streptococcus sp. WM07 | reverse complement strand
TCGCATAAATTTATCCTAGTGAACGAGCGAGAATCTACCATATCAATCTCCATCCTGATGATTTATAAGATTAGTATAGCTAGATTTCTAGTTCGGTTAAAGATACCTTGTTATTGGGCGCTTACGATTTAATTTCTAAATACTTAGTTACTAATGATCAACGCCAATATCTTCGGTACTCAGATACAAACATTATTATCCAACTCCTATTCCAAATCCTAGCTGGTCATGATACAGACTATGCCTGTCAAG
>NZ_SPPZ01000351.1 GCF_004570525.1 Streptococcus sp. WM07 | reverse complement strand
TCACATAAATTTATCCTAGTGAACGAGCGAGAATCTACCATATCAATCTCCATCCTGATGATTTATAAGATTAGTATAGCTAGATTTCTAGTTCGGTTAAAGATACCTTGTTATTGGGCGCTTACTTCTCAAGTTTGGAACAATTCGGAATTGAAGATTTAAGATGTAGGAATCTTTATGCTTTAAAATTTAAAGTGGAGGCAATCTTATTAACATATTCCTTACTACTTCATCAAAGTCAAATGGAGAACG
>NZ_SPPZ01000350.1 GCF_004570525.1 Streptococcus sp. WM07 | reverse complement strand
GGCAGTAATCTAGCTGAACATCTATAAAAAGAATTTTCCCTTGTCCAGTTATGATTACTTGGACTTTACCTACATGTAATTTCTTTTTTCCAGAGTAGTTTAACTTTTGTTTTTTTTGGGACGTTGATACTCATTCAGAATCAAAATTAGCAGATATCCATTCTCTATGGACAATCGATCGTAAGCGAGTAGTTGATAAGCTTTGGATAACTTCTTGCAACTGATCAATGACTTCATTCAATGATTTAAATGC
>NZ_SPPZ01000034.1 GCF_004570525.1 Streptococcus sp. WM07 | reverse complement strand
TAAGGAGTGCCTCTAAACCTCCTTCTAGATAACGGTTCAATAAGTTTCGTACAGTTTGATGAACAAAACCTACTGATTTAGCTACTGCTGTTAAATTCTGACATTCAGAGTAGAGAATGAGAGCTTGAATTTTCCTATGGTGCTGTGCATTCTTTTTATCTTTCAGGGCTTGCTTCAATTCGCTAATTTGATATTCATTTAGTTCGACTTTCATACCTTATAGTATACAGCTATTTTTGTTTTTTGTTAAGTATTAGGATAGAGGCGCTCTTATAATCTCAGTGTGATGGTGGGGTGTCTAATTTGCGGAATATTACAAAACTAATAAGGGGAACTTTCACATAGAAAAAAGAGGCTGAGGAGAAATCCCAACCTTCTTTTTTTGATATAGTAAACACACTTGGATGTAGTGGATGTTTGAGTGTCTAGTATAGAGTTTGCGAAGTAAGCGACAATTATTCGTATGGTGCAGGAATCTTTTAGGTGTTTTTGTTGAATCAATTATGCATTAGGATGGCTATACCTAGCTGTTCTTGCTATCTGAATGAGCCTTTTCTGGTTTTTGTTGGCTTAAATTGATGCCCCAAGGTATGATATTTTCTTTTCGATCCAAGATACGAACAACATTGGAGCGATGACGAATAAGAATGAGAAGCGCAATACCAATGATTGTTAGGGTAAAGGCAGTATCGTATTCCGGAATTAGAAAATGAATGGCTGGGAAAATAAGAACCCCAAGAATCGCTGCAATGGCAGCTGCCATACTAGAGAGGGAAATCATACTGAAAAGATAGAGTACACCAAAGAAAATAATGGCCATGTAGATAAAGAAGCCGAAGGAATAGGCGAAAACCGCACCAGCGCTAGTCGCAACCGCCTTCCCCCCCTTAAAATGGGCAAAAATCGGAAAGACATGCCCTAGAACGGCAGCCAAACCAAATAGAATAGGGGAAACAGGGAGTCCTAGAAGTATAGGGAGATAGGTAGCAAGGGAGCCCTTAAAGAAATCAATGAGAAAGGTAATCATTCCAGCCTGTTTGCCAAGTATGCGGAAGGTATTTGTGGTGCCCGTATTCCCAGAACCTTCAGTACGTAAATCAATATTGAAAAAGTGTTGGCCGATCCAGAGCCCCGTTGGTATTGAGCCTAATAGATAGGCGATTAAAAAGCATAAGATAATCATAGAAATAGTATAGCACAAGCCTTTCTAAAAATCATGATATATCAAGGGTTTGGGTTATGTTCTTTGATATATTCTAGTGGTGAAGGGGCAAAAAAGGGGCAAAACTAGTATTTTTCTAAAACCGCCATTAGTTTGTTGTTCATGTTTCCTGTGGCGTGAGTGAAAATAGCCAATATTTGTGTAGGACAGTGTTAAGTTTGTGTATAGGTTTTTGATGAGCATTCAATAAAATGAGAATAGGAAATTGTCAGTGTTCCAAATAAGCGTGAATAAAGGAGCAAATATATGGTCTACACAAAAGAAATTTTAGAAGAATGGTGACAGGGTATTCGTGAATGAACCAGAGATTACCCAAGTTGGGGGGGCAGGTATTTGAATCTATTGCAATTCTAGGAAAAATTGGTAAGATAGAAGGTACTGAAAACAAGGAGGACACTATGGCAAAGAAAGAGGTCAGTTTAACCGCCTATAATGATGATGCCATTCAAGTCTTAGAAGGTTTGGATGCGGTTCGTAAGCGTCCTGGAATGTATATTGGCTCAACGGATGGGGTAGGACTACACCACTTAGTGTGGGAAATTGTTGATAATGCAGTTGATGAAGCCCTATCAGGTTTTGGAGATCAGATTGATGTCGTCATCCACCAAGATGGATCAATTTCAGTTGCGGACCACGGGCGGGGAATGCCTGTTGGAATGCACGCCATGGGGAAACCGACCGTTGAAGTGATTTTTACAGTTCTCCATGCGGGTGGTAAGTTTGGGCAAGGTGGTTACAAGACATCTGGTGGTTTGCACGGGGTTGGCTCCTCTGTTGTTAATGCTCTATCCTTGTGGTTAGAGGTGGAAATCACTCGTGATGGTACTGTTTATCGTCAGCGTTTTGAAATGGGGGGGACTCCGGTTACGGGTTTGGAGAGAGTTGGTAAGGCGCCTAAATCTCAGTCTGGGACTAAGGTTCACTTTATGCCGGATCCAGCTATTTTTTCGACCACTAATTTTAAGTTTGGTACAATCGCCGATCGCTTGAACGAATCTGCTTTTTTGCTTAAGGATGTAACCCTTAGCCTCAAGAATGAAAGGACTGGAGATGAGGCCTCTTTCCATTACGAGAATGGGGTTCAAGACTTTGTAGCTTACCTTAATGAAGGGAAAGAGGTATTGACCCCTATTTTAGATTTTAAGGGGGAAGATCAAGGATTTCAGGTAGAGGTAGCCCTCCAATATAACGATGGGTATTCCGATCATATTTTATCTTTCGTGAATAATGTGCGAACTAAGGATGGGGGGACCCATGAGACTGGTCTGAAGACAGCCTTGACCAAGGCCATGAATGATTATGCTCGCAAGACAGGGCTTCTCAAGGAGAAGGAAAAGAATCTGGATGGTTCCGATTACCGTGAAGGTTTGACCGCTGTTCTGTCGCTTCTTGTGCCGGAGGAATATTTGCAGTTTGAGGGACAAACCAAGGATAAGTTAGGAAGTCCTTTGGCTCGACCATTTGTAGAAGGTGTTATGATCGAACAGTTTACTTATTTTTTAATGGAAAATGGGGAAATGGCCGCAAATTTGATTCGTAAGGCTATTCGAGCGCGTGACGCACGGGAGGCTGCAAGAAAGGCGCGTGATGCGAGCCGATCTGGGAAGAAGAAAAAGGATAAAGGGCTTTTATCCGGTAAGTTAACCCCTGCTCAATCGAAGAATGCTGCTAAAAACGAGCTTTTCTTGGTCGAGGGAGATTCTGCCGGAGGTTCTGCCAAACAAGGTCGAGATCGAAAATTCCAAGCAATTCTTCCCCTTCGTGGTAAGGTTATTAATACGGCTAAGGCCAAGATGACCGATATCCTGAAAAATGAAGAAATCAACACCATGATCTACACTATTGGCGCGGGTGTGGGAGCAGACTTCCAACTTGACGATGCCAACTATGACAAGGTTATCATCATGACGGATGCGGATACCGACGGCGCCCATATCCAAACTCTGCTTTTGACCTTCTTTTATCGGTATATGAAACCCTTAGTCGAAGCTGGCCGAGTTTACATTGCCCTACCTCCTCTGTATAAAATGTCTAAAGGACGCGGGGCAAAAGAAGAAGTGGCCTATGCTTGGACTGATCAGGAACTGCAAGAACTTCGCAAACAATTTGGGAAAGGTGCGACTGTGCAGCGTTACAAAGGATTGGGTGAGATGAATGCCGATCAATTGTGGGAAACCACCATGGACCCAGAGACTCGTACCCTAATTCGAGTAACGATTGATGATGTTGCGCGTGCCGAACGCCGCGTCTCTACCTTGATGGGAGACAAGGTTGAACCACGCCGCAAGTGGATTGAGGAAAACGTAACCTTTACCTTGGAAGAAAGTGGAGTGTTTTAACAGAGTAGGTTTATTAGGTAGCAGAATCTCAATGATACTGATACCAATAAGATATTGAGGATATAAAATGAACTGGAAATTAGAAACAGATGTCAATGATTGGGTAAAAAGTCAGTTTGCACGAATTGGTTTAGAGAAACACAGAGACTATAATGAAGAATCTGGTATGAGTGACTATCTAAAAGAGGCACTGAAAGGTTCTGCGAAAACTGCGACTAAGACTAATTTTGGAATACCAGATCTCCATATTGAAAAATACAAGTTACCAGTCCTTATTGAAAATAAACTTGGTTTAAAAAAGCTAGTCTCGGAGACAAAAGATGGCATAAAGACAGACGATAAATCCAAACAAGCTTTTGCTGTTAATGGAGCCTTACATTATTCACGAAGTATCATTGATAGTGGCAAGTATAGTGAGGTGATTGCGATTGGTATTGCTGGCGATAATGCAGAAAATGTAGCAATAAAAGTATACTATGTTTTTGGTTCCGCCCCTAACGCCTACAAATCACTCGACTCTAGAACTAGCCTAGATTTTCTTGAAACAAAAAAATCCTTTGACGTATTTTACAAGGAAGCTATTCTGACAGAAGAAGAAAAACATCGGATTCTGATAGATAGTCAAGCCACTTTGCAATCTTATGCTAAAAAGTTAAATAGATTGATGCATAATCATAATATCACCGCTCCCCAACGTGTCCTCTATGTATCTGGTATGCTCTTAGCGATGCAGGATGTGGTCGATAAAAATGGACATCATGTGGATGACGGTCTAACACCAGATGATTTAAAAGGTGTACAGTCCGATACGAAGCGTGACGGTAAAAAAGTTGTTGACCAAATTAAAGCCTTTTTGGATGAACGTGCTATTGATAAAGATAAGCAGAAATTGATGTTATCATCATTTCAAGAAATTTCAAAAGATCCCCAGCGTGATGAAGTTACAGAGAATGATAAGGAAGTTGCAAAACTGATTGATGGTTCTTCTTCCGTAACAAAGCAAATTTTCACCTTTATTTATGAATATATTTTTAAATCCATTGATGGCTTAGGTGCTCATATTGATATCATGGGAGAGATGTATTCTGAATTTCTAAAATATGCCCTTGGAGATGGGAAAGAAATTGGGATTGTTCTTACTCCACCCTATGTTACAAAAATGATGGCTCAGATATTAGGCATTGATGAAAAGAACAAAGTCATGGATTTAGCAACCGGTTCAGCAGGTTTCTTGATATCTGCTATGGAGTTGATGGTGGAAGCTACCAATCTTCGGTATGGAAAAGGTACGACTCAAGCAGAGAAAACGATTTTAGAGTTAAAGAAAAATAATCTTTTGGGAATTGAACTCAATGCTGAAATGTACACCTTAGCGACTACTAATATGATTTTGAGAGGTGATGGTTCTAGTCGGATTGAAAAAGGTTCTGCCTTTAATCGTCCCGAGAATTTGTTTACAGATTTCGAAGCAGACCGTTTGTTACTAAACCCACCGTTTTCTCATGATGAAAATGGACTTCCTTTTATCGCTTATGGATTAGATAAGATGAAAAAAGGGGGACTGGGTGCTATCATCATTCAAGATAGTGCAGGATCTGGAAAAGCAATCAAAACAGCTAAATCTATCTTAAGTAAGCATACTCTCCTTGCCTCTATTAAAATGCCTGTTGACTTATTTGTACCTATGGCAGGGGTACAGACCTCTGTTTATATCTTTAAAGCCCATACCAAGCATGATTTTGAGAAGACGGTCAAATTTATTGATTTTAGAAATGACGGATACAAACGCGCTAAGCGTGGTGTAACTGAGATTGATAGTCCAACTGAACGCTATCAAGATGTGATCAAAATCTACAAGGCAGGTAAGCGAGCAAAAATTAGTGCGGATTGGGATTTAGAAGCAACTTATATCGAAGACTTTATCACTAATCAAGGGAATGATTGGAATTTTGAACAACATCAAATCATTGATACCAAGCCAACTTTAGAAGACTTTAAAAAGACGGTCGCAGACTATCTCTCTTGGGAAGTCACCCAACTTCTGCAACAAAAAGGAGAAGACACCTCAAAAAAAGCCTAAGCCCTCGCCTACAAAAGCTAGAAAATGATTTTGTAAAGGCAGGGGGCGAATGGTTAGAAAAAGAAGTTGAGGATTTTTTCGATGTATTTAATGGGAAGCGGTTAACAAAAAACGAGATAATACCTGGGGAAATCCCATATATATCTTCATCATCGGTTAATAATGGAATTCAAGAGTATATTTCAATAAGTGATAGCTCTGCTATTTATGAAGAATGTCTAAGTATAGCATATAATGGAAAGGAAAGTGCAGTTTTCTATCATCCTTATAGAGCTTTTTTTTCAGATAATGTTCGTGTTGTAAAATATAAGAATGAGAATGCTGGAAAATCTCAATATTTATTTACTGCTAATCTTTTTAAAAAAATTAGGGAGCGTTTTAATTACGGAAATCCGATGAGTTCTTCAAAATTAAGAAAAGAAAAGATAAAACTTCCTTTCATAAATAAAGAGTTGGCATTTCTATATATGGAAAACTACATTAAGACGCTCGAGGCTGAACGCATCGAGACGCTCGAGGCTGAACGCATCGAGACGCTCGAGGCTTATCTAACAGTCACCGGATTAAGAGATTATCACTTAACAAAAAATGATGAAGAAATACTTGACAAGTTCGAAAAACTCTCCGATACTCAGAGTAGAGTAGAGTATTTGGGTATATTGTCTTTATCACCTATCAAGATGAAAACCATTTTTCCAGAAATTCATCAGGGACGTCGTTTAAAAAAAGATGACCAAATTGAAGGTGATTTACCGTTTATTATGGCTGGGACTTCAAATACGGGTTTAGTTAGGACAATCGGCAATGATGTGAGGATTTTTCCGAAACATTCATTGACGATTGATATTTTTGGAAATACCTTCTATCGTTCTTATGAATTTGGAGCTGGTGATGATACGGGTGTTTTTTGGAATGACGATAATCTGTATCCAAAGTCTTTACTTTACTTGAAAACAGTAATTGAAAAGAAACTACTTGGAAAATATGATTTTGGATTTAAATTGCGAGCCTCTCAGACACCTAGTTTTCAGTTTGACTTGCCTGTATCAGCTAAGAATGTAGATTATAGATTTATGTCTGACTTTATCAAAGTCATTGAAAAACTAGTAATTAGGGATTTAGTTGAGTGGACAGATAAGCAAATTGAAATGACCAAAGAGGTAGTGGAGGATGACTAGTTTTTGTTATGCAGATAGGTTGGCAGAAATTGAAAAAACAATAGCAGATTATACGCAATTAAAACAACTTGTAAATAATGAACTATTTACAATGTCTGAGTCTCTCATCAAAACGCTTGAGAATTCTTTAGTAATCGCTATATATTCTTTATCGGAACAATTGTTAAAGAATACAATTTACAAAATATTGGAAGTTCAATTTGATATAGATCAGCAGACACCGAAAGATAGATATATTTTAGGTCAGATGCCGCCTGAACGTTATCCTGTAACGCCGACTATAGAAAGAATATTGGCCGAGATGAAGTTCTACTATCCAAAATTTGAGCTGTATACTCCAAGTATTGTTATGAACTATAAAGATTCTTATGTGAAGTTAGTTAAAGCTAGACATGACTATGCACATGCAAATAATCATACTCAAAACATTGATTTTGACTCGGCAAAAAAATTTGTGGAGTATCTTAATTTCCAGTATAATGATATAAACAACGGCAACTATATTTCTAAAATTAAATCACTTTATAATCTTCTAAATAAATTTGTAGACAAAGAACATTTTCGAAACTTTTATCCTCATTATGAAGCTAAGAGCAATGAAATCAATGAACTCGTTAATGAACTTGATACTTTGTATAATTCAGATGAATCCTATGATATAGATTATCTCAATGATATTTATGAGCCACTGAGAGAAGGTTACACTATTCTTCTAAATATAACGGAAGAAAGTTTTTCTGAAGATATAGAAAAATTTAAAAATTGTATAGCTGATATTTAAAATTGAGCTATAATTAACTTTATTTAGGAGCAACAATGTCAAACATTCAAACCATGTCCTTAGAGGACATTATGGGTGAGCGCTTTGGGCGCTATTCTAAATATGTCATCCAGGATCGGGCCTTACCGGATATTCGGGATGGTCTGAAACCTGTTCAACGCCGGATTCTTTATTCGATGAATAAAGATGGCAATACATTTGAGAAAGGCTACCGCAAGTCGGCCAAGGCTGTCGGAAATATTATGGGGAATTTCCATCCGCACGGGGATTCGTCTATTTACGATGCCATGGTGCGGATGAGCCAGGACTGGAAAAACCGTGAAATTCTGGTGGAGATGCACGGGAACAATGGGTCCATGGATGGGGATCCACCTGCAGCGATGCGGTATACAGAGTCTCGTTTATCCGAGATTTCAGATTATCTGCTTCTTGATATTGAGAAAGAAACAGTTCCTTTTGCCTGGAATTTTGATGATACCGAAAAAGAACCGACCGTTCTTCCTGCTGCCTTTCCCAATCTCTTAGTCAATGGGGCTACTGGTATTTCAGCTGGATATGCGACGGATATTCCCCCGCATAATCTCGCTGAAGTCATTGATGCGGTGGTCTATCTGATTGACCATCCCAATGCTAAGTTAGACAAATTGATGACGTTCTTACCTGGACCAGATTTTCCAACGGGTGGAATCGTTCAAGGCAAGGATGAGATTCGTAAGGCTTATGAAACTGGAAAAGGTCGCGTTGTTGTTCGTGCCAGAACAGAGATTGAAGCTCTTAAAGGTGGAAAACAACAAATTATAGTGACGGAGTTGCCTTATGAAGTCAATAAGGCTAGTCTGGTTAAAAAGATTGATGATATCCGTTTGGGCAATAAGGTAGCTGGAATCGCTGAAGTTCGGGATGAAACAGATCGAACGGGTCTACGGATTGCGATTGAATTGAAAAAAGATGCCAATGCTGAATTGATTTTGAACTATTTGTTCAAATACAGCGATCTGCAAATCAACTATAATTTTAATATGGTTGCGATTGACCACTCAACTCCAAGTCAAGTCGGCTTGCATCGCATTCTAACCAGCTATATTCAGCATCGTCAGGAAGTCATTTTAGCCCGTAGTCATTTTGAAAAAGCTAAGGCGGAAAAACGTCTTCACATTGTGGAAGGTTTAATTCGAGTTGTTTCGATTTTGGATGAAGTCATTGCCTTGATTCGTCAATCGGAAAACAAGGCAGATGCCAAGAAGAACTTGGAAACAACTTACAACTTTACTCCAGAACAAGCTGAGGCGATTGTAACCTTACAACTCTATCGTTTAACGAATACGGATGTGCAAATTCTCTTGGCGGAGCAAAGTGAGTTGGAAGAAACTATTCAGACCTTGCAAGCCATTATCGGTGATGAGGGAACTCTGTTCAATCTCATGAAAAAAGAGTTGCGGCAGGTTAAGAAGATTTTTGCAAGTCCTCGTTTATCTGAGCTACAAGAGCAGGCTCAGACGATTGAGATTGATAGTTCCAGTTTGATTGTTGCTGAGGATACCTATGTGTCTGTGACAAAGGCTGGCTATATCAAGAGAACCAGTCCCCGTTCCTTCTCAGCTTCAAGCTTAGAAGAGATGGGCAAGCGGGAGGATGACCATTTGATTCTCTTGAGAGCTTGTCAAACAACCGAGCACCTTTTACTTTTTACCAATAAGGGAAATGTTATCTACCGTCCTGTTCATGAGTTAGCTGATATTCGCTGGAAAGACTTAGGCGAGCATCTGAGCCAATTCATTACGAATTTAGGTCAGGAAGAAGCAGTTGTCTTTGCTCAAATTGTGTCAGATTTTGAACAGGGAACGTATTTGGTTGCTAGTAAATCTGGTCAGATTAAACGTTTGGCGATTTCAGAGATCAAACCGTGGCGGACGTATAAGTCAAAGGCAACGCTTTATATGAAACTCAAGGGTGATCAAGATCAGGTGATTTCTGTGTTACCAATTGAGCAAGAGTCTGTTATGGCCATTAGTCACTTGGGTTATGCCCTGCACTTTGCAGGCGACGATATACCGCAAGTTGGAGCAAAAGCGGCTGGAGTCAAAGCTATGAATCTTAAAGCTGACGACTGGATAGTGGCCGCCTTCCCTGTTACAGCTGAGACCTTCTATCTACTGACTCAACGTGGTGCCATTAAGGCTAATCGTGTAGCGGATTTCCCACTAGCTGGTCGAGCTGGTCGTGGTTTGCAAATCTTAAAAGAATTGAAGAAAGCACCGCATCGTGTCTTTAAAGCTGGTATTATTCCAGTGGATGAACCTGGTCAGTTAGAAGTTCTAGCTCAAACGGAGCAGACCTATGTGGTTGATCTTTCGCAGATCAGCCTTCTGGATCGGACTTCAAACGGTAGTTTTATTGATGAAAAGTTAGTGGAATCTGGTGTGGCGGAAGCCTACTTAAAAGTTGCAGAGGCTGACAGCAGGAATACCTAAAAGGAACAGACAAAAAACCAACCTTATGTGAGGTTGGTTTTTTGAACGGATAGAGAATATCTTTATTTCCCTAAACAGAATTGGGAGAATAATTGTGTAATCAGTTCATCGGGTGCTGCATCTCCTGTGATTTCACCTAGTATTTCCCAAGTTCGAGTCAAATCAACCTGAAGCAGGTCAACAGGCATTCCAAGGGCGAGTCCTTCGTTTACAGCTTGAAGACTGGCTACAGCTTTTTCGATGAGACTAATATGTCGAGAGTTCGAGAGGTAGGTAGCGTCTTGCTCAACCAGACCTGCGTTCTCGAAAAAGAGTTGGTTGATTCGTTCTTCAATAGCTTCTAGGTTATCTTGGGTTAGCACGGAAATTGGAATGGCATCTGCGGGGAGCTGATCTAGTTCAATCTTAGACTCTAAATCTGTTTTATTGAGGAGAACAATCCGGTTCATATCTTGTGTTAATTCCAAGAGTTGACGATCTTGATCGGTTAGGACTTGATTGGAGTTTAAAACGAGTAAGACTAAATCTGCCTCAGATAGGGCCTTACGGGAGCGTTCGACCCCAATTTGCTCTACGATATCTTCAGTTTCGCGGATACCTGCTGTATCAATGAGTTTCAGTGGAATCCCTTGAATATTGACATACTCTTCGATAACATCTCGTGTTGTACCGGCAATATCGGTGACAATAGCCTTGTCTTCTCGCAGCAAACTATTGAGAAGACTAGATTTACCGACATTCGGACGACCGATAATAGCAGTAGTGATTCCCTCTCGCAGGATTTTGCCTCGACGGGCTGTTTGAAGAAGAGATGTTAGCAGTTGCTCGAAATCTGCTGTTTTCTCCCGCAATAGTTGGGTCGTCATTTCTTCCACATCATCGTATTCTGGGTAGTCGATGTTGACTTCGACTTGAGCCAGTGTATTTAGAATCTCTTGTCGTGTATTATTGATTAATTGCGACAGAGAGCCATCCAATTGTTTGACCGCAATATTCATAGCTTTGTCGGTTTTGGCACGGATTAAATCCATAATAGCTTCGGCTTGGGTCAGGTCAACCCTCCCATTTAGAAAAGCGCGTTTTGTGAATTCACCAGGTTCGGCCAAACGTGCTCCCTGCCGGATTAAGAGCTGAAGGATCTCGTTGGTCACAGCCACTCCACCATGAGTGTTAATCTCGACAACATTTTCTCGTGTAAAGGTTTTGGGGGCCAGCATAATTCCCACCATGACTTCATCTAAAATTTCATCTTTATCGGGGTCGATAATATGTCCGTAATTTAGGGTGTGACTAACTATCTGATCCAGATTTTTCCCCTTAAACACTTTTTTCAAAATGGTTAAACTATCTGTTCCTGAGAGTCGGACAATTCCGATAGCCCCCTCACCGAGGGGAGTGGAGATGGCTGTAATAGTGTCGAATTCTTTCGTAATCATATTCATCCTTATTCTATAGTTTTTTAATTTTTTGGTGAAAAACGATAAGAGGACTTCCTTTTATATTCAGTATAGTTTAGGTTTACCAAAAAATAATTTATAAAAATCAAGTAATGATTCTATTCTACCACTATCAAGTCTGATGTTGGTAGAATAAACTTGAAGTTTTCCCATTGCAGAAGCGGTAGAGCTGATGCAATGATGCGAGAGTTTGTGTAGGGACTGGGCAAATTTTAGGCTACAAGAAAAAAGTTGGGATCTACTTAGTAGTCTCAACTTTTTTCTATGTGAATCTAAGATTCAGTCCATTGCTCGGTGTTAAAAAAATTATTCAGTTTCAGGACCTTCTCCACTGTTTGCAATGGGTGCCTCTGTTGTGATTGAACTATTGGTTTCAAGTGTGGGTTCTTGACTAGAGCTTTCGCTTGGAGTCGGTGTTTCGCTTGAGGAAGGAATGGTTTCAGAATTCCCTGTTTCTACCTGACTACTAGAGCTAGTTGGTTCTGGGTTGCCTTGAATTTGGCGAATGATGGTTTGAACGGGGTTAGAATTCCCATTTGACGGATTGTTTCGATTCATAAAGGTGTAAATGGTAATGGAGGCCGTAATTAAACCAAGGATACCTCCGACAATGGCTAGTGTTCGTTGAAAGGCATTGAGACCAGTATTTAGTTTTTGTTTGGTTTTTTCTTTGTCGATGACTGGTTTCTTTGATTTTTGTTTTTTACGTCTTGATAATTCTGTCATGATGTTCTCCTTTACTCTTCCTATTATAGCTAGGGGCAGGAGAAAATTCAAGATTGAACTAGAGTCACCTGATTAAATGTATTGAGTTGATGGTAGATGAGGCCTCCTAAAACTAGCTATAGGGAAGAATATCGGCGAGATTGTAGAATCTTGAATGATGAGAATTCGTGGATTGTTGGCTAAAAGTTTTCCAGATGTAAATTTGGAGCTAAGATTTATGATTTTTGATGCCGTTTTATCAAAAACTAGTGATATAATAGGAGCATTGAATACAAGGAGTCAACATGATTTATTTTGACAATGCGGCCACTACCCGTCCCTATCCGGAGGTTTTGGCAACTTATACAGAAATAGCCTCAAAGATTTTGGGTAATCCTTCAAGTCTACATCGACTTGGGAATCAGGCTCACCGTTTTTTAGAAGCTTCTCGGAAACAGATTGCGGATTTGATTGGTAAGGATCCACAGGAAATTGTCTTCACTTCTGGTGGAACCGAAGCCGACAACTGGATTCTGAAAGGTGTTGCTTTTGAGAAGCAAGATTTTGGAAGACATATCTTGATTTCGGCTGTGGAACATCCTGCCATTGCGGAGTCCGCGCAATGGTTGACGCAGCAGGGCTTTGAGGTGGAGCTCATTCCAGTCGACAAGACAGGGCAGATTGATTTAGAACAATTCACTTCCTTAATCCGACCAGATACAATTCTTGTTTCGGTCATGGCAGTGAACAATGAAATCGGTCGTATACAACCCATTCTAGAACTTGCCAATATTTTAGAAGCCTGGCCAAAGGTTTCCCTACATGTCGATGCTGTTCAAGCGCTTGGTAAGGTGGACCTATCTTTATTTTTGCCGGAGCGTGTTGATTTTGCTAGTTTTTCGGGACACAAATTTCATGGGTTACGTGGGGTAGGTTTTGCTTTTCTCAAAAAGGGAAAACGGCTGTCTCCGTTGCTTACAGGGGGTGGGCAAGAAGGTGACCGTCGGTCGACAACTGAGAATCTTGCTGGTATCGGAGCGATGGCGAAAGCTCTTCGTTTGAGTTTGGAAGAGCAGGACTTGGTTCAAAATCGTTTGGCAGCTATTAAATCTAGTCTTTTCCAAGAATTATCCCAATATGAGGATGTGGAAATTTTTTCAGGCTTGGATGGATATAGTTCCAATATCTTAACCTTTGGAATTAAGGGAGTCCGAGGTGAGGTACTATTACATGCCTTGGAATCGTATAATATTTTTGTATCGACAACAAGTGCTTGTTCGGCTAAGGCTGGTAAGCCAGCTGGGACACTGATTGCGATGGGAATTCCTGGGAATCGGGCTAGTTCAGCGGTTCGCTTGAGTTTCTCGCGGGAGAATACGATGGCACAGGTGGAACAATTTTTAACCACCTTTAAATTGATTTATCAACAAACAAGGAAAGTACGTTAAACATGCAATATTCAGAAATTATGGTGCGTTACGGGGAATTGTCCACCAAGGGAAAAAACCGTATGCGTTTTATTAAGCAACTTCGTCGCAACATCAAGGACGTCTTATCTCCTTTTCCCCAAGTAGAAATTACTGCAGATCGTGATCGGGCGCATGTCTATTTGAATGGGGCTAATTATGAAGCAGTTGCTCAGAACTTGAAGGAGGTCTTCGGGATTCAAAATTTCTCACCTGTATATAAGGTTGAGAAGTCTATTCCAGCTTTAGAAGCAGCAGTATTAGAGATTATGTCGTCCATCTATAAGGAAGGCATGACTTTTAAAATTTCAAGTAAGCGAAGCGATCACAGTTTTGAACAGGATTCCCGTGAATTAAATGTAACACTGGGGGATGTTGTTTTTCATCATTTCCCATACGCTCAAGTTGCGATGAAGGGACCAGATATCAATCTTCAAGTGGAGATTCGAGAAGAGGCAGCTTATTTGACACATGAGCGTATCCGTGCAGCTGGTGGCTTACCAGTTGGTACTTCTGGTAAGGGAATGCTTATGTTATCAGGAGGAATTGATTCACCAGTTGCAGGCTACTTAGCCCTCAAACGGGGTGTTGAAATTGAAGCGGTACACTTTGCAAGTCCTCCCTATACAAGCCCTGGAGCTTTAAAAAAAGCACATGATTTGACAAGAAAATTGACTAAGTTCGGTGGAAATATTCAATTTATCGAGGTTCCTTTTACTGAGATTCAGGAAGAAATCAAAGAAAAGGCTCCAGAAGCCTATCTGATGACTTTGACCCGTCGTTTTATGCTGCGGATTACAGACAAGATTCGTGAAGTTCGTAATGGACAGATTATTGTCAATGGGGAAAGTCTAGGGCAGGTTGCGAGTCAGACTGTTGAAAGTATGCTGGCTATTAATGCTGTTAGTACAACACCTATTATCCGTCCAGTTGTAACTATGGATAAATTAGAAATTATCGAAATAGCTCAAGAGATTGATACTTTTGATATTTCTATTCAACCGTTTGAGGATTGTTGTACGATATTTGCACCTGATCGTCCCAAAACGAATCCAAAAATAAAGAATGTTGAGCAGTATGAACAACGATTAGATGTGGATGGATTAGTAGAGAGAGCTGTAGCAGGTATCCGAATTACAGAAATTACTCCTCAAGCCCAACAAGATCAAGTGGATGATTTGATTGAGGACTTACTTTAGAAAAAATCTAGGAAACTAGAACCTATAGTTTCCTAGATTTTTTGCTTCTTTGTCAACTGTAATGGGGACTAGAATACAGTTAGCGGTTTAGTGAAGGGTTCATCCAGATTCTCAGAAATCCTTATCTGTTTAGTATTATTCAATAACTGTAGAACTTAATAATTGAACACAGAGGCTGGGTAAAGACTAAAAATCTCTCAGCTCGCTTAAAATTTGAATTGATAAAAATAGCTTAGAATCAACGTTTTTAATGACGTAATTCTAAGCTGTTTTCTATTTCTAAGACCTTTTGCTGTCAGTTAAATATTGACTCATATTTTTGGTTGAAAAGTTTTTGAAGATTAATAGATGGTGTTTTTTGAACTTTAATAATATCTTCGGTTACTGGAGATATCACCTCTTCTATTTCCTGTAAAATTTCTTTATCCATTGGTTGTTCCTTCCAGTTATCATCTGGAGAATAATAAGTCATAAATTTTCCAGTTGAATCAGTATGGTAAAAATAAAGTCTCCTCTGTTTACCTATTCTGAGATAGTATCCTTCGAAATCGGATGTAAAATATGCGTTATCATCAATATATATTGTGTGGTCAACTTCCTCATCAAAATAAACGTAATCATCATTTGGTTTATCGATTAAATTCTTATTTTCAACAGCCATAACCAATTCAGGCCTAGTTCCTTCTTTTCTAGGCATCTGACTAGCATAGTAGACTGAATGGCGAGCTAGATTATATTGGATATAAATGTAGATGGAACCGATAAGAGCGAGAAATATACTAACTATTACAAAATATTTTTTTAGGTTCATATTTTCTACCTTCCTTTCTTGCCTTTTTTAGCAGATGATTGAGTTTTAAAGAATTGAGCGACTGTCGCGATTGCCGTAGCTATGGGTTTGGCAATAGCTACGGCTGTTTTGACGATGGATTTAACAGCTGTACTAGCGTAATTAGGTGCTTTTGAGGCGGTTTTAGCGATAGATTTGGCAATTGTTGGAGCTGATGTTACAGCTCTGTAGATAGAATTCTGTATAGGTTTAACGAAGTTAGAAGTTAGTCAAGAATTCATAAACATGTGAGTCAACATATGCTAATTCAACCGAGGCATGATTTGAAGCAGGGACAGAATTTATTCTATCAAACTGGGAAAGGATCCAAAAGATAAGAAACAGAAAAACCTAGAGAATGTGAAATGAATCATTCTCTAGGTTTTTAAGATGTTATTGGAATCTTTTACCATAAGTTATGTTGAAGAGCCATTGGAGGTTGGCATATTTTGGTGGTTTTTGTTGAATATCGATAAGGGGTTGGATTATACTATATATAAGTTTTCGAGCTTCTTTTCGCTTATCTTTTATATTATAAGAAGTATTATCTGTTATTGTGGAATATTCAACTAACTCAGCTCTAGAATTAAAATAATATATATGGTTATCATGATATAAATCATACCAAGCTTCTAATCCTGCCAAACGAGTATTTTCAGTTTTTATGTATATAATGTTTATTCCATCAAAATCATAACCTATCTGATTATTTTCTGGTCTTGGAATATATTCTAGATTATCAATAACCATAGCCATAATAGGATCAGCCTTCTTACTATGGTTTAGATTTTGGGCATAATAAACGGAATAATAAATTAAATTGTGATGGATTTCTAATCCTATTTTGAGTAGTAGAGATAGTGTAAAAAGGGTAGTTAGAGTTATAAAAATTTTTCTCATTTTTTCGTCCTTTTTTTTTCTAGATGTATTTTTAGGCGGATTCCACTTAGGTAAGTTGAATTTAGGCGGATTCCATTTAGGTATACTAATCTTGAATAGATTAAATTGAGGTAAACTGATTAATGATAAGGGATAATGACAATCCTGTCAAGGCTGAGCAAGGAGTTTGTTTAGCTTTTTTTGTGTTTTCGGTAAAGTTCTCCTACAATATTATTGTTCTGCTGAACTTTCTAAAAAATTTTACCGCATACAGTATGTCTTTTCTCTTGCTTTTTTCTTCTGAGTAGGATAGAATGTAGAAGTTGACTATGCACATCCTGTGCAACCGCACGAACATCGTTGAAGTGGTTCGGCCCACGATGCTAGGCGAGTCTTCACAAAATGGGGAAACCCGAAACAATCTATAGGAGGTGCATAATGAGCACATACGCAATTATCAAAACTGGCGGAAAACAAGTTAAAGTTGAAGTCGGTCAAGCAATCTACGTTGAGAAGTTAGACGTTGAAGCAGGTCAAGAAGTTACTTTTGACGAAGTTGTTCTTGTAGGTGGTGAAAAAACTGTCCTTGGAACTCCTGTAATCGCTGGCGCTTCTGTAGTTGGAACTGTTGAAAAACAAGGAAAACAAAAGAAAGTTGTAACTTTCAAGTACAAACCTAAAAAAGGTAGCCACCGTAAACAAGGTCACCGTCAACCTTATACAAAAGTTGTCATTAACGCAATTAACGCTTAATTAGAGGTGAACACATGATACAAGCAGTCTTTGAAAAAGCCGAAGATGGCGAGCTGAGGAGTGCAGAAATTACTGGACATGCTGCCAGTGGCGAGTACGGCTTTGATGTCGTGTGTGCGTCGGTTTCTACGCTTGCTATTAATTTTGTAAATTCAATTGAAAAATTTGCAGGCTTTGAACCACATCTAGAATTAAACGAAACTGAGGGTGGTTTTTTACGTGTGGAAATTCCACAAAGTATCCCCCCTCATCAGAGAGAGATGGTTCAACTCTTTTTTGAATCCTTCTTTCTCGGTATGGCAAATTTGGCGGAAGACTCGTCGGAGTTTGTACAAACAAAAGTTATCACTGAAAGCTAATATGGAGGAAAACAATTATGTTGAAAATGAATCTTGCTAACTTGCAATTATTCGCCCACAAAAAAGGTGGAGGTTCTACATCTAACGGACGTGATTCACAAGCAAAACGTCTTGGAGCAAAAGCTGCAGACGGACAAACTGTAACTGGTGGATCTATCCTTTACCGTCAACGCGGTACTCACATCTATCCAGGTGTGAACGTAGGTCGCGGTGGTGATGACACACTTTTTGCTAAAGTTGAAGGTGTGGTACGTTTTGAACGTAAAGGTCGCGATAAGAAACAAGTTTCTGTTTACCCAATCGCGAAATAAGGGTTAGACCCCTATGAAATAAGGCTTTCTGAGGTTTCGGAAAGCCTTATTTTTTTTGTTTTGGTACCCAACTTTTAAGATTCCTACTTGATATAGAATGATTCCTGATGCCCAAATTATTCATACCTCAGAAGAATCTGTGTAAATGCCTAAAAAATCATCAGAAACAACCAATAATCAACTGGAATTTCTGATGATTTTTATTATTCACCAAATTGTTCTAGGGATAAAAATGTATTCAGTACCTTATAACCCTAAAAAAGGCAGACTCCGCCCTTGGTGTAACTATATATTTTTAAAAATGTATACTATTTAACATCTTAATTTCCTAACAAAGGTGGACTTTCATCTCCTGCTTCATAAAGAATGGGGAGCGAGAAATTTAAGCTAGAAATTCGTTCAAAAAGAGTTCGAAACTCCTCCTTAAGAGAATAGAGGTTAGACAGTTTTAGAACTTGTCTTCTAGCACTTTTTACAGACTTTCCAACTATATTCACAAACAGTTTCCGAAAACGTTTCATCGTCAGATTCTTCACAACTCCACCAGCTATAT
>NZ_SPPZ01000349.1 GCF_004570525.1 Streptococcus sp. WM07 | reverse complement strand
GCTCATAGCCTAGGATCTGCTTCTATCATAGCCCACACTATCCATCAAAAATTCAATTTAAAGGTTCCAAATTATAGACAGGAATCTGATTGGGCCAAACTAGGTCTTCCAATTAGTCGTAAAGAAAAAGGAAGCCAGTCTGGTCGGATGTTGGGCGCATGTTCGTAGGAAGTTCTTTGAAGCAACTCCCAAGAATGCGAACTCCTCTTCACTGGCAAAAAAAGGAAGTAACTATTGCGATAGGATGTTTCTT
>NZ_SPPZ01000348.1 GCF_004570525.1 Streptococcus sp. WM07 | reverse complement strand
AAAGCAACCTTATTCGTCGTAGTCATTGGGTTGAAGAAGTCTTAGTTCAAAGTGGTTTCACTATTGAAAAAGGAAAAGTAAAGGATACCGATACTATCATAGTTGATGCATCAGAAGTGAAAATTCATACTTAACAAAAAAACAAAAATAGCTGTATACTATAAGGTATGAAAGTCGAACTAAATGAATATCAAATTAGCGAATTGAAGCAAGCCCTGAAAGATAAAAAGAATGCACAGCACCATAGGAAAAT
>NZ_SPPZ01000347.1 GCF_004570525.1 Streptococcus sp. WM07 | reverse complement strand
AACGGTTCAATAAGTTTCGTACAGTTTGATGAACAAAACCTACTGATTTAGCTACTGCTGTTAAATTCTGACATTCAGAGTAGAGAATGAGAGCTTGAATTTTCCTATGGTGCTGTGCATTCTTTTTCCCAAATTATTCATACATAACTAAAAAAACTTCCAGAATCGCTGATACATCATGGTTTCTGGAAGTTTTTGATTTTCACCCATTAGGTGAGACTTTTTACTGGACAAAAAAGGATTTCCCCTTTAT
>NZ_SPPZ01000346.1 GCF_004570525.1 Streptococcus sp. WM07 | reverse complement strand
GTGAAACAAGTGTTACCTATGTCTACAAAGAACTAGGTTCCTACTTGCCTTATATCCCAGGAGTAGACAATCCAGGGGATCGTCCACCTGTACCATATGATGACACACCATTGGTACCAGGAGATAATCCACCATTACCATATATTCCGGGTTATACCCCGAAAGATCCAGATGGAAATCCCTTGAAGCCAGTTGATCCAACAGATCCAAGTAAAGGTTATGTACCGCCATCAATTACAGATCCAAACGATCCA
>NZ_SPPZ01000345.1 GCF_004570525.1 Streptococcus sp. WM07 | reverse complement strand
TAAGGAGTGCCTCTAAACCTCCTTCTAGATAACGGTTCAATAAGTTTCGTACAGTTTGATGAACAAAACCTACTGATTTAGCTACTGCTGTTAAATTCTGACATTCAGAGTAGAGAATGAGAGCTTGGATTTTCCTATGGTGTTGTGCATTCTTTTTATCTTTCAGAGCTTGCTTCAATTCGTTAATTTGATATTCATTTAGTTCGACTTTCATACTTTATAGTATACAGCTATTTTTGTTTTTTGTTAAGTAT
>NZ_SPPZ01000344.1 GCF_004570525.1 Streptococcus sp. WM07 | reverse complement strand
TGGAAAGTCTGTAAAAAGTGCTAGAAGACAAGTTCTAAAACTGTCTAACCTCTATTCTCTTAAGGAGGAGTTTCGAACTCTTTTTGAACGAATTTCTAGCTTAAATTTCTCGCTCCCCATTCTTTATCCCAAATTATTCATACCTCAGAAGAATCTGTGTAAATGCCTAAAAAATCATCAGAAACAACCAATAATCAACTGGAATTTCTGATGATTTTTATTATTCACCAAATTGTTCTAGGGATAAAAATGTA
>NZ_SPPZ01000343.1 GCF_004570525.1 Streptococcus sp. WM07 | reverse complement strand
ATACATTTTTATCCCTAGAACAATTTAGTGAATAATAAAAATCATCAGAAATTCCAATTGGTTATTGGTTGTTTCTGATGATTTTTAGGCATTTACACAGATTCTTCTGAGGTATGAATAATTTGGGTTTCTACTCTAATTATAGCTGAAAAACAGCCGTGATTTCAATAGAAATCGCGACTGTTTATGGTTTTTATAGTAGGAGTAATCGAAAATCCTTTCATGAACCATTCAACTTGTTCTGAAGTAAGTTC
>NZ_SPPZ01000342.1 GCF_004570525.1 Streptococcus sp. WM07 | reverse complement strand
GAAGTGATCTTCCAGCAGGTTCTAAGTTTGAGTCAAACAACCCACTAGTTAAGGTAGATCCAAACACAGGTGCGATTACAGTAGATGTTCCAGCGGATGCGAAGCCAGGAGATGTTATTGAAGCAGTCGTAACAGTAACGTATCCAGATGGTTCAACAGATCAAGTTACTGTTAAGATTCCAGTAGCTGAGAAAGATCAGACAGACGCAGATAAGAACAAACCGAAATTCGAAGATGGTAAATCAGGTAAGCCAG
>NZ_SPPZ01000341.1 GCF_004570525.1 Streptococcus sp. WM07 | reverse complement strand
CAGGATCCACAGCTGGACGGTCTGCTTGAGTACCTTCACCTACAGATACACCGAGCTTCGAACCGTTAATATCGAAGGATGGGCGATCCATTTGAGTTCCGTTACCTGGAATTCCTGACTCTTTCAAACTCTCAGGATCCACAGCTGGACGGTCTGCTTGAGTACCTTCACCTACAGATACACCGAGCTTCGAACCGTTAATATCGAAGGATGGGCGATCCATTTGAGTTCCGTTACCTGGAATTCCTGACTCTT
>NZ_SPPZ01000340.1 GCF_004570525.1 Streptococcus sp. WM07 | reverse complement strand
TTTCTGGGTCAAGAGCCGGTTTGTTTTCAGCCGTAGTTCCGTCGCCATGTTGTTTCTCTTTGAGTTTTTCTGGGTCAAGAACTGGCTTGTTTTCAGCCGTAGTTCCATCTCCATGTTGTTTCTCTTTAAGCTTTTCTAGGTCAAGAACTGGTTTGTTTTCAGTCTTAGTTCCGTCGCCATGTTGTTTCTCTTTGAGTTTTTCTGGGTCAAGAGCCGGTTTGTTTTCAGCCGTAGTTCCGTCGCCATGTTGTTTCT
>NZ_SPPZ01000033.1 GCF_004570525.1 Streptococcus sp. WM07 | reverse complement strand
TTTGATTTGGTTTGCGCTTATATCATAAAGGGGAAATCCTTTTTTGTCCAGTCAAAAGTCTCACCTAATGGGTGAAAATCAAAAACTTCCAGAAACCATGATGTATCAGCGATTCTGGAAGTTTTTTTAGTTATGTATGAATAATTTGGGTTAATTGCAGTTGTAATTTATTTTTCGATTTCTATTTGGATTTTTTTAATAAAAAATAATGAAATTTACAATTAGAGAGTAGTAAATAGATGTTTTTAGAGCTTTGTAAATTACATAGGTATTAAAAATCTAAAATTTTGAGCACGGAGAAAATAAGTAAATGATGGACAAAGTCTCTAGACGGCTGTATTCTAGAGGCTTTTTCTTATATAAAGGAGTATAATAGAAATAAGGAAAACGCTTGGAACGAAGGGAGCTGTGTTTAGCCAAGTTAGCTCAGAATCTAGTCGTAGTCAAATAGGTTTTTATTGCTTAGAGTGTCTAGTTCCTGAAAATTACAGACTTTGCCAAAGTGAATCCACTATCGATGTCTCATTTATCTATGATATAGTTAAAAATTATTATAGTTCAAGAGTTGGTCACTCCTTATTAGATTCCGTTATGTTGATAAAAATATTGATGTATTCAAATTCTTTTTAGTATTTGCTCTATGCGTCAAACTTATAAAGGAGCTCGAAGTTAATAACGTTTATAGATGTTTCTTGGTTTAAAGTTGGAAGGTAAGGTTCCGTATTTTTTTATTAATGGAAACAACTATTGATGTATTGCTTTCTTTTATAATATGGATCTTAATTTTTAGGGGCTTATCTTTAGTAAGGAATGTATTTATAGTTGTTTTTTGGGGGAGGTGCATAATATGATTTCAAAAAAAGTAATCACAATCTTTATCATGCTATTTTTTATTTTATTTGTTGTAATTCTTCGACATTTATTACAGGTAAAAAATGAAATAATTGTTCTTTCTTCTATGATTTTCGGGCTCTTAATTATATTCTTTTCAAAAATATATCACCAATTACGCTGATTTTATTTAATTTTTAAGTTTAGAAATGATATTTAGAGTATACGTCTCATTTAAAATTCATACCGTTGATTTCAATTCTATTGATGATATTAAATCTATTCAAGATTGCTATGGATTTGAAGGCGATTATATTTGATATGGATGGTGTGATTGTGGATACTGAATATTATGATTTTCAGTTACAAAAAAACTTTATAGAGAAAAGTAATCCTGATATCAGAATTGAAGATGCTGAATTACTTCAAATAGTCGGAACATCGTATGGTCGTTTGTATGGACTACTACAAAAATTTATTGGAAAGCAGTTTACGCTAGAGGAAATCGAAAAGGTATGGCTTGGAAAGGCAACACCTATTTGGACAAATTTATAAATTCTTTTTCGTCAGACCTTAGTCTGACGTCCATAGGTGTCTGGTAATTGAGGCTACCATGAATCCTTTGGTGATTCCACCAATGAATGTAATCTCACGATTAAAGAGATCAATAATAATACAGGCATAAGCCCATCGTTTCTGGATACGAACATAGGTTAGATCGGAAACGATTACTTCCAGAGGATATCTATTACTGAATTCTCGATTAACTTTGTTTGGAATCGAGTTTTCATTTTTCTCTTTTGAATAGGGTTTGTAATGAGTTGTTTGATAAGCCGATATCAAATTGTATTTTTTCATAATTTGGCGTGCCTTGCGTCTAGACAAATGGATTTCTTCCTTGGCAAGTGCTTTCTTAATTTTTCTAGCTCCATAGACACATCGACTCTTTTTGAAAATTCTTTGAACAGATTCTTCAATCATTTCTTGATGCTTATCTGAGGAACATTCTTCCTGGGAGTCTTTAGCTTTGTAATAGTAGGTAGAACGTGAAATTCCTAATATGCGACACATGTCTGTCACGCTGTATTTGTCTTTGTTAGCAGTAATTACCGCTCTTTTTGTGCCATAATCACTGCCGCTTGCTTTAAAATATCTACCTCCATTTTCAAGCGCTGGTTTTCTTTTCGTAATTCCATTAGCTCTCGTTGCTCATCAGAAAGATTATCAATTGATTTAAAGGAGCCGGTTGTTTTAGGCTGTCTAATCCATTTATCAAAGGTTGAGGGAGTCAAATCATACTGTTCGATAATTTCACTGCGTCTTTTTCCTGCTCGATGAAGATCTACGATTTGTTGTTTAAATTCGTCACTGAAATGACGACGAGTACGCCTAGCCATAATATTCTCCTTTTGATTCAATTTTAGAGGAGTTTATAATTTCTGTCTAGTTAAGTGTAACCCATCCAGCTTTTAGCACAGAACACTACAAGAACTTAGATTATCAAAAATTATTTCGTAAAGATATAGAGCTTATTATCTAGTTTGCCAAAGCAAATAATATTAAGTTAGCTGTAGCTTCTTCATCAACGTATCAACATATTAGAGAAGTTTTAGAAAACTGTACTATTTTTCAAATTTTTGATGTTATTGAAAGTGGAGAAAATTTTAAGGAGAGTAAGCCCAATCCGGAAATTTATCATTATGTTTTGGAGAGGCTTTCATTATCTGCTGAAAATTGTATTGCTATTGAAGCTTCTACAACTGTAGAGATTCCTACGATCGGTTATTACGATTTCAGACTGCCACGTTTTAATGCCGAAGCTAATTGGAGAGTGGAAAATGTGAGACAGGTGTACGATATTATTACTAATTTATAAACAATTTAGTGATGCATCGAGGATTGGATTTTGTATAATGCAAAATCCAATTTTTTTGAAAGGTAGAAATGAATATCTTCGTCACAACGAGAAAAAGGCATCCTTGAATCATAAAGTTTTGAGTCAAACGGACATACGGCGGACAAAAGACACGTAGATACCAAAAAAAGAGGCTGGGCAAAAAGCCTTCGAAATAGAAAACAGCTTAGAATTACGTTATTAAAAACGTTGATTCTAAGCTGTTTTCTATTTATTCAAATTTCAAGCTAAGCCAGAAATTGCTAGTTTTTGCCCAGTCTCTTTTTCGTCTGTATTCAACTGCCCCCTGCAGGGATCGAACCTGCGACCCACGGATTAAGAGTCCGCTGCTCTGCCAGCTGAGCTAAGGAGGCAAAAAATAGCTGTATTGGTGCCGAAAATTCATGATTTGTATTGAACCCGCGCAAATAAGCAGGTGGGTGACATGCTCTAACTGAAGCTGCTTCCGTGTGGAACGGCCTGCACGCGGTTAGATGTCTTTGTCTCCCGGATGATACAAAAAATAGTCGGTCAACACTTAAGTATGAATTCGCACACCACAGCGTATCTTTATATCTATAATACCACTTTTTTTAAAAATGACAAGCGAAAAAGATAAAAAAATGAAAACGCTTATCTAATAAATCTGTCTTTAAAGATGTACCGTGTTCATCCTCTTTTTACGAGATTTTACAGGGGATTCCTCGTTAATTGTGAAAAGAACTGTGGGTAGGACTGTTAGGGCGTTTAGGTTTGCCTCTGGTGGTCGATCCAGTCTTTCCGAGCAGCTAGGGCTTGTTCATAGCGACCAGTTTGGTTGGGCTGATAGTAGGAGCGGTTGCGAAGTTGGGGTGGTAGATAGGGTTGGTCGACCCATTTGTCTGGATAGTCGTGAGGGTAGAGGTAAGTTTGTTTGGTTGTGTTTGTACGGACGCCGCTGCGGAGGTGGTCAGGGATGGGGAGTGAACCCAGCTTTTCAAGATCTGTTAATGCTTGGTTCATGGCCATATAGGCTGAGTTGGATTTGGGGGAGAGGGCTAAGTCGATGATGACGTTAGCAAGAAGGATACGGGCTTCGGGGAGACCGATACGTGTAGCTGCTTCAAGAGCGGTGACAGTATGCAGTTGAGCCTGTGGATTTGCTAGTCCAATATCTTCATAAGCAATGACCGTGAGGCGGCGGGCTAAACTGTCTAGATCACCGCCTTTAATTAGGCGAGCTCCGTAGTGTAGGCTGGCATCAACATCGCTGCCACGAATGGATTTTTGAAGGGCGGAGAGGAGGTCATAATGGGCATCACCGTCTTTGTCTAGTGTTAGATGGCTACTTTGGAGACATTCTTGGAGGATTTCCAAGTCCAGTTGAACTTGTCCATCATCATCTTTGGGGGTGGAGAGGGCAGCTAGTTCAAGGGTGTT
Source organism: Streptococcus sp. WM07 (assembly GCF_004570525.1). Taxonomy (GTDB): domain Bacteria; phylum Bacillota; class Bacilli; order Lactobacillales; family Streptococcaceae; genus Streptococcus. Next base: position 14,496 of record NZ_SPPZ01000033.1, on the reverse strand, counting down.
GTAGGCGGCACGAAGGTCGCCATTACTGGCTTGGCTAAGGAAGGTGAGGGCCTCAGAGGTGAGGTGGACGGGAAAGTCGAAGCCGCGCTTAGAATCCTTGATAGCTGCTTGAATACCGACCTTCATTTCATCTGTGGTGAGGGGTTTGAGTTCGAAGATTTGTAGACGAGAACGGATAGCAGGGTTGATGGAGTAGTAGGGATTTTCTGTTGTGGCTCCGATAATCGTGAGTTGACCGCTTTCGAGTAAGGGAAGAAAGAAATCTTGTTTGTCCTTATTGAGACGATGGATTTCATCGAGTAGGAGAACGAGACTACCAGAAAATCGAGCTTCTTCAGCGATCTCTTTCATCCGTTGTTTGGTATCGGTTGTGGCATTGAAGGTTCGAAAAACTTGACCAGTACTTCCAGCGAGAGCGCTGGCAATGCTTGTTTTTCCGATTCCTGGTGGGCCATAAAGGATCATGGAGAAGAGTTTGCCCGCATCGACCATGCGGCGTAGAACTTTACCGGGACCGACCAAGTGTGCTTGTCCAACGATCTGCTCCAGATTTTGGGGTCGCATCCTTAGGGCTAGATTTTGGTGCATCCGTTTCTTCCTCCTTCAATCTTGTGGTAGAATAATAAGAACTATTATAGCACATGAAAGGAGGTCCACCCTATGGCCAAATATGGATTTATCGAGGTATTAGAGCAGGAGATGGACAAAATTTTTCCATTCGATTACGAGATTCAGTGGGATAAGAAAAACCATGCTGTCCAACTATCTTTCTTGTTAGAGATTGCCAATCAGGAACAAGTGGCTTTATTGGACGAGGAGGATCAGGTTTTTGCAGAGGAATTGTTGTTGGAGGAGGCGCTTTTATTTGTGAATCCTGCCAAGTCTCGGTATGAGGAGAGGGATTATTTGACGGTTATTCCCTATGACCCCAAGGTTGGGTTTTCCCGCGAGTTCCTAGCTTACTTTGTGCAATTTTTGTCAGATTTAGCCCAAGATGGCTTGGACGCTATTTTTGATTTTTTACAGGATGAAGAAGCAGAGGACTTTGAATTGGAGTGGAATCACGTAGCATTTGAACGTGGTTTGGAGGAAATAGAAGAGGGAAGAACCTATCCCTATCCGCGTTATTAGGAGGAAAAAAGATGTGGCAAGAATTAGCGGTCGTGGTGAATCGTGAGGGTGAAGAATGGATGAGCGACCTATTGATTGGGTTCGGCGCCCAAGGGGTGGCGATTGAGGATAGCCAAGAGTTTCAGCGACCAGAAGATGGTTTTGGCGAACTGTTGCCCCAGGTGGCTTTGTTACCGACAATTACGATTCGGGCCTATTATCCAGAGCAGGTCGATTTAGGAGTTTTGAAGCAGGAACTAGCAGCTGCGATTCAAGCAGCTGAGGTTTCCTTTGATAAGTCTGGTATTCAGATTGCATCGCAGACACTTGAAGAAGAGGATTGGGCAGAGAATTGGAAGAAGTACTATGAACCTGCTCGAATCAGTCAGCAATTGACGATTCTACCATCTTGGACTGAAGATTATGAAGCGAGCCCAGGAGAAAAACTTTTGCGGTTGGACCCAGGAATGGCGTTTGGAACAGGAACGCATCCAACAACTAAATTGAGTTTGTACGCGTTGGAGCAAGTTCTCCGTGGCGGGGAGCGGGTCTTGGACGTCGGAACGGGAAGTGGAGTCTTGTCGATTGCGGCAGTTCAGCTAGGAGCAGAGCGGGTGTTTGCTTATGATTTGGATGAAGTTGCAGTTAAGGTGGCACAAGAGAACATTGATTTAAATCCAGGTTCTGAGCGGATTCAGGTGGCAGTAGGAAACCTCTTGGTGGGGGTTGAGGAGCGAGCTCAGGTTATTGTTGCGAATATTTTAGCCGATATTTTGGTCTTATTAACGGAGGATGCTTACCGTTTGTTGGAAGATGAGGGGTATCTCATTATGAGCGGTATTATCGCAGATAAGTGGCAGCTTGTTCGAGATGCAGCAGAAGCTGCTGGTTTTTACCTAGAACGCCAAATGATTGAAGGAGAGTGGAATGCGGCTGTCTTTAAGAAGACCCAAAATCCAGAAGGTGTTATTGGAGGCTAGCATGCAACAATATTTTGTTCAAGATTCAGTTTCAAATCCCTATCAAGTAACAAATAAGGAGCTGCTCAAACATTTATTCTCTGTTCTTCGGCTTCAAGAAGGAGAACGTTTGATCCTGGTCTTTCATGATGGGGAAAAATGGCAAGCTCGGTTGACGAACAAAGAAGCTGCTCTGTTTGATTTAGAGGAGCGTGTGGTGTCAAATCAAGAATTGCCGGTTCAAGTAACACTAGCTTGTGCTTATCCCAAGGGGGATAAGCTCGACTTAGTGGCTCAAAAAGCGACTGAGCTAGGTGTCCATCAAATCTGGGGTTTCCCTGGTCAATGGTCGGTTGTCAAATGGGATGCGAAAAAACGAACTAAGCGGCAAGATAAACTGCGAAAAATTGTTTTAGGGGCAGCGGAGCAAAGCAAGAGAGACTTACTTCCTCAGGTGGAGCTATTGGCTGACCAGGCGGAACTTTTGCAACGAATGGACCAATTTGACCATGTCTTGGTGGCTTATGAAGAAGAAGCTAAGGCCGGTGAAAAGAGCCGTTTCGCACAGGTACTGAGTCAGTTGACAGAAGGTCAGAAAATACTGATACTTGTTGGTCCAGAGGGAGGTATTAGTCCTCAAGAGGTTACCTCCTATCAAGAACATGGTGCCCAGTTGGTTGGTTTAGGCCCTCGGATTCTTCGAGCAGAAACAGCTCCCCTTTATCTACTGAGTGCTATTAGCTATCAGTTGGAACTTTCTTCCCACAAAAATGTGTAGAGAAGAGGGGCTTGTTGGTTCCCTGATAAGAGGTTGGGACTTTGAACCAGCCTCTTTTTTTGGTGTGAGTGTCGGAATCCCTGAAAGAGTATGGTATAATGAGAATATTGATAAAATTGGGGGAGTTGTCTCTTTGAACTGTCCTGATTGAATAGAACAAGTGAATGGAAAAGGAAAGTAGGAGCGAGAAGATGCGGACTTTGTTAATAGGGAATACATCTTATGTAACGGAGAGCTTTATTCAAGAGAGTTTCCCTCAGGGATCGGTCTTCATTTTTGGAGAATCCCAGCTAGAAGGGGGACAAGAAAAGAATTTGACAGTGGTCAAACCAGGGCAGAGTCCCTTTAGTTTGACGGAGATTGTGGAGGCCTATGACTTCCAACAAGTGGTCTTTTTCTCTGACCACCTAACTTATAAAAATCCAAGTGCACAGTCTCTCGCTTCCTTACGGGAATTATTGGAATCCTTGGCGGCTGGTAAGGTTTCGGTTATGAAGTTCTTGTATCTAACAGGGCCCAAAGTTGAGTCGAGTCTTCCGGGATTGATGGATTTGGAAACTGAATTGTTAGAATCTTGGCGAGGGCAGCCGTATAAAATCTTGCAACTGCCCTACCTCTTTTCAAATTGGAATCAGGAACCTTATTTTGCGAAGGTTTTAGGACAAGCACAGGTTCATGGTCGTTTAGAATTTACGGAACGGGAAGATCAAGTTGCTCCCTTCACAACCTTGGAGTCTCTTGCTTCCCTCGTTTATCGGATTCTTGATAGTTGGGATGGTCAATTTGAGACCTTGTCTTGGTTCCCAAACTCGCAAGCAACCTTTGGAGATTTGGCAGACTTTTTATTGAAAGAAGAAAGTTTGGCTGGATTAGAGCGTCATTTCCGAGGTCAAGATCAAGAGTTCTATTCAGAGACAGTAGGGCCTCGTCTAACCGAGCGTTACCAGTGGTCTGAGCCGGCTAGTATTTTAGACTTGCTTCCCTTAGTTGGTGAAGTTAGAGTGGAGGAGAAGGTTTGGCAACCACTGGATCAAGCCAAGTCTCCTTGGGTGGACTATGCAGTCCTCTTCTTCGGAGCTCTGTTGGCTCAGGGTCTACAACTCTTAGTGACTCATGAATTCTTCGCTTTGTCTCTCTCTTTCCCCCTTTTGTACTTAGTAGTCGTAGCCCAAGCGCGGGGAATTAAAAAGGGCTTCCTAGCTTTAGGCTTGGTTCTTGTCCTACAGCTGGCATTTGCTCAAGGACAGGCAGTGCCTCTGTTAACCTCAGCTGGTTTTTGGATTCAGGTTTTGGCCTATGTCTTAGCTACCTCTCTTGCGGGTTATTTACAAATGCAAAGTTTGGATCGGCAGGCGACTCTGCGGTCCGAACAAGCAGCACTTAAAGCTGAGCATCAAGCTTTGCAGGAAAATTACCGTCATGTGTTAGAAGATCGGCAATCTTTGCGCTATCAAATCTTGAGCGAGCGCGGTGGTTTTGGTTATTTTGCAACCCTTTTTAACCGTTTAGCCCAAGCTCCAGGAGATACGATTTTTGCGGAAGCCTTGAGTCAATTGGATACAAAAATTCAAGCGCAGAAGTTGGGGATTTACCGATTTGATCAAGGATTGGTGACAGCCCACTTGGTGGTTGGCAAGTCTGAAGGGATGCCTGATAAGATTGATCTATCTGCTCTTCCACGGGTGGCGACACGTATTCAAGAAGGTTCTTCTTGGGTTAATGTGGATCTTTTGGCGGGATACCCGGCCTATGCTGTCAGCATTAAACGTTCAGGACAGGTGGCCTATCTGCTCTGGATTGAGGGAGTGGATTTCCAACACATGAATTTACAGGAGTCACAACAAATTGAGTTCTTTGTCCAATTGTTGAGTTTCTTCTTGGAAAGAGAAGATGCACGAAAACGCTTGGGACAGCTAAAAGAGGAGGGTTAGTCTATGGAATGGACCTTTATGGGCCTGGTTTTGGTTCTTCATTTGGTCTGGGCTAGTTACCTGACCAGACAGTGTAAGCGGGGAGTGTTTTATTTTCCTGGTTACTATCTGCTTTTTGCTTTCCTATTGCCGATTTTTGGTCCCTTGCTTCTTTCCATTATCCATCTTAGTCAGCAAATTGAGTTAGATCCAAAATTGGTTGAGGAACCAGTTGAATGGGATGTGATGGAGCAAACCAAGGGCTTGGATTTGGATCCGCATCAAAGCCTGGTTCTACCTTTGGAGACAGCTCTTCTATTGGAAGACGGTCAGGTAGCTCGAAGCTTGTTGTTAGACTTACCTTTAAGTAAGGCAAAGGAGAACTTGGAATTGCTTTTCATGGCACGGAAACACCGAGATCCGGAGATTGTTCACTATGCGGCTAGTGTGATTGCGAGTTTGCAAGAGGACTATGAGCGGGATATTCGAAATCTGCGGAAGTCTTATGAAGAAGCACCGCATGAACCTGCTCGGCTCAAAGCCTATCAGCAGGTTTTGGAAGCTTACTTGGCAACAGATTTATTGGAAGGACAGGCTCGTCGTGCGTATTTAATACAGGCTCGCCGTTTGGCTAGTGCGCAAGAAGAGCAGTCGAACAGTTTTAAAGGAAGTTTGCGCTTAGCGCAGATTAACCTGGATCTAAAAGATTATGAAGCAGTCCAAGAGAGCCTCTATAGTCTCCTGTCGACTTGGTCGGACAAGGAAGAGGTCTGGATGTTGCTACTTCGTTATTATTATGAATTACATGATGCATGGAATTTTCGGAAGGCCTTGGCGTCTGCTCGAGAAGAAGGCATCTACATTACCCATGAGAATGAAGCGAATTTACGATTCTGGGAACAAGGTCTGGAAGGCAATCTCTAAGGTCTTCAAGGCGAGTAAGAAGAAAGAAGGAGAAGAGTATGAAAATTGCCCTTATTTTTGAAGGTTCTTATCCCTATGTCCATGGGGGAGTTTCAACCTGGGCTCATGATTATATTCAATCCTTACCGGAGCACGAGTTTGTTATTTGGACGGTGCATCCAGGTGGTTCTATATCAGCTGAACCGGTTTATGAAATACCTAATAATGTTGTAGCTTTTCATGAAGTTTTCTTGGATCAAGCACCACAAATTTCTGGAGGATCTGCTTTGGCCTTGTCAGATATGGAAGTTTCTAGTCTGCAAGCCTTGATTCGTGGTGGGGAGCCATCTTGGTCACAACTTTTCAAGTCTGCTCAAGCAGGACGTCTGGATCCCGCTTGGTTGACTAGAAGTCCTGAGTTTATCTCTTGGGTGGAAGAAGCAGCTAAGGAATCTTACCCACTGGTACCTTTTACAGATTTTTACTATTCTCTGCAATCCATGCTAACACCGCTTTTGACGGTTCTTGGGTCTGAGATTCCGCAAGCGGATGCTTATCATACGATCTCAACAGGTTATGCAGGCGTGTTGGGGGCTATGGCTAGTTATCAAACGGGGAACCCTTTTTATGTGACGGAGCATGGAATCTATAGTCGGGAACGGGAAGAAGAAATTCTTAGTTCCAACTGGGTTCTCCATGCTATGAAGCAAGCTTGGATCACCTACTTTAATCGCTTGGCTCAAGCGGCTTATGATCAGGCTGATTGCATTACATCTTTGTTTGAGAATGCACGTACAACGCAAATAGCTTTGGGAGCTCCTGCTAGAAAGACTAAGGTGATTTCGAACGGGATTCATTATGAGCGCTTTAACGGGATTCCTTTAAAAGCTCCTGGAGATTGGGTGGATATTGGTGCGGTGATTCGTCTGGCACCGATTAAGGATGTTCTCAATTTGATTCGGGCTTTTGCAGACGTGAGTCAGGAACTTCCCTATGTTCGCCTGCATATTCTTGGAGATACAGTTGATTCCGACTATGCTCAACAATGTTACCAGTTGGTGAAAGATCTAGAGCTGAATCGAATTATCTTTGTAGGACGTGTTGATGTACGGGACTACATGAAACATTTGGATTTTACAGTTCTCTCGAGTTTGTCAGAGGGGCAGCCATTAGCTGTATTGGAATCGTTGGCAGCAGGTCGTCCTTGTATTACTACAGATGTCGGAGCCTGTCGGGAGCTTTTAGAGGGTGGTCCGTTTGATCAATTGGGACTAGCCGGTTATACAGTTCCACCGACGGATAGTCGGGCTTTGGGACAGGCGATGATTAAAATGGCTCTGTCTGAAGGAGCTCGCTGGCGTATGGGACAGGTTGGTCGACAACGAGTAGCTCGGAGCTATCAACACCAACACATGATGAAGAAATACCAGCAGATGTATGAAGGGAGGCTGAACTAGTGGCCGGAATCGGTTTTGAATTGCGAAAAATTTATGACGAACAGACTCCGCTTTCCAAGGAGAAGGCTTATGGCTATACTAGTCTGATTTATGTCGGTCCCTTTTTACTAGGCCTGTTCCTAGTTGGCTTGGTACAATTGTTGGCCCAGTTGACCTTGGTGGATGCGAGTAGTCGTACGCAGGTTTTGACAGAGATTACCTATGCTATGTTGGGTTCTCTAGGTATTCAGAGTTTCTTTTCTTACCTAGTTAGCCGCTATTTAGCTGATTGTCTTTATCAGGACCAGGAAGACAAGGTTCTTCCGTCTTTCTTTGCTTCCAGTGCCCTGCTCTTGATGGTGGGAATGTTGGTTTATGGCCTATTCCTTCTGTTTACAGGTTTGGGTCCCTGGGCTTATCTTTTGAATCTACTCTTATTTGGAGTTCTGACCTTAATTTGGAATGCTATCCAATATTTAACGGCTATCCAGGAATATCGCTCGATCAGTAAGGCTTTTGTATTAGCTGCAGGCATTCTTCTGGTCGTTGGTGGCTTAGCATCCTACCTTGGGTTGAATCAAGGTCTTCTGTTAGGGGCCTGTCTGGCTTATGGTTTTGTGCTAATTCGGATGGTTGGTCAGATTTTGTTGCACTATCCTAGCAATCACCGCCTGTCTTTTGATTTTTTACGAAGTGTCGATGGGTATGCGGATTTGGCACCTGTAGGACCATTGCTTTTCTTAGGACTTTATGGGCATGTGGTAATTGCCCTCTATAGTCCTCTTAGCCAGACGGTTTCCGGTTTTTTCCGCCAAGCCCCTAGTTATAATTTTGGTCTACTTTTAGCCTTTCTCCTAACCCTCTTTGCTTTGGTGACCTATGTTATTTCTGTCGAAGTTTTCTTTTATCCCCACTTCCATCGTTTTTTCCTTTTATATAATAAAAAAGGGAATTACCTTAGTCTGCAACAGGCTGAGCGCGATATGGTACGGGTATTACAGAGGGAACTGGGGTATCTCATTTGGAAACAGGTTATTGCGACTAGCTTACTCATGGTGGTGCTCAACCTCCTGCTTTTACCGCTGGAGTCACATTTCCCTGTAGGAAGTCTGTTCCTTTTGAATCAGCTCTTGTTGGGTTATGGAATTTACGGAATCGCGAATGCGTACCTGTTGACGATTCTCTATTTTGCGGATTATCGTGGTGCGAAGGTTCTTGCTCAAATTTTTGCAGTCTTTTCTGTGGGTCTAACAGCAGTCTTGGCCTGGCTAGCTCCGGCTTATCTGGCCTGTGGCTTTCTTGCGGCTAGCTTAGTTCTAGTTTTGCTGGCTCGTAGAAGATTGGCTCGCTTACAAGAACAAATGACCTATCATGTTCTAGGTCACTCGGCTCAAGTAGCCTTGAAATCCCCAAAAACCTATACACAGATAGCTCAAAGGCTAGAAGAAATTTTTGCTAAATTCGAATAAACAAGTAAGAGGCTGGGCAAAAAGCCTTCGAAATAGAAAACAGCTTAGAATTACGTTATTAAAAACGTTGATTCTAAGCTGTTTTCTATTTATTCAAATTTCAAGCTAAGCCAGAAATTGCTAGTTTTTGCCCAGTCTCTTTCCTATATTCAAAAGAGGAGAAGGTTAGCGCTCTGCTTCCCACTCGGCATAAAATTGCTCCAGATAGACCTCTAAAAATTGGTGCCGTCCCTGAGCCATTTTTTTGGCATGAGTAGTATTCATAAGATCTTTTAATTTGAGTAGTTTTTCATAGAAGTGCATGATTGCGGTATCTTGTCCATTACGGTATTCTTCTAAGTTTAGCTGTTCTCTAGGTTTGCGAGTGGGATCATGGATCGGTCTGCCGAAGTGACCAGAGTAGGCCATGGTTCTCGCAATTCCAATAGCACCAAGGGCATCCAAGCGATCAGCATCTTGGACAATTTGTCCTTCAAGGCTTAGGCTGACATGAGATTGAGTGCCTCCCTTGAAGGACATGTATTGGATAATGTGTAGGATATGCTCAGAGTCACTAGCTGAGACCCCGTTAGTTGTCAGCCAGTTTTGGACGATTTGGAGTCCAGCAGCCTCACTCTCATTAAATTTTGCATCTGCAATATCGTGAAGAAGGGCGGCAAGTTCACAAATAAAGAGGTCAGCACCCTCTTGTTTGGCAATAGTGATGGCATTCTGGGTGACTCGGTGGATATGCCACCAGTCGTGACCAGAGGATTCGCTTGCTAGTTCTTGAAAAACAAAGGTTCGAGCTTTTTCTAAAATAGTCTTTTTGTCAGTCATAGCTTTCCTTTCTTGCAAAGGCTCTCTGCTATCCGTGAATGGTAGTCGAGAACTGCAATCAGCACTCTCACTTGAATTGGCAACGGTAGAAGAGATCTTTAATCAGTATGGTTGCAACTAGTATAGCATGTTCTTGGCGTTTAAGGGAAGAATTGGCAGTAAAGGAGAAGGGATGTATCGGATTAAACGATGGGAGTATCAAGTCCTACAGAATCGCCCCTTGGTGGGTTATGCACCAGATCTTCGGCAGGTTGACACGGGAAGGACTAGTCTTCGTTTTTTATCTTTGAATTGGCGGGATTTAGAGCCGAAGGAAGGAGAATTTACATTTAGAGATTGGGAGCAGCGATTGGGCTTCTGTAAACTACGGCAGCAGGGCCAGCGTTTGGTTTTTCGGCTGATTTTGGACAACCCTAGTCGGAAGGAGAAGCCAGATCTGCCAGATTGGTTATTGGAGCGAGTACCTGCAAAATCTTATGTTGGTCCCTTTGGATCTGGGTTGGCACCTGATTATAACCATCCTTTTTTAGCACTAGCCTATCAGCGTTTGGTACTTGCTTTGGGACAAGCATGGGGGCAAGATGGTTTGCTTGCTTATGTGCAGTTAGGTGGTTTGGGTCACTGGGGTGAGTGGCATCAACTTGCTGGCTTGGGTCCCTTACCTCAAGGAGATTTTGCCCAGCGGTTTTATGTCGACCCCTGGCTAGCGACGTTTCAAAACTGTCGATTTTGCTTGCGGCGTGCTTTTAGCTGGTTGGATTGGGAGCAGGCTTATGCTTTCTATCATGATGAATTGGGGGATTTGGCTCAGACACGGGTCTGGCTAGACGAGTTAAGGTGGGGAGGTTTGTCTTTTGATGGGGCTCAGATGTATGGTTTGGGGGAGGTTGGTTTAGAGCGGGTGCTAGGGGGTGAGTGGTCTTCGAATTGTTTATGGTCTCCACCGGGGCGGGACTTACTAGCTCAGATGCGGAGTCTGGCCTTGTCTTTTTTGGGACCAGCCTTGCCCCAAAATCCAAAGACTTTTCAGGCGGTAGAGAGGTGTTTGGGCTACCAGCTGTGGTTATCCCAGGTCCGTTTTGTATCTAGTTTACTGGGGACTGGTTTGATTTTAACTTGGGAAAATAGGGGAGTAGCGGCTTTTCCTTTTGCTTGGCCAGTGTTTGTGAACTGGGAGACTTGGCAGGGAGATCGGGGGCGGCAGCTTTTGTCCTTGGACTTGCGGCGGTTGGCTGCGGGGCAGAGGAGTCGGTGTTTTACTTGGCTTACCAAGCCCTTGTTGGCTTACAAGTTCTTAAGTCTTAGCATTGAAGATCCTTTGAGTCAAAAGTCTTTTTGGATTTTTTCTCAAAAAGGGAAAAAGTGGGCTGGAGGCCTGCTTCTATAGGGTTGGAGTATTTCCATACCAAGGGAAAAATGGTAAAATAGGGGACAAGAACAAGGGGGAGCAGGATGTCAAAAGAAGCGAATTTAACAGGGGCTCAAGTTGTTGCCCTTACGAGAGAATATTTATCACCCGAAGATGTAGCCTTCGTTCAAAAAGCTTTGATCTATGCGATTGATCGTCATAGTGGTCAGTTTCGCAAGTCTGGGGAGCCGTATATTATTCATCCCATTCAGGTTGCGGGGATTCTAGCGAAATTAAAGTTGGATGCTGTTACAGTGGCTTGTGGTTTCTTGCATGATGTCGTAGAGGATACGGTGGTATCTTTGGATAGTCTTGAGCGAGAATTTTCCAAAGAAGTGCGGCTAATTGTAGATGGTGTGACGAAGCTTGGAAAGGTAACCTATAAATCGCACGAGGAACAGTTGGCAGAGAATCATCGCAAGATGTTGATGGCCATGTCTCAGGACATGCGGGTTATTTTGGTCAAGTTGGCTGACCGTCTACACAATATGCGGACTCTCAAGCATCTTCGCAAGGATAAACAAGAGCGAATTGCTCGTGAAACCATGGACATTTATGCTCCGTTGGCGCATCGTTTGGGGATTTCCAGTGTCAAATGGGAGTTGGAAGACTTGTCCTTCCGTTATTTGAATGAGGTTGAATTTTATAAGATTACTCATTTAATGAAAGAAAAAAGGCGGGAACGGGAAGCGCTCGTGGATGAAGTGGTTGCTAAAATTACTAAGTACACAGCCGAGCGGAATTTGGACGGCCAGATTTATGGGCGTCCTAAACATATCTATTCCATCTACCGCAAGATGCAGGATAAGAAAAAGCGTTTTGAGGAGATTTATGATTTGATCGCTATTCGCTGTATTTTAGAAACACCGAGCGAAGTTTATGCGATGTTGGGATATGTCCATGAATTGTGGCGACCAATGCCAGGGCGATTTAAGGATTATATTGCCAATCCGAAGGCCAATGGTTACCAGTCTATCCATACGACTGTCTACGGACCAAAAGGGCCGATTGAGTTTCAAATCCGGACCCAGGAAATGCATGAAGTTGCGGAATATGGGGTTGCCGCTCACTGGGCTTATAAAAAAGGTATCAAGGGTAAAGTAGACAGCAAGGAATCAGCGATCGGAATGAACTGGATTAGCGAGATGATGGACTTGCAGGAACAATCTGGAGATGCCAAGGAATTTGTGGACACGGTTAAACAAGATTTCCTAGCCGAAGAAATCTATGTCTTTACGCCAGATGGTGCGGTCCGTGCCTTACCGAAAGACTCGGTACCTATTGATTTTGCCTATGAAATTCATACTAAGGTTGGGGAAAAGGCTACTGGTGCTAAGGTTAATGGCCGTATGGTGCCACTAACCACCAAGCTTAAGACTGGTGATCAGGTGGAAATTATCACCTCTGCCAACTCTTTTGGTCCAAGTCGAGACTGGATTACAATTGTTAAAACGAGCAAAGCCCGTAATCGGATTCGTCAGTTCTTCAAGAATCAAGATAAGGCCTTGTCTATTGATAAGGGTCGAGAGCTTTTGGTGGAGCAATTCCAGCAGCATGATATGCAGGCGAACCAATTCTTGGATAAAAAGCACCTAGATGCCTACTTGGATAAATCCAGTTATAAGTCTGAGGAATCTCTTTATGCAGCTATTGGATTTGGGGAAGTTTCTGCGATCTCTGTCTTTAACCGCTTGACGGAGAAAGAACGTCGGGAAATTGAGCGAGAGAAGGCGCGTGCCCAAGCTGAAGAGCTCCTTCATGGTGGAGAGATCAAGAGTGATAAGCCGATCAACACCAAATCTAGGCAGGAAGAGGGTGTTTCTGTTAAGGGAGCTCCAGGTTTGCTGATTCGGATGGCCAAGTGTTGTAATCCAGTTCCAGGGGATACCATTGTTGGCTATATTACGAAGGGACGTGGAGTTGCTGTTCACCGTGAAGACTGTATGAACCTACGTTCGCAAGAAAACTATGAGCAAAGACTCTTAGAGGTTGAGTGGGAAGGTTCTGGCTCAGGTAATAAGGAATACACCGCGAATATCGATATTTATGGTCTCAATCGGACAGGTTTACTTAATGATGTCTTGCAGGTTCTTTCCAATTCAACTAAGAATATATCCATGTTTAATGCTCAACCATCGAAGGATATGAAATTTGCAACTATCCACGTTTCCTTCGGTATTTCGAGTTTGGCCAATCTCACAACAGTTGTAGACCGTATCAAGAATGTGCCAGATGTTTATTCTGTTAAAAGAACAAATGGATAGGAGCTATTTATGCGAGTTGTATTACAGCGAGTAAAGGAAGCTTCTGTTTCCATTGCCGGGGAAGTTCAAGGAGCCATTGGCTCAGGTTTTCTCCTGTTAGTCGGGATTGATCCTGATGATACTGCGGATGATCTAGCCTATATTTGCCGTAAGGTTGTCAATATGCGAATTTTTGCGGATGATCAAGGGAAAATGAATTTATCCATTCAGGATATTGGAGGAGAAATTTTGTCTGTCTCCCAATTTACTCTCTTTGCTCAAACTAAAAAAGGGAATCGGCCAGCTTTTACCGGAGCAGCTCAGCCGGATTTGGCTCGGGTTTTGTATGACGATTTTAATCAGCTTTTGGCAGATTTTGTTCCCGTTGAGACAGGTGTGTTTGCTGCAGATATGCAGGTGGCTTTGGTGAATGACGGGCCAGTGACGATTCTATTGGATAGTAAAAATCCTTAGGGGGTACGATGGAAAAAATAACGATAGCTCAATTAGGTGCTTTGCAGGATGAGAAAGAAATCGCCATTTTGGATGTTCGAGATCGGGAAGATTTTGCCCTTCGCCATTTTGCAGGCTCGCTCAATATTCCTGAATCGGAATTAGCAGACTCTCTAGATCAATTGGATGTCAATACGGTCTATCATGTGGTCTGCACCAAGGGTATTCGTGCTCAGAAGGCTAGTATTTTCTTAAACGAACAAGGTTATCAGGTTGTTCAGGTTGTAGATGGCTGGTCTAGTTATGAACCATAAAAAAATTCCTTCAAGTATTTCATGACTTGAAGGAATTTTTTTATTTTGGCGGACGAATACTGAAAGTCAGTAGGAAGAGGAGTCCGATAGCTGTGAATTGAATCCCCAAAAGCAGGGATAGGAGGGGTTCGCCAACCGGGAAACAGGAACCAATCAAAGCAAGGAAAAAAATGATACTGAGTAGGTTGGAACAGAATTTAATAAAAGCGATATTCATGAGTAATGATAAGACCTTTCTAGTTTGACGGTGTGTTAGTTTGGACTTATTATATCCCGAATCGAGCTTCTTGTGATTAGGATAGCCTGAAATGTAGAGGAAACAGCCTGAACGGTATGGTTTTGGTCCTTATACTCATTCAGAATCAAAATTAGCAGATATCCATTCTCTATGGACAATCGATCGTAAGCGAGTAGTTGATAAGCTTTGGATAACTTCTTGCAACTGATCAATGACGTCATTCAATGATTTAAATGCTTTGTTCTTAAATCCTAATTTCCGAATCTCTGCCCAAACTTGTTCAATCGGATTCATCTCTGGTGTATAAGGTGGAATAAATGTAAATTCAATATTGCTAGGAATATCCAATGTCTGTGATTTATGCCAAACCGCATTATCCATCACCAAAATAATATAGTCGTTAGGGTAAGCTTCTGACAGTTGTCGTAAAAATTCATTCATCCAAGCCGTATTACA